>JBEIUM010000040.1:0-15978 GCA_040374385.1 Sediminibacterium sp. | reverse complement strand
GGCTTTGAAAGCGACCGACTCAAAACGGGTACACCGCCAAGGGTTGACGGCAGAAGCCTGGACTACTCCAAAATGGAGGAGCAGAAAGGAGACGACAGCATCGTGGGCTTTTCATTCGCGCCCATACAAAAAATCCGCCCGGAAGCACAGCTGAGCTGCCATATCTCTTATACCAACTCAACCGTTCACGACATTCTGAAAACCGGCTTCGACCGAAGTCCGATGTTTCAAGGTCGCATCGACGGCGTTGGACCCCGCTACTGCCCCAGCATCGAAGATAAAATCAACCGCTTCGCTGATCGCGAAAGACACCAGCTCTTCGTAGAACCGGAAGGATGGAATACGGTAGAAATATATGTCAACGGCTTCTCCACCTCCCTGCCGGAAGAAGTTCAGTACGAAGCGCTTCGTATGGTGCCGGGCTTTGAGCAGGTGCGCCTCTTCCGCCCCGGGTATGCGATCGAATACGATTACTTCCCTCCAACACAATTAAAATACTCCCTGGAAACGCGCATCATCAGCGGACTCTTCTTTGCCGGACAAATCAACGGCACCACAGGTTATGAAGAAGCTGCTTGTCAGGGTCTGATGGCAGGCATCAACGCACACCTTTATGTTAGAGAAGAAGCACCACTTATCTTAAGTCGCAATGAAGCCTACATCGGAGTGCTGATCGATGACCTCATCAGCAAGGGAACTGATGAGCCCTATCGTATGTTCACCAGCCGCGCAGAATTCAGAACACTGTTGCGACAAGACAATGCCGACTGGCGACTGACAGAGCGCTCGCACCGCCTTGGACTCGCTGGCGAAGATCGCATGCGCGCCCTTGAAAAGAAAAAAGCAGAAGTGGCAATTGTAGCAGACGCCTGCCATACAGAATCACTTGAACCAGCAACCATCAACCCTCATCTGGAAACACTGTCCTCGGCGCCCATCACAGAAAAACAGAAACTGGGAAAAATTCTCTTGCGCCCCGGCGTGTCGCTTCCAGGCCTAATGGCAGCAGACACAAACATCCAATTGAAACTCGACGGCATATCCAGCGATTCACTGGAGCAAGCAGAAATACAAATAAAATATGCCCGCTATATTGAGAAGGAAGAAGAGATGGCGCAAAAACTAAGTCAACTCGATACCCTTGCCATACCGGGACACCTGGATTACGATCGCATACCCGCACTCTCAAACGAGGCAACACAAAAATTCAAGAAGCTTCGTCCAGCCACCCTGGGACAAGCCAGCAGAATCAGTGGCGTAAACCCAAGCGATGTTCAAATATTGCTGGTATACATGGGTCGCTGAGTTTTGAATCGCTCTTGCTATATTTATTAAAACTTTCGTTTTGAAGAAGCTGGCCAAATGGTTGATTGGACTGACCGTTACAGCATTCCTGCTGTTGCTGCTGCTTTTTATGGGACTGACCGTTTACGTTAATGGCCATAAAAAAGAACTGACAGCGAAAGCCATCACAGCAATACGCCAGAAAATAAATGGCGACGTTTCAATAGAAGACCTGAATGTAACTTTCTTCCGCCATTTTCCAAGTCTTTCCATTCGACTGATGAATGTGCGCGTAACCGACTCGCTTTATAAAAAACATGGTCATGCCCTGCTGTCCGCAGAAAATTTGTTTGTCCGTCTGAGCACACCCTCGCTGCTAAGCGGAAAATTATTAATAAACAAGCTGACCATCAGAAGAGGTGGCCTATATGTTTTTACCGATTCATCCGGCTACAGCAACAGCCATCTCCTAAAAAAATCTGCTGCACCGCCGCCCGAAACAGAAATAGACCAGGCAACCAAGCATCTGTTGGACTGGGTGCTCGTGGAAGATTTTTCATTACACCTCGAAGACGCCATCGGGGACAAGTGGTACGATGTGTCCATTAAGACACTCGACGCGCATGTCAAGCAGTCCGGCGACCTGTTTGACGTGAAAGTTAAAAAGGACTTACATATTGGTGGCATTGCCTTTAAAAAGAAGAATGGGAATTTTTTAGACAAGCAGCGTTTGCGGGGGGAATATGCGCTCCGTTTAAACTATAAAGAACCACGACTCTTGTTGAACAACGTGCCACTGGTTATTGGCGAACAACCTTTCAACTTTTCAGGAAATTTTTGGCTGGGCTCAGAAAGTAAATTCGACTTGCATATTACCAGCCAGCAACTGCTCGTCAACTTTGCCCGATCACTGTTAACGCCAAAGATTGCTAAGGCAATTAGCCTGGCGGATGTAAAGATGCCAATCGATGTGGATGCTCGGCTTGCGGGCAGCCTGTCTGGCGGCGATCCCCGTGTACACGTGCATTTTACCACAAAGGATAATATGATAGCTACTAAGTGGCTCAACATGAGCAACTGCAGCTTCAATGGAGAATACCTAAATGAGGTGGTAGCCGGTAACGGATATACCGACGAAAACTCACATATCTATATAAAGGAAATGAATGGCGTTTGGGAAGGCTTGCCACTGAACATCAAAGAGCTGAAAGTCACGAACCTGACAAGGCCCCTGCTGGAACTCCGCGTAAAGTCTACCTTCCCGCTTCAAGAACTCAATTCTGCGCTGCAATCAAAAACGCTACAATTCGAACGCGGTGAAGGCGAGGCAGAATTAACCTATGATGGCCGAACCGACAGTATCAGCTCTAAAAATAGCACCCTTCGCGGCTTCCTTCGCTTCCGCCATGGCGAGCTCCTGCTCGTCGGTCCACAAGCTCGCTTGAAAAATTGCCGGGGTGGCTTTCGTTTCGACAATGCCAACCTGATTGTTGACAGCATGCATGCCGTACTGGCAAACAACCCGATATTTATGAAAGGACAGGCAAACAATGTATTGTCGCTGTTAAGCGATGACCACGTGCCTGTTTCTTTAAACTGGAACATATATGCGCCGATAATCAACCTTAATAGTATACAAGCTGTTTTGAAACGCAAGTTGGAAACGGCGCCCGCTATGAAATCAAAAAAGACAAAGCTCGCCGGCACCATAGACAACATTGACCACCTGCTATCCTCCGGAAAGGTTAGCGCCTCGCTGCGTGCTGATCGATTACAACTGAAAAGGATGGATGCCCGCAACTTTGCCGCCGACATTGTGATGGAGGGAAACACCTGGGCAGTTACAAAAGCAAGTCTGCAACACGGCGACGGAAGCGTGCTGGTAACGGCGAATATTCAAGAGCTGTCACCCAACAAAATGAAGTTCACTAGCACCCTAAGCCTAAAAAATGTTGACGCCAGAAAAACATTCTATGCTTTTGAAAACTTTGGCATCAGCGAGCTGGGGTATAATAATATACAGGGTAAGCTCAACGCTAGTGGTCGGTATAGCGTGATGACCAATGGCAAGGGCGAACCCAACCTAAGTACCATTGGCGGCTCGGCCTTTTTTTCCATCAAAAATGGGGCGTTAATAAACTTTCCTCCCTTATTGAGTCTGCAAAAGGCGGCTTTTAAAAACCGCAACTTCGCCCATGTTCAGTTTGCAGAAATCCGCAACAACCTTCGGCTGGAAAACGGAGGCATTACCATTGACCGGATGGCTATTAATTCTTCGGTGCTCTCGCTCTTCCTTGAGGGCTTCTATGGTTTCAATAATAATACCGATATTAGTATACAAGTGCCGCTGAAGAACCTGAAGAAAAGAGAGGAGGAGGCGCGACCCGAGTTCATCAGCGGAGATACAAAAGGCGGCATGAGCGTTTTTCTTCGTGCTACAGCCGACAAAGAAGGAAAGATAAAAATCAAATACGATCCGCTCGCGCGGTTCAGAAAAAAATAACCCCTGCTTATATGAAAAAACTATTCTTACTGCCGGCGCTTTTCTTAACCGTTGTTGCCTGTAACAACAGGACCGACAGCCAGACACCCACGCTGGCGGAGTACCATGCCATTACCGATAGCGGCGTTCAATCGGGCGGCGTAAAGATGATTCCCATCGAAACGCCGGTTGGCAAGTTCAACGTATGGACAAAAAAGTTTGGCAACAATCCGAAGATCAAAGTTTTATTGTTACATGGTGGGCCGGGTGGCACGCATGAAGGCTTCGAAAGTTTTGAAAGCTTCTTCCCGAAGGAGGGATTTGAGTTTTATGAATACGATCAGCTGGGCTCAATGCTGAGCGACCACCCCACCGACAGCAGCCTCTGGACAACCGAGCGATTTGTGGAAGAAGTAGAACAAGTAAGAAAAGCGCTGGGGCTGAACAAAGACAACTTTTATGTGCTCGGGCACAGCTGGGGCGGTATCCTCGCACTGGAATATGCGCTCAAGTACCAGGACAACATGAAGGGACTCGTGATCAGCAATATGGTGAGTAGCATTCCGGAGTATGTGAAGTATGCCAACAACGTGCTCGCCAAGCAAATGGATCCAAAAATTGTAGACACCATTCGCTTGATGGAAGCTAAAAAACAATATACGCATCCACGCTATATGGAGATTCTCGTACCAAACTATTATGAGAAACACCTCTGTCGCGCTCTGCCCTGGCCGGAACCGGTAACCCGTTCTTTTTCACACATCAACCAAGAGATATATGTGATGATGCAGGGGCCCTCCGAGTTTGGCGCCAGCGGAAGATTGCTCAATTGGGACAGAAGCAAAGACCTGCCCAAAATCAAAGTTCCCACGCTCACCATTGGCGGACAACATGACACCATGGACCCCGAACACATGAAGTGGATGTCAACACAGGTGCAGAAGGGCCGCTACCTTTACTGTCCGAACGGAAGCCATTGCTCGATGTGGGACGATCAGCCACATTATTTTCCCGGGCTGATTAGTTTCATCAAAGACGTAGATGCTGGTAAAATGTAAGGGTTCCGGTTCATCCGAAAAATAGGTGTTTTCACCGAATTTGTTGCCGTTGCTTTTTCTCTTCCAACGAAATGGTTAGCTTTAGTGTTACCCAAATCGTTCCTTATGCTTAAAAAAACACTGCCCCTGCTGTTGTCGCTGCTGTTCGGCCGCCAGCTGCAGGCGCAAGAAACCTTCCCCGTTAACGGCGTTGCCGATGGCAGGGAAAAATGCTATGCGTTTACCAACGCCACCATTGTAAAAGAGTCGGGCACCACGCTCACCAATGCCACCCTTGTTATTCGGGATGGAAAAATTGTAGCCGTAGGCTCACAGGGTGTTGCGCTGCCAAAAGATGCGGTGGTGATCGACTGTAAGGACAAATACATTTATCCTTCGTTCATTGACATTTATACGGACTATGGTATTCCGGGAACACAAAGAGATCCGGCAGCCCTACGGGCAGCATTTAACTTCAATGCTCCCTCACAAATTACCTCTAACACAAAAGGCGCCTATGGCTGGAACCAGGCCATTCGGCCGGAAACCGATGCCGCCAGAATCTTCGTCGCCGACGACGGCAAAGCAAAAGTTTGGCGAGAGCTGGGCTTCGGTACCGTACTCACACATAGCAAAGACGGAATAGCGCGTGGCAGCGGGGCCGTTGTGACGCTCGCAAGCGAAAGAGAAAACAGCGTCATAGTAAAAGACCGCGCAGCAGCCCATTATTCTTTTAATAAAGGAAGCTCACAACAAAGCTATCCCAGCAGCATCATGGGCAGCATCGCCCTGTTGCGTCAAACCTATCTCGACGCACAATGGTATAAAAACAATGCAGCGCGCGAGGGCCTGAATCATTCCCTGAAAGCCTGGAATGAGCTGCAGGGATTGCCACAAATTTTTGAGGCCGAAGACAAATGGAATGATGTTCGGGCGGCTAAAATTGCTGCAGAGTTTGGCGTGAAATATATCATCAAAGGGGGCGGCAACGAATACCAGCGCATCGCAGACATCGCGGCCTTGCAGTCGCCGATGATCCTTACTTTGAATTTTCCTGCCGCTATGGATGTGGAAGACCCCATCGATGCGCGTGCCGTTTCGGTTGCAGATATGAAGCACTGGGAAATGGCGCCCGGCAATCCGGCAGCGCTGGAAAAAGCAGGCATCAGCTTTTGCCTCACCGTTGCAGACCTCAGAGACCCGAAAACATTTTACAGCAACCTCCGCAAAGCCATCGAAGCAGGCTTGAGCGAAAACAAGGCAATGGATGCGTTGACTAAAACACCTGCCTCTTTATTGGGTATCTATGATAAAGTAGGCAGTCTCGAAGCAGGCAAGCTCGCGAACTTCATCATTACCAGCGGACCGGTATTCGCAGAGAAAACAACTATTCTGCAAAACTGGGTACAAGGCAATAAATATGGCGTGAAAGAAGATGCGTGGAGCGATGTGAAAGGCGTGTATGCGCTGACCATTACCGGCGAAGGCGGTACTAGCAACTATACGCTTGATGTAAAGAGTGCAGCAGCGGCCAATGTAATTGGGAAAGATACGCTCACCGGAAAATTCAGCCACGATGGGAAGCTGGTAAAACTGAGCTTCGCCACACAGCCTCCCAGAAGAGCGGGTGGTGGTGGCATGGGCCGCGTACCCGCCACCTATCGACTGAGTGGCGTTGCCAATGGCAACACCTGGAACGGAATGGGTGAAGATACGGCTGGCAACAAAGTAACCTGGACGGCGACCTGGACAGGCGCGGCTGCAACAGCAGCCGGAAGTGATAGCTCAAGAAGAAGGCCCTCGTTTGCGGGTCGGACAGGGAAGGTACAATACCCTTTCAATGGCTATGGCTGGGAAGAAGCCCCCAAACAAGAAAACATCTTGATCAAAAACGCCACCGTATGGACGAATGAAAAAGAAGGGAAGCTGGAGGGCGCCGATGTATTAATCAAGAACGGAAGGATTGTGAAAGTGGGCAAAAATCTCCGCGAGGATGGTGTGCGCATCATCGATGCCACCGGCAAACATGTGACCGCTGGCGTGATAGACGAACATTCACACATTGCGGCTGCTTCCATTAACGAGGGCGGACAGTCCGTTACCTCTGAAGCGCGCATTGCCGATAACCTGAATCCGGAAGATATTAATATATATAGACAACTCAGCGGTGGCGTTACTTCTTCGCATATCCTGCATGGCTCTGCCAATACGATTGGCGGACAAACACAGCTTATCAAGTTGCGCTGGGGCGCGAATGCCGACGACCTAATGTTCAAGGATTGGGATCCGTTTATTAAGTTCGCCCTGGGCGAAAATGTTAAGCGCGCGACATCCATTAATAACAACCGCTTCCCCGATACGCGCATGGGCGTGGAACAAATTTTAACCGACGCATTCACGCGTGCACAGGATTATGAAAAAGCAATGAAAGCAAATCCGGCGACCACGCGCAGAGATATCGAACTGGATGCCCTGGTAGAAATTCTCAACAAAAAGCGCTTCATCACCTGTCACTCTTACGTGCAAAGCGAGATCACCGCTGCCATGCGGGTGGGTGAAAAATTCGGCGTGACCTTCAACACGTTCACCCACATTATGGAAGGATATAAGGTAGCAGATAAAATGAAAGCACATGGATCGAACGCTTCTACTTTCTCTGACTGGTGGTATTATAAGGTGGAAGTAGCCGACGCCAATGCATACAATGCGGCAATCATGCAGAAAGTGGGATTGAATGTTTGTATCAACTCTGATGATGCGGAAATGGCGCGACGCCTGAACCAGGAAGCCGGTAAGGCGGTTCGCTATGGTGGTGTAGCCGAAGAAGATGCTTTAAAGATGGTAACGCTCAATCCGGCGAAGGCGCTGCACGTAGACAACCGCGTGGGAAGCCTGAAAGCGGGCAAGGACGCAGATGTTGTGATCTGGAGCGATCATCCGCTGAGCATATATGCCAAGGCAGAAAAAACAATTGTTGATGGTATCGTTTATTTCGATCGCGAGAAAGATGCAGAGCAGCGCAAGCGGATTGCTGCTGAGCGCTTCCGCCTGACACAAAAAATGATTGGTGAAAAAAGGGCCGGTGGTCCTACGCGGCCTGCTGAACCAAGCTGGCAGATATTGCTGGGCTGTGGCGATCACGAGCACAAAGACGGCATATTCACCATCGACGCCGAAGACATCCAATCACAACAATAATCATCTGCTGCCTGCAGCAGAACATCTATAAAAGAATGTGTATGAAAAAGTTTATAAGTGCATGCTGGTTAAGCTGTCTACTGCTTCCGGCAATGGCCCAGGAAGTGATCTATCCCGCACAAGCATTTAAGGGAAAGACCTTCATTACAAATGGTACCATCCACGTAGGCAATGGAACCGTAATTGAAAAAGGCAACGTAGTTGTCGGCGACGGAAAAATTATTTCTGTAGGCGCCGGTACTGTTACCCCCGGCAACAATGACCGCGTGATTGACGCAGCCGGCAAACATGTTTATCCGGGTTTGATCCTTGCCAACACTGATATCGGATTGAAAGAAATTGCCAACGGCGTTCGTGCCAGCAACGACTATACCGAGCTGGGTGAATTCAACAGCAATATCAGATCCATCGTTGCCTACAATACCGACTCGCGCGTGCCGGCCGTATTGCGCAGCAATGGTATTCTGCTCGCAAACGTAGCACCCCAGGGCGGTGTTATCAGCGGCAGTTCTTCTGTTGTTCAGCTCGATGCCTGGAATTGGGAAGATGCGGCCTACCATACAGATGGCGGGATGCATATTAATCTGCCCAGCTTCATCAGCCGCGGTGGCGGGCGTCGTTTTGGGGGCTTTCCCGGATTTCCCGGAGCCGGTGGTGGCGATGCGGGCGGTAATTCAGCTGCTGAAAAGGTAGAAGAAATCAAGTCCTTTTTCCGTCAAGCAAAGCCTATCTGCAAGAACCCGTTCATAGTGCGATCAATCTCAAGCTCGAAGCCATGCGCCCGCTGATGGAAAAGAAGCAAAAATTATTCGTGCACGGTGATCAGGTAAAGCAAATGCTGATAGCCATTGACTTTGCCAAAGAATTCGGCGTGGACGTTGTAATCGTTGGCGGCAGCGAGAGCTTTCAAATGGCAGCGCTACTCAAAGCCAATAACATTGCAGTCATCCTCGATCAGTGCCTCAACTTACCGGCGCTCGAAGACGATGACATCGACCAGCCGTTTAAAACACCGGCAGCGCTGCAAAAAGCGGGTGTACTCTTTTGCATCAACGATGACGACGCCAATACGCGCTACAGGAACCTTTCATACAACGCCGGTATTGCAGCCACCTTTGGGCTGACCAAAGAAGAGGCGCTGAGCGCCGTTACACTGAATGCCGCAAAGATCTTAGGCATTGATCAAAAAACGGGTAGCCTGGAAGCCGGAAAAGACGCAAACATTGTAGTGAGCGAAGGAGATCTGCTGGATGTAAGAACCAGCACAGTAACAAACATCCTGATACAGGGTCGTCAGGTGAGTCTCGACAACAAACAAAGACAACTCTACGAAAGATATAAACACAAATATTCCCTGAAGTAAAAGATTTCGCCGTTCGCCTGGTGACAACTAGCAAGCCGCGCCTCATCGTGCGGCTTGCTGCTTTTTATTCCGCTGGCGCCGAGACAGTCCACTCCTTTCATTACCTTTAAGGCATGGAAAAAAAGTTGTTCCTGTTAGACGCCCTGGCGCTGGTATATCGGGCTTACTATGCGCTGATTCGCGCCCCGCGCATCACCTCGCGCGGCAAAAACACCAATGCCCAATTCGGGTTCACCAACACCCTGTTCGAGCTCATCAACAAAGAAAAGCCCACCCACCTCGCGGTCTGTTTTGATACGCATGCTCCCACTGAAAGACATACCGACTTTGCAAACTATAAAGCGAATCGGCAAGAGGCCCCCGAAGATCTGCTGGACTCCTTGCCCGATATCAAAAAAATTATTCAGGGCTTCAATATTCCTGTTGTTGAGCTGGATGGCTATGAAGCAGATGACGTGATTGGCACCGTTGCCTGGCAGGCTGCCGATCTGGGCTATCATGTTTATATGGTCACATCCGACAAAGATTACGGACAGTTGTTGATTCACCCACATGTATATATATATAAGCCTGCCTCTGCCGGCGGCGCAGAAGAAATTCTCACAGCAGAAAAAATCTGCGAAAAATGGGACATTAAAAGGGTAGAGCAGGTGATAGATATGCTCGGCCTCATGGGCGATGCGGTTGATAACATTCCCGGCATCGCCGGTATTGGAGAAAAAACGGCCGCCAAGTTGCTGAAAGAATACGACACCCTCGAAAACGCATTGGCACACGCAGACGAAATCAAGGGCGCCCTGGGAGAGAAAGTACGCAAGGGAAAAGAAGATGCCATCATGAGCAAAAAACTGGCAACCATCATTACCAACGTGCCGGTTGCCTTTCACGAAGAAGATTATCGACTGAAGGACTGGAACAAAGAGCTGCTAACCGAAATCTTCACCGAACTGGAATTCAAGACGCTGGGAAAAAGAATTTTGGGCGACACCTTCAACGCCTTTCAAACGGCGCCAAAAGCGGTTCAAACGAATCTGTTTGGGGAGGTCACCGAAAGCGTCAGCACCAAAAAAGAGGCGGCAGCAGAAACGGGACAAGGTTTGTTGGCAGAGAAAAACATCCACAACACCCAACACCATTATACGCTGATAGAAAACAAAGAGGCATTGCATGGACTGATAACTGAACTGTCTTCGGTAAAAGAAATCTGCTTCGACACTGAAACCACAGAGCTCGATGCGAATGAGGCAGAAATCGTGGGCATGAGCTTTTCCTACAAAAAGGGCGAGGGCTATTATATTCCCTGTTCTCCAAAAAAAGAAGCGCTGGAAGAAACGCTCGACATAATTCGTCCGCTTTTTGATCGCACGGATGTTACCTGGGTAGGACATAACCTTAAATATGATCTGCTGGTATTAAAGTGGTTGGGCATAGAGCCCAAGGGGCAGATTTTTGATACGATGCTGGCACATTATCTCATTGATCCGGAGGGTCGCAGAAGCATGGACTATCTCAGCGCGCGCTACCTTGGTTATGAGCCGGTGCACATTGAAGAGCTGATTGGAAAGAAGGGGAAGATGCAGGGAAGCATGCGCGATGTTGATACAGAAAAGGTGAAAGAGTACGCAGTGGAAGACGCTGACATTACGCTTCAACTCAAGGGTGTCTTTGTTCCCGAGCTCTCTTCAAAAAAAGTAGAGCGCGTGTTCAGCGAGGTAGAAAACCCGCTGGTGCGCGTGCTGACGGATATGGAGTTTGAAGGCGTTCGTATCGACGTGCCTTTCCTGAACGAATACAGCCGCTTACTCGAAACAGAAGCAAAAAAATGTGAGGAGTCTGTCTACAAACAAGCGGGCGTGCGCTTTAACCTGGCTTCGCCTAAGCAACTCGGGGAAGTGTTGTTTGAAAAGCTGCAAGTAGATCCGAAAGCCAAAAAAACCAAGACGGGACAATATGCAACGGGGGAAGATGTATTACAGAAGCTGGCAGCCCAAAACCCCATCGTCGCAGATATTTTAAGCTTCCGCGAGCTTACAAAACTGCGGAGCACCTATGTAGACGCCTTACCGGAAATGATCAACAGCAAAACCGGGCGCGTACACACTTCATATGCGCAGGCGGTAGCGGTAACGGGGCGACTCAGCAGCAACAACCCGAACTTGCAAAATATTCCGATTCGCAGCGACCGCGGACGGGAAATCAGAAAGGCGTTTATTCCGCGCGGAGAGGGGCGTGTGTTGGTCAGCGCCGACTACTCTCAAATAGAGCTGCGCATTGTTGCTTCTATGAGCGGCGACGCCAACATGTGTGACGCATTTCGCCTGGGGAAAGACATTCACACAGCAACAGCCGCGCGGGTATTTGGAGTAGCCGAGACAGAAGTGACCAAAGAGATGCGCTATAAGGCCAAGAGCGTAAACTTCGGTATCATCTACGGACAGGGTGCTTTCGGTTTAGCAGAAAATCTGGGCATTTCCAAAACAGAAGCAAAAGAAATCATTGATAATTATAAGAAAGAGTTTTCCGGTATCACCCGCTACATGGATGATGTGGTACAATATGCCCAAAAGAATGGATATGTTGAAACGCTGATGGGTAGAAAGCGCTGGCTCAAAGACATCAACTCCGCCAACTTTACCGTGCGAGGATTTGCTGAACGCAACGCAATCAACTCGCCCATTCAAGGAACCGCGGCCGACATGATTAAGCTGGCAATGATCAGCATACACCGTGAGATGAAACAGCGCCGCATGAAATCGGCGATGATCTTACAGGTACACGACGAATTGGTATTCGACGCGGTGGAGGAAGAACTCGAATCGCTGAAGCCGCTGATCTTGTCGGGCATGAGAGAGGCGCTGGTTTTACCAAATGGCGTGCCCGTTGAGGCGGCGCTGGGGGCGGGCCACAACTGGCTGGAAGCACACTAATCCTTTTATATGCAAGCAAACGAAGCAACCATCAGACGGTTTTACACGGCTTTTCAAAACAAGGACAGCGCAGAGATGGGGCGCTGCTATGACGAAAACATTGTTTTCAGCGACCCCGTGTTTGGATGGCTGGAAGGAGAGGAGGTGAGAAAAATGTGGGAAATGCTTTGCAAACGGGGTAAAGATCTGACAATTTCTATCGGCAAAATTGACTTGTTAGATGAAGAGTATGCCACCTGCGAATGGGAGGCTCGCTATGTTTTTACGGGTACCGGAAACCCGGTGGTTAATAAGGTTAAGGCGCACATGCGCCTCCGGGATGGGCTAATCACAGAGCACACCGACGCCTTCGACCTCTATCGCTGGTGTCGCCAGGCGCTGGGATGGAAGGGCTGGCTATTGGGGTGGACGAACTTTCTGCACAAAAGGGTACAGCGACAAGCGCTTGCCTCCTTAGAAAAATATATGAGTAATTTTTAACCATTTGCCCAGCCTGCGCGTTTTATACGAAACTATCTTTGCGGCATGAATTGGGAATTCTATTTTAAGCAGATATGGCTGATTGGAGGGCGCTACAGTTTTTTCGCCGGACTCGCCTTCGTGTTGTTTTATGTTATGTTCCGCCGCAAGTGGTTATATAAAAAAATTCAGCTGCGCTTTCCGGAGAATAAGGATTATCTGCGCGAGTTTGCCTACTCCATGCTGACGATTTTCATTTTCGCCACGGTCACCTATCCGCTCATTGCGATTCCCTCCATTGCAAAGTATACCACCCGCTATGCTGAAATAGCCGAGTATGGCTGGACATATTACTTTTTGCTCTTCCCCATATTGTTTGTGATGCACGATACCTATTTTTACTTCGCACACCGGGTGATGCACCATAAAAAATTATTTAATCTTTTTCATCTCGTACATCATAAATCGACGAATCCTAGTCCCTGGGCTGCTTATGCCTTTCACCCGCTGGAGGCTTTGGTCGAAGTCGGAATCGTTGTAATATTTTTATTTACGGTACCGATTCATAAAACCCACCTGATGCTGTTTTTCCTGATGATGATTGTATATAACGTATACGGTCATCTTGGGTATGAATTGTATCCCAAGGGTTTTCACAAGACCCGCATTGGCAAGTGGATCAACACCTCCGTGAATCACAACCAGCACCATCAATACTTCAAGGGAAATTATGGTTTGTACTTTCTGTTCTGGGACAGGGTGCTAGGCACCATCCGGGAAGATTATGATACAAGGTTCGTAGACGCAACTACGCGTACGAAATAAGCACCGCTGCTTTATTTTTTCTTGTAGACAGGAACGGTACTGCAAGGCTCACCGAAGAAGATACTTTTCACTTCCGGGCGCAGTCGTTGCGTGATTGCAACATAGATTGCTTCGGATATGGTCTTCTCGCCACAGCCCTTCACAACAACTCGCTGACCGGAATAATCCTTCGGATTGATGTCGGAAATGTTGCGAAGAAAGAGGGCCTCTCGAACCTGGTCCTCATTTCCTTTTATGATAAAGTTCGCATACGGCTCGAGGGCAGACGCCCCCAACATATAAGCCCAGAGCGGGATGATGGCATCAGCGGAACAAATGATTCCTACAGCACAATCCTGATAGACTGTCCAGTCGGTACTTTGTAGCGCAGCGCGAAAATCTTTTTCCTTCAGAATGAGGCCCATGAACAGGTGATCCTTCAGATCAAAAATCCGGATGTTTTCGGTCGGATAAAATTCCGCCGGATCAAGGGTGATAAGTCCACTTTCTGCTACTTTATTTACAAATGGCTCTTCCATATTACTGCTGATGGTGCAAAATTAATGGTTGTTGCTGGCTAAATGTTTCGCAATAGGTAAAAATAAAGGCCCGGTGGTGCCGGGCCTCGTATTTAATGATGTCAGTTGCTCATTAATTGAACAGGAATCTATTGTCTTTGATTTTCGCTGCCTTGCGCAACGCATCCTGGCTACGGAATGACCCGGAACGGAGCATTTGTAGCAGACTCTGCTTAAAGCTGTCCTGATCCTGCATAGAGGGTCTTGCTCCGGCAGACTCGGGTTGAATAGCAAAAACACCTGTGGTGCCACGAATCGGCGTGCTGGTTTTTCCCAGCAGTGATTTATTGAAGGCGGCTCCAACAACGGCAGGTTCATTTCCTATACCAGAGATGAACGGAGCGGAGAAGAACAGGGTGTCAGCTTTTTGCACCGGAGCTTCGCTGTTTTTAGAAATGTCGGCAAGGGTTGTTCCTTTGAACTTCTTAGAAACAATTACCTCCGCCTTTTTCTCATTGCGAACGAGGTTTTCAACGAGTGGTTTTGCTTCCGCTACCGCCATCGTTCCCTTCGGGAAGATGCCATTGATGAGCGCAACGATTACCTGGTCACCGATAATGGTTGGCTCAGAGATATCGCCAACACCGTTTTGGTAAACCCAGCGCACCATCGTGCGGGATTGTCCTAAAGTTCCTAATACATAATCGCTTTGTCTGATCTCTGAAACACTTTGTAGTGGTTTCTTAAGGCGAGTTGCTTCATCGGAGAACTGACGAGCGTTCTTAGCAGCTGCCATGAATTGTGCTGCTGCGGTTGAGGCGGCGGCTTCCGTTTCTGTTCCTGCCAGAATAGGTTTCGCCAGGTAAGCGATTTTATATGCCGGATTGGGATTTTTTTGTCCCAGTACTTCCATATAGTGATATCCAAAGTCGGTCTTTACCACCCCTTTTGTTCCAACCGGCTTATCAAAAGCAAATTCATTAAACTCTGCTACCATTTGTCCCTGTGGAAAGAAATCATACACGCCTCCTTTGTCTTTGCTTCCGGGATCATCTGAATACCGGGTGCACAAAGCATCAAAGCTGGCACCTGTGATGATGGCATTTCTGATGCTGTCTGCTAATTGCATCGCCGTGCTGTCATTTCTTTTAAGTTCTCCGGTTCTGGAATCATTAAAAGCAATGAGAATGTGCCGAACTTTAGCACTATCGGGCCATGTTTTTGTAGCAATCATTTTTGCCAACACATAATTTCCTCCATCAATATAGGGTCCATACACTTGCCCAACGGGAATCCGAACCAGTGTGTCTTTGTTAGGTTGTTGTATTCTGCTTTTGCTGAAATAGCTATTATAGTATGGTAGGGCTGAGGTATTTTTTGCCAGGAACAATCCCGGATCTTTACTGGCAACAAAACTATCTTTCAATGCGGTCAGCTCGTTGTAAACATTGGCTGAGTCGCTGGAAGAAGGAGCCGCACTAAAAGCAACATAAGTAATGTTGCGCGTTTCATCCACTTTCTGGTATTCGTTGGCATGTTTTTTTACATAAGCTGCAATATCATCATCACTCACCTTTACTGAAGAATCCGGAAGGGCTGTATATGGGTAATAAACGTACGAAATGGATGCGATGCTGTTGTTATCTGCCTGTTGTTTTTCAACCAGCCATTTGGGTAAATAAGAACCTTGTAATAATAAAGATTGATATTTAATTCGAAGGAGGCGGTCAACGGCCGGGTTAATATATGCTGTGTTCAATAATCTTGTTTGCTCTACATTCTTGCTGCGCTTTGATTCAGCAATAAACTGACGGGCACGGGCAGCATTAAATTCGCCGGTGGTAGGGTCGGTAAATTCGTTTTTAAGGGGAGAATTAGGGCCAAACAAAAGGTCTGATAACTCTTT
>JBEIUM010000306.1:0-2214 GCA_040374385.1 Sediminibacterium sp. | reverse complement strand
GTAGAAAAACTTACCCCCCTTATGAGGTGACTTTTTTTATCGATCTGAAATACGGTGATCATCTTTTTCGGATCAGTGATCTGAACGGTATAACAGGGTATACCATCGTTCAGTTCATCGGTCAGTCGCTCAACCAGAAACGAATCCCTGTCGGCAAAGCGTATGATTCCAAAACCGAAATTATTACTCCAGGAAAAATGTTCGCGATAGGGGCGTGCTGCTTCGCTCAGCTTATTTTGTGTTTTGCTGCCATCAAATATCAGTTGCATGAAAACTTCCCCGCCGGCAGCAGCATCGAAGCGAATCTTCCCATTTGCCTGGTGTGCTGCCTTATTTTCACCCGGGAAAATGCGGTACATGGAATAGGTATCCAGTTGCTTTTGTTGGGAAGTGTCTGTTTTGCCAAAGGGTGTAAATAATGCGGTGCCATGTAATTCCAGGCTTTCGGGTTGCTGCCAAAGACTTCCACCTGATGCAACTACTGCCCATTGCAGAATTTCTTTTGCCGACTGGGCAAAAATGCCAGACGCGTAAAGAGAGCATGACAAAATAAATATCAACTGCTTTTTCATGATAAGTCAATCACCAGATTATTATATTGATCGGCTGTAACCGTGCCATGGCTGCCAACAACCGTCGTACTTTCAAATTCTTCAATGATACAGGGTCCCTGTATGCGCTGGCCGGGTGTTAGCAGATATCTGTCGTACACCGGTGTTTCTATATATTGTTTTCCCCAGAAAACCTTTCGCTTTCCCTTGAGGGGGTGGTGATGTTTTCCCACCACTGATTGTTTGGGGTGAAGCGAAGTTCTGGGTCCACTCACAAGTACGCGCCAGGTGACGGCTTCAATAGGAATTCCTGTCATATCCCTTCCATAACGCAGTCGATATTCTGTCTGAAAAGCCCGGGTGATTGCTGGTATGGTTGCTCCTGATAATTTTCCGGCAGGAAGTTGCACGGTGATTTCATGCCCTTGACCGGCATATCGCATATCTGCCACCACGCTCACTTTCATGCGAGTAGCTGGCACACCCGCCTGTAAAAGAAATTTCTTCCCCTTATCGGTCATCCCTGTCAACACTTTTTGTAAATGTTGCCAATTGATTTGCTGTAGCGTGCTGATATAACTCGTAATTTCTTCGGTAGCTATAGGGCTCACCAGAAATCCAAGGGCACTTAACACACCGGCGCCCGCAGGTACGATTAGTTGGGGTGCATTGAGTTGACGGGCTACGTGGTAGGCATGTACTGGTCCCGCACCACCAAAAGCCATCATCGAAAACAACCTTGGATCCAATCCTTTTTCAATGATGTGCACCCGTGCAGCGCTCGCCATATTTTCATTCACAAGACGATGGATGCCCCAGGCAGCTTCTTCAATGGATATTTTCAAGGGCGCTGCAATGTGCTTCAAAATAGCTGCTCGCGCTTTTTCTCTGCTGAGTTGCATGGTTCCGCCGAGAAAATACCCTTCATTCAAAAATCCCAATACCAGGTCGGCATCGGTAACGGTAGGTAATTCCCCACCACGATTATAGCATGCAGGTCCGGGTTGAGAGGCGGCACTCTCCGGACCAACGGTCAGGAGTCCCAAATGGTTAATATGCGCAATACTTCCGCCACCGGCTCCAATCTCGATCATATCAATGACCGGAATACGTACAGGCAATCCACTGCCCTTTTTAAATCTCTTTTCGCGGGCAGCCTCAAAATGATTGGTGATCTCCGGTTGGCCATTACGTATAATGGAGGCTTTGGCAGTGGTTCCACCCATATCAAAAGCAACAAGATTTTTTTTCTTCAGTAGTTCCCCAAAGAAAATACCTGCCATGGTACCACCAGCGGGACCACTTTCCAATAGTTGTATGGGTGCATGGGTAGCTCCTTCGATGGTAGTCAGTCGGCCGGCGGAGTTCATAATGTGCAGTTGACCTTTGAAGCCGGCTGTTGAGAGGATTGTCTCCAGCTTAGCCAGGTAATGACCGGTGAGGGGCTGCACATAAGCATTCATAACTGTGGCACTGGTTCTTTCATATTCTCTGATCTCAGGCATGATTTCTGAGCTCAGGGAATATGCTAACGTAGGAAAACGGCGGCGAATGATTTCACCGATCTTTTTTTCATGTGAAGGATTCGCGTAGGAATGTAATAATGTGACTGTTACTGCGCGAATCCCTTTTTTAACCAATGCTTGTAATATTTTAATTACTT
>JBEIUM010000202.1:0-5084 GCA_040374385.1 Sediminibacterium sp. | reverse complement strand
GTCTTGATTATAAACCGAATGATAAGTTTTCTATCTTCTTATCACCCCTCACTTCGCGTACGACCCTTGTAATGAATAAATTCTTGTCAGATAAAGGTGCATATGGAGTAGCGAAGGGTGCTAAAAGCATAAGTGAAGTAGGTGCTTTTGCAACCCTGAATTATAACAATGCCTTTTCGAAAAATATCGTCTATAAAGCCCGTTTGGATTTATTCTCGAACTATAAAAACAATCCGGGTAATGTCGATTTGTTCATGACGAATCAACTCACGCTGAAAGTAGCCAAGAATTTCTCGGCTTCGTACAGTCTTGATATGATCTATGATGATGATGTTCGCCTGTTTGGTCCGAACAAAACATCACCCGGCTTACAATTAAAAAGTCTTATCGGTCTGGGTTATATCAAGAGCCTGAATGTCAAAAAAAGATTGATCGCGATCAGATAGGATAGCAAAGCGCTTTAGGCTTTTGGTGCAATCACCCGAACCGTATGCTTGATTTTATTGCAGAGGTGCAGTAATTCTGAGCGATCATTGTGCATAACAGTAATATGGCCCATTTTTCTGCCCGGTCTGGTTTCTTCTTTGCCGTAAATGTGAACAAAGCAATGGTCCATTGATAATACCTGTTCCAGGCCTTCATAAATGGCTTTACCGGAAAAATCAGCAGCCCCTACCAGATTTACCATGGCACTTGTTAGAACGGGATCTGTATTTCCCAGCGGATAATTCAATAGGATACGCCAAAGCATATCAAATTGACTACTGTAATTCCCCTCAATGGTATGGTGTCCGCTGTTGTGTACGCGCGGCGCTGTTTCATTCACCCAAACATCATGATTAGCATCAACCAGCAGTTCAACGGCAAATAGTCCAGCACTTTTAAAAGATTGTACCACTTTTACCGCAATTGCTTCAGCTTTCCAATAAACTTCATCAGGTAGAATGGCCGGTGAGATCTGATAATCTAATTGATTCAGGTATGGATCGACCATCATTTCCACCGGAGGATAAACAGCTAATTCACCTTGCTCACTGCAGGCCACCAGCATAGAAAGTTCACGGCGTATATCGATCATTTTTTCCAGGATAGCAGGTGCGTCAAATGCCAGCGATAGTTCTTCCTGCTTCCGTAAAACCTGCACCCCACGGCCATCATAGCCTCCCTCACTCAGTTTATGTACAGCGGGGAGGCGATCTGTTAACCGGGAGAGTTCGGCTGCCGTTTGGGTGATCACATATTCAGGCGTCGGGATACTATGCTCAACGTAAAAGGCCTTCTGCGTAATTTTCTTTTGAATGGTTTTGATCACTGCCGGATGTGGAACGACGCGAACACCTTCCGCATGCAACCGCTCTAACGCAGCAACATTCACTCTTTCTATTTCTATGGTCAATACATCCAGCCCTTTACCAAAAGCATATACCTGCTCTTCATTTGTAATATCGCCCGCCGTAAAATGATGACATAAATGACCGGCAGGACAATCCACCGATTTTTCCATTACATGGGTAATAACAGGATAATTAGCTGCTGCCTGTAACAACATTCTACCCAACTGCCCACCACCTAAAATACCTGCTTTTAACATAATCAAGCGATTAATAAGACCGGTAACCGATCACCAAAAATTGAAATGTAAGAACTGCTCAAAGATAGAAAATCTACCAGAGAAGGATTTTTAATAATATTTTATCAGGTACAGCGTTGATAAATCTATAATTTCGGTTTGTGAATCGTCTGCTGCTCGTTATTGCCGCCTGCCTTTGTTTTGGGACCCTCCACGCCCAGGAGTTGGCATTCAATACCCATCGTATTTCATCGGGAGCAGCGCTGCCCGGCTACTCCAAAGAAGAAATGCTGAAGAAAGAATTCAGCGACCGAAAACTTGCCTGGCCCGCCCGACAGATTTACATACGTAGTTTCAAATATGATAGCCAGCTGGAGGTATGGGTACGTAATAATGCCAGTGAGGCTTTCCAGTTATTTAAGACCTATCGAATTTGCACGCTTTCCGGCGCCCTAGGACCCAAACGGTACGAAAATGACTACCAGGTACCGGAAGGTTTTTATCATGTCAACGAATTCCGTCCAAAAAGTGAATTTCATATGGCATTGGGCATAAGCTATCCCAATGCTTCCGATGGGTTACTGAGCGATTCAGTTCGACCCGGTGGAGGTATTTTTATCCATGGCAGTTGTGTAACGACTGGCTGTATTCCGATTCGGGATGAACCCATGGAAGAAGTGTATTTATTAGCCGCTCAGGCGCGGGAACAGGGACAGGATTTTATTCCGGTTCATATTTTCCCGATTCGTTTCCGTACGCCCCGCAGTGAACAATTCCTCGCCAAGCAAATGCGGGATAATTATGAATACCAGCGATTTTCTTCCAAACTGCGGCAGGTATATGAACATTTCGAGCAGCATCGGAAATTACCCCTGATCGGTGTGAATGCCCGGGGTGAATATATATTCTTCTGATCCTTCCCCTGCTATTCTTGTATTCGCATCATTGGGCAGGTTTAATTACCTTTACGAAAGCATCATTGCTGCATTCAATTGCTGCATATAATAAAAAGTAGGATGAAAGAACCAGTGATACTTGTTAATAACCTGCACAAAAAGTACGGCGACTTTGAGGCTGTACGTGGCATCAGTTTTGAAGTGATGGAGGGAGAAATCTTCGGACTGTTGGGGCCCAATGGTGCTGGAAAATCAACAACACTGGAGATCATGGAGACACTCCGTACAAAAACCTCAGGAAAGGTTACCATCAAAGGTTTTGATCTCGATCAACAACCCAATGAGATAAAAAAAATCATCGGCGTACAACTGCAGACTTCCGGTTTCTATCCCAACCTGAATTTAACAGAGCTCATACACTTATTCGCAGGATTATATAATCGTACGGCCGACCCCTTGGAATTGCTCGATAAAGTCAATCTCCGGGATAAATCTAAGGCAAAATATAAGGAACTGAGTGGTGGTCAGAAACAACGCTTTTCGATTGCCACCACACTCATCAACCAGCCACAAATCATATTCCTGGATGAACCAACCACCGGTTTAGATCCGCAGGCACGTCGGAATCTCTGGGAACTAATTCGGGACATCAGGAGACAGGGTACCACCATCATTATTACTACCCACTATATGGATGAGGCAGAAGTGCTTTGTGATCGGGTTGCCATTATTGACCAGGGAAAGATCATCGCATTGGCACAACCCGGACAACTCATTGACGACCTGCTGGCCGGTGGTTTCGAAAAGGCAGGTGAAACCCGTAAAGCAAATCTGGAAGATGTTTTCATTCATATGACCGGACATCATTTAAGAGAAGAATAAAAGTAATTATATGACAGAAGAATTAAAATATCCCATCGGCAAATTTCAGCCTACGGAATATTCCCCCGAAAACTTTACTGCCGCAGTAGCCGCCATTACACATCTACCTGAAGACCTGGAAATGGCCCTTGCCCAACTGGATAACTGGCAACTGCAAACGCCCTATCGGGAAGGTGGATGGACCGTACATCAGTTGGTACATCACATTGCTGATAGTCATATGAATGCATTTATACGCATGAAACTAGCATTGACTGAAGAAAATCCCACACTAAAAGCTTATGATGAAAATGCCTGGGTACTGCTGAATGATGTGAAAGATGTTCCCGTCAATGTCTCAGTGACCTTACTGCATGCCCTTCATCGCCGCTGGTCTGTCTTATTAAATAACCTGACAGAAGCAGATTTGAAAAGATCGATTTTTCACCCGGTTAGTAAGCGTGATATGAGTTGCTGGTTCCTGATTAGCCTCTATGCCTGGCATGGACGTCACCATGTTGCGCACATCACTTCGTTGCGAAATAGAAATCAATGGTAGAGGAACGCGATTTGCGCTGGAAACAAATAGCCACCAAATCCCTTTATCGGGAAAACTGGCTGAATATCCGGGTAGATACCTGTGAAAAGCCCGATGGCTCCATTGTTTCGCCCTATTATGTTTATGATTTTCCTGACTGGGTATGTGCCTTCGCCATTACCAGCAACCATGAAGTGATTTTAGAAAGACAATATCGGCATGCCTTACAACATACTTCTCTTGAGCTGCCGGGCGGTTGTGTGGATGCCAGCGACCAAACAAAAGAACAGGCGATTGCACGGGAATTATTAGAAGAAACAGGATATGCTTTCGATCAATTTGAATGCCTGGGTACTACTTCTGCCAACCCCTCTACCAATAGTAACCTGATGTACATGTTCCTCGCCACCGGCGGAAAAAAAATACAGGAACCCACACCTGATCCGGGCGAAGACATCGATGTGAAACTGGTGTCAATGGACGAAGTCATTGCCTTGCTCCGCCAAAATGCCTTTATGCAATCCATGCACATCACAACGATTTTCAGGGCACTGGAAAAATTAGGTAAATTAACCTACTAAGCTTTCGACCAACGGTCGATATCTACTTCACCGACCAGAAATATACTGCCACAAACCAATATCAGGTCATTCGAGGATGCCATGGAGCTGGCTGCAGCAATTGCATCGTTTACATCTGGTACAGCTGTTCCCTGCAAACCGAGCCGAATCGCTTTCTCCATCAACTCTTCCGCAGGTAATGCACGGGGAATAGATGCCCGGCAAAAAAAATAGGTGGCCTCGCCAGGCAACAAAGTTATTACCGAGTCGATATCCTTATCCTTCACCATACCAATGATGATAAATAAACGGTTAAATGATACTCTTTTTAACTGTGCCGCCACCAATCGCATGCCGTCTTCATTGTGAGCCACTTCTAAAACTATACGCGGTTTGTTTCGAATGGTTTCCCATCTGCCATGCAAACCTGTGGTAAGCACTACATGTTGCAATGCATATCGTATTTTTTCATCTGTAAGTTCAAATCCTTTTTGTCTGAGCACCTTGACTGCACTTAGTACGGTAGGCAAATTGAACTGTTGGTAATATCCGGGTAAATCGAGCCGATAGGTGCCAGCTGTATTGTCAGCTGTCTTATCCTGTAAGCTGATGATGAGTTGATCATCTCCTTCCAACGATGTTACTTCCCACTCTTCTTC
>JBEIUM010000051.1:0-14765 GCA_040374385.1 Sediminibacterium sp. | reverse complement strand
TTGGTTGGTGTTTGTTTTTGCCATTGCCAGCGGACCCGTTATTTTGGCAAATACGATTGTGCTTTTACTGACGCTGGTACTACTGGGTTTAAATTTGTACTTTCCTGCGAAGAAATAATTTTGTTTTTTAAAAAAGAAACGGCCATCACGCGGATGGCCGAAAATTTTTCATTCAATAGAGAAGTGACTATTTAATATTCATCTTCGTTGAACATGAAGTCTTCCTGGCTCGGATAGTCTGGCCAGATGTCTTCAATACTTTCATACACTTCCCCTTCATCTTCCAGTTCCTGAAGATTTTCTACTACTTCGAGGGGTGCCCCGCTTCTGATAGAATAGTCGATCAATTCGTCTTTTGTTGCAGGCCAGGGTGCCTCTTCCAGATAACTTGCCAATTCGAGCGTCCAAAACATAGAAACCAATTTTTTTGCAAATGTAGCCGTATAAACGATACCACCCAATCTCGTTTGTTAACCTTTACCAAAGAAAACGGATAAAAAAGGGTGGTTATTGCATGGCTTTTGTAGGTTTGCAACTGTATGAATACTTCTCCCCTCCTCCAGGCGGCTCATCTCAGTAAGCAATATGGTAGTCTACGGGTGCTTACAGACATCAGTCTGGAGCTAAATAAAGGGGAAATTGTTAGCATCGTGGGCTCCTCAGGAGCGGGAAAAAGTACTTTATTGCACATTTTAGGAACGTTGGACCGACCCGACAGTGGCAGCCTGGTACTTCGCGACACCCCCCTCCATGCGCTCACCGGCAAAAAACTGGCTGCCTTCAGAAACCGGCATATGGGTTTTGTGTTCCAGTTTCACCACTTATTACCTGAATTCAGTGCCCTGGAAAATATATGTATCCCCGCATGGATAGCCGGAACCCCTAAAAAAGAAGCCGCCGAAAAGGCTGCATTTCTGCTGCAAAAGTTGGGATTGGAGGGCAGGGGTAGTCACCGCCCTACGGAACTCTCCGGTGGTGAGCAACAAAGGGTGGCAGTAGCAAGGGCGCTCATCAACCAACCGGATTTAGTGCTCGCCGATGAACCTACCGGTAACCTTGACAGTAAACATGCCCGGGAGTTACATGAACTGTTCCTCCAATTAAGGGATGAAATGGGACATAGCTTCTTAATTGTAACACACAACAAAGAATTGGCTGCCCTGAGCGACAGAATATTAGAAATGAAAGACGGGGAATTGATGCGTGCCTCCTGATGCACGAGCCATTACTTCACCCGGGGACGCCAGGGTATTTCTTCCACTTTTAGCTGCATCGCCGCGTAACGTGATAATACAAATAGGTAATCACTCAGTCGATTCAGGTATCGAATAACAAGTGGTTCGATGAATAAATTATTCTCCATCAGTAAAACACAGCAACGTTCGGTTCTTCGGCAAACGCTTCTGGCTATATGCAGTGCTGAAACGGTTGGATGCCCGCCGGGCAAAATAAATGAACGCATAGGTGGTAAGACTTCATTCATCCGGTCCATCTCTTTTTCCAGTAGTTCCACATCTGCTTCCAATAAGTCGGGAATCTTCATGGCGGGCTCTTTTTCAGGATCGCATGCCAGTGAAGACCCGATGGTGAAAAGTCGGTCCTGCACTTCCGCCAGCATGGCACGAGCAGGGGCATCTGTCAGCAAATCGCACACCCAGCCAACAAAGGAATTCAGTTCATCGACGGTACCATAGGCATCAATACGGAGGTTGCTTTTAGCTACTTTCGTGCCTCCGATCAATGAGGTATATCCCCTGTCGCCTGTTTTGGTATATATTTTTGATGACATGAACGCAAGTTACTTTAAGTTGGAACAAAGAAAGCAACAGAATGTTCAAGTAAATGCAGTGTATATCAGACTGGTTGCACTTTTCCGGGGCGAACCGTATCTGATTCTACCAGACCATCACGCAGCCTTACCACCCGGTGGGCATAAGCTGCAATGTCCTCTTCGTGTGTAACCAATACGACCGTGTTACCCCCTGCCTGTATCTGGGCAAATAATTCCATCACTTCAACTGAAGTTTTTGAATCAAGGTTTCCGGTAGGCTCATCGGCCAGTAAAATAGATGGATTATTCACCAGCGCCCTGGCAATTGCCACCCGCTGAATTTGTCCGCCCGAGAGTTCATTTGATTTATGATGACTGCGGTCGGCAAGGCCTACTTTTCGCAGCGCTTCTAAAGCTCTTTCCATTCGGTCTTTCTTGCTGATGCCGGCATACACCAGCGGTAGGGCCACATTTTCAGCTGCGGACAGCCTGGGCAATAGATTGAATTGCTGAAAAACGAATCCAATTTCTGTATTCCGCACCTGCGCCAGGTCATCATCTGCCATCTGACTCACATCTTTCCCATTCAGGATATATTTTCCACCCGTGGGTGAATCCAAACAACCCAATATATTCATCAGGGTACTTTTACCACTTCCGGAGGGCCCCATCAGCGCCACATATTCATTGCGCTGAATATCCAGGCTGATCCCTTTCAAAACGGGAATAACATGACTCCCCATGTAATAGTTTTTCTCAATTTTTTCCAGCTGAATGATGGCACTTTGCATAGGTACTAATTATCGTTGGTTGAACGAACCGGTGAAGAGATGACTTTAGGAACAGAAAAATAGGGAGGCATGGCACCCGCCGCCTGGTTAAGTGCTACATGCTGGGAAACACTGCCTTGCACCAGGTCTTCGCGAAGCACCTGCACAGCTGCGCCCATATGCACGAGGGGCTCTACACCTGAGGTATCTACCCGCTGCAGTTGTTCGACGAATGCTACCATTTTTTGCAGATCAGATTGCCATTTAGGCAATGCTGCTTCGCTCACCTCCAGGCGCGACAGAACACACAATTCACGAATCAGTTCAGGCGTAATTTCCATTGATACAAAAGTACAACAATGATGGGCTGTTCTATTCGGTTATGGTTGAATGGTTAATCCAAACAAACAACGGCAAAAGCAAAGGATTACCCGCTCGATTCAATGCCAAAAAATTAAAAATCGCTATTCAGCGAATAAGAAATAGCTAGATAGCTATTCAAAATAGATGAAAATTGATAAAAAGTAGATGTTCGCCCATTACCAACGTTATTTCACCTAAAATGTATTTTCATGTAGATCTTTTAAAAAGAAATTTAAACCAGCAAATAAAATTTTTGTTAAATTTAAATTTACAAACCCCCTTTTATGCTTGTGTATGTACTACTGACTGTGTACCTTGTTTGCCTCTATATGGCATACAAGGGGGCAACACCAACGGAAGAGTGACACAAACTTTCGATGGTAATGCCCTAAAAAAACCCTGCAACCTACAGGGTTTTTTTTTGTCCCTACATCAACACAGGAACAAAGCGACGTAGTGGAAATTTTTTTGGTCTACTGATACAAATAGTTGCATAACTAGCTAATTTTACGTCAAACATTGCCTCATGAAAAGATCTATTCGAAAAGTTGGCGTATTAGGAAGCGGCGTAATGGGTTCCAGAATCGCTTGTCACTTTGCGGGTATCGGATTACCTGTTTTATTACTCGACATGGTTCCGGCTGCAGCAGCCGGCAGTGATCAACCTGCTGCTCGCAATCAACTTGTGAATGGTGCTTTACAGGCGGCAATAAAAAGTAACCCCTCACCCTTATTTACGGCAGATGTAGCAAAGCGAATTACTACAGGCAACTTCGATGACAATATGAAAGACATAGCCAGTTGTGACTGGATCATTGAGGTAGTCGTTGAGCGGCTCGATATCAAGCAACAGATTTATGAGAAAGTAGAAAAATTCAGAAAGCCGGGTTCCCTGATTACTTCCAATACTTCAGGTATACCCATTCACATGTTAAGTGAGGGACGCTCAGCAGATTTCAAGCAGCACTTCTGCGGTACCCACTTCTTCAACCCACCCCGCTACCTTCGCTTACTTGAGATCATTCCTACACCCGATACAGATCAGGAAGTAGTTGACTTTTTGATGGAATACGGAGACCTGTTTCTGGGTAAAACGACCGTACTCTGTAAAGACACCCCGGCTTTTATAGCCAACAGGGTGGGCATGTTCAGTATGATGAGCATCTTCCAGATCATGGAAGAATTGTCGCTGAGCATCGATGAAGTCGATGCACTTACAGGTCCACTCATGGGGCGCCCTAAATCAGCCACTTTCAGAACAGCAGATGTGGTAGGTATCGATACCATGGTAAAAGTAGCCAATGGCATTTATACCAATTGTCCGAATGACGAAGCCAGGGAAACATTTGTGGTACCTGCCTGGCTGCAAAAGCTGGTAGACAACAACTGGCTGGGTGATAAAACCGGACAAGGCTTTTTTAAAAAAATAAAATCAGCTGAAGGAAAAGAAATTCAAACCCTTCAGTTGAACACCATGGAATATGGCCCCCGTACCAAGGCGCGTTTTGCATCCGTAGAAACAGCCCGTGCCATAGATGCACTCCCGGAAAGAATGGTAGCACTGGCAGCAGCAACGGATAAAGCAGGGGAATTCTTCAGAAAATTCCATTACCGCTTGTTCTCTTATATCTCGAACCGCATTCCTGAAATCACTGACGACATTTATCGTTTAGATGACGCCATGATGGCAGGTTTTGGCTGGGAGATTGGTGCATTTGAAACCTGGGATCTGCTGGGTGTGGCCAATACATCTGCAGCTATGAAAAAAGCCGGGTACGCAGTTGCCCCCTGGATCGATGATATGCTTGCCAAGGGACATACCCATTTTTACCGCGTTGAAAAAGGTAAACGCCTCTTCTACCATATTCCATCCGGAAGTTATCAACCCATGCCGGGAGGAGATGCCTTCATCGTATTACAAAATCATTCCGACCAACTGGTTTGGAAGAACAGTGCCTGCCGCCTCTACGACATAGGTGATGGTGTTGCCGGACTCGAATGGAGTACGAAAATGAATAGCATTGGGGCTGAAGTACTGGAAGGATTGAATAAATCGATTTCACTGGCAGAAGAAAAATTTAAAGGACTGGTAATCGGCAATGCCGGAGCGAATTTCAGTGCCGGCGCCAACGTTGGTATGATCTTTATGCTGGCGATCGAACAGGAATACGATGAACTCGATATGGCTATCCGCATGTTCCAGAACAGCATGATGCGTTTACGCTACTCTTCTGTTCCTGTTGCTACTGCCCCACATGGCCTGACCCTGGGAGGTGGCTGTGAAATGAATATGCATGCTGACGCGGTATGTGCAGCAGCAGAAACCTATATCGGACTGGTAGAAATGGGGGTAGGATTAATTCCCGGTGGTGGTGGAACCAAAGAATTCGCCCTACGCGCCGGCGATGAACTGCATCCGGATGAACCTGAAACCAACACGCTCAAAGGAAGATTTTTCTCCATCGCCACCGCCAAAGTAGCTACTTCCGCACATGAAGCATTTGGCATGGGAATCTTGCGCAAGGGAACAGATAAGATCATAATGAATGCTGGCCGCCGCATTGCCGAAGCCAAAAAACAAGTATTGGAAATGTCGGATGCCGGCTATGTGATGCCAGCACCGCGAACCGATGTGAAAGTACTGGGCCGCCAGGCATTGGGAGCACTCTTGTCGGGCATCAATGGCATGTGGCGTGGTAAATATGCCAGCGATCATGATGCACTCATTGCCCGCAAACTGGCCTATGTGATGTGTGGCGGAGATATCAGTGAACAAAGTCTTGTCTCTGAACAATACCTGCTCGACCTGGAAAGAGAAGCATTCCTGAGTTTATGTGGTGAAAAGAAAACACTGGAAAGAATTCAAAGTGTGCTGAAATCAGGTAAGCCCATCAGGAACTAATCATCGTTCATTTTGAACAATCAAGCTCTTCTCATTTCATGCTGACTGCATGTTGGTATTCCTATTGAATCTTTCTGTCAGGTAATAGTTCACGGAATGCCTCCACGAGTGAGGGATATTCGAACTTGAATCCCGCTTGTCGAATTTTATGGGATGCTACCGTGGCACTTTTCAATACTTCCACACTCATCTCTCCCAATAATGCTTTTAAAACAAGCGACGGAACTGGCATCGCCAAGTAGTTTCGGCCATACAGGTGTTCTGCCAGTAATCGATTGAATTGATTATTGCTGACTGGGTGAGGAGATACAGCATTGTAAATACCCTTCAGCTCTTCGTTTTCAATTGCAAAGGCCATCATACGACATAAGTCATGTTGATGAATCCAGCTAATGATTTGTGTGCCACTGCCCAAGTTACCGGCAACACGAAAACGCAGCGACTGTAAGAAAGCAGGTAAGGCGCCGCCCGCAGTGTCTAAAACAATTCCAATGCGGAATATAACCAGCCGCTTACCCAATTCTTCTACGGGTCGAATACCTTCTTCCCACTTGCGGCAGGTTTCTCCTAAAAAAGATGGGTCGGCAGGGTCTGTTTCATGAAAACCTGCAATGAGACTGGTCTCTGAATCTGGTCCATACCAGCCGATAGCTGAAGCACTGATAACTGCTTTCACGTGATTAGGTATCTGCCGCAGTGCCTGAACGATGGTGGCTGCTCCCTGTACCCTACTATCTAATATCTCTTTTTTCCGCGTAGCTGTCCATCGCTTTTCTGCGACATTCGCGCCTGCCAGATGAACGATATAATCTGCATCATGTATTGCTGTTGCTTCTACCCAACATTGCTCGGGATTCCAAAGTGCATAGGGAATTTGAGTTCCCGAAGCTGCTTTTTCAGGTACACGACGGGTAAGAATCGTGACTTGATGTCCGGAAGACAATAGCAAATTTGCCAGCCGTTGACCCACCATACCTGTACCACCTGTAATAACAACCTTTGCCATACTTTGTATTTATATATATTATAACAAGCAGCCGCGGGGAATGTTGCGGATAAAAAACCCCGGTTCGGCCCCGGGGTAACAACAACAATCACCAGCTATGTAAACCTTTCGGTTAATCGGGTTTCTTACCTTCCAAAAAGGAATTGCGGGTGGAAAGACGCGGCTGATCATTTTCATCTTTACCTACGGTCACTTTACTGTAAAATTGTTCTACAGAAGTGAGCGTGTTTCCAAACATCTCCATATTCTTGCGCACATATGCAGGTACTACATCGAACTCATTGTTGGGATCGGCCGGATTATTGAGATTGAATGAAAGGTTACGCAGTTTCTGTAACCGCTCGGCAGCCCTTCTCTTTTGCTCTTCCGCCTCATTGAAATGATGATCGTCGAGCACAGGTGCTGCAGCAACAGGTTGATGTTGTTCGACAGGTTCATTTCGAACCACCAGTTGCAAATTCAATTCATCATATACTTCTTCTGCCATCGCCTCTTCCTGAACTGCCGGTTGTGCTACAATTTCTGCTACCGGTTGTGTGATGGGCTCAATCGAGGCTACAGGTAATTCAACAAATGGCTCCGGCATGGATGGTGGTACAACAGCCTGAACCGGTAAGGGAGCAGCAACCTCCATCGGCTCCTGCTCTGTTTCCGGTTCTTCATAAATACGTTTGGGCTTGCTGAGAAGTCCACCGATCAAAAATTCTTCCGGTAAGGTGGGTTGCCCATGATTCAATGTAAAATCGAGCAAACTATCTACCTCCTCGGCCCTTTTTGATGGGAAAGGAATATTTACCGGACTCGTAATCTCCGTTGAGAGTTCAAAATGCAGTGGCTTGGCCTCTTCTTCTTCACGCAGGCAAGCTTCAATGAAAGGATATATATCCAAATCAATGTTCAGGTCCATTTCTTCAGCAATATCATTCACCCGTAAGATGGTAGGTGTCGGTGCTGCTTCAACAGGTAAGGGTGCCAATACGGGTGTTATAACCTCAGCGATCGGAGTGATCACCTGTTCATTGACAATTGGCTCATCCATTCCCAGTACCATTACGATTTTCTGGTCGGCCTCTTTTTTCGCGGTTACATCCGTGGCAGGTTGAAATGGATCTTTATGCTGAAAGCCGGTAGCTACGAGTGTGATACCAATTTTATCGCCCAGTTGCGGATCATATCCCATACCAACGATTACATCGGTATTAGGACCTGCCTGCTGGCGGAGATGATTATTGATGATATCCATTTCATCGAGGGTACATTCAAATTCCCCTTCGGCACTGTTGATGTTGATCAGAATCCACTTGGCGCCGAGGATATCGCTGTCATTGAGCAGCGGAGATGCCAATGCCTGTTCAATGGCCAATTGGGCTCTGTTCTCTCCGGCCACTTCCGCCTTTCCAAGAATGGCGACACCCCCATTTTTCATTACCGTACAAACATCTGCAAAGTCGACGATGATATGTCCGCGACTATTGATGATGTCGGTGATACATTTCGCTGCTGTAGCCAGCACATTGTCAGCTTTTGCAAAAGCTTCCCTCGCTTTCAGGTCACCATATTGTACACGTAATTTATCATTACTGATTACCAGCAATGTATCTACCAGTGGTTTTAATTGACGGATGCCCTCCTGTGCCTGCTGGTGTCTGCGCGGACCTTCAAAAGAGAAGGGTGTCGTAACAATACCCACCGTTAAAATTCCAAGCTCTTTACAAATTTGAGCAATGATAGGGGCTCCACCGGTTCCTGTTCCTCCACCCATACCGACGGTGATAAATGCCATCTTGGTATTGAGCTCGAGTATTCGACGAATTTCTTCTAAGGATTCCTCCGTAGCGAGTTTACCAATTTCGGGATTCGCACCGGCACCCAAACCCTGTGTCAGGTGTGGTCCGAGTTGAACCTTATTCGGAACCGGACTTTGTTCGATGGCTTTGGCATCTGTATTACAGATAACAAAATCCACCCCTTCGATTTGCTGGTCAAACATGAAGTTGACCGCATTACTTCCGCCACCTCCAACACCGAGTACTTTAATGATGGAAGATTTTTGTTTGGGAAGATCAAAATGTATCATACTGCAGAATTTAATGGGTATCTAATGGGTAGTTAATTAAGTTATTTATTGAGCACTTCGTCTTCTTCATTGAACATATCGATCACTTTGATCTTGAATTTGTCCCAGAAGTTGACGCGGGATTTTCTGGGTTCCGATGGTACCGGCCTCAGCTCTTCAGGGAGTTCTTCCATTGCAGGTGCCGGTGCCTCAAGCGGCTGCGTGACCACCACCTTTTTCAACTCTTCCAGATATTGCTGGTATTGTGGCTCATGATCGTTGTACCCCTTCAGGATAAGTCCGATACAAGTAGAATACATGGGCTTTTTCAATTCCTCGATATGATTGGGCGCCAGGTGTTCGTTGGGATAACCAATACGTGCATTCAGTCCGGTAGTATATTCTGTTAACTGTATCAAGTGCTTCAGCTGTGAGCCACCACCGGTCAAAATGATACCGCCATTCATTGCACGGCTATCGAGACCTACTTGCTTCAGATGGAAAGAGACAAAGTCGAGGATCTCTCCCATGCGGGCCTGAATAATACCTGCCAGACTTTTCATACTGATTTCCCTGGCAGGCATTCCTTTAAATCCCGGAATGGTAATGTAGGCATTCGATTGTGCCGCATCCACCAGGGCACTGCCATATTGCACTTTCAGTGCTTCGGCCTGACTTCTCAATACACCCAGTCCGGTTTTGATGTCGGTCGTAATATTTTCTCCACCGAATGGAATAACAGCTGTATGCTTGAGTACGCCCTCATAAAATACCGCCAGGTCACTCGTACCACCCCCGATATCAAGAATGGCAACACCCGCCTCAATATCAACATCACTCATCACCGCGCTGGCAGAAGCCAATGGCTGCAATACCAGATCTTTGGTGGACAAACCGCTTCTATCTACCGAACGATGAATGTTGCGGATGGCATTTCGATCTCCGGTGATGATGTGAAAATTAGCACCTACTTTCACCCCATTGTAACCAATAGGATCTTTCACATTCGGAATATTATCGACGTGGAAATCCATCGGAATCACATCAATGATCTGGTCACCGGCCGGGATAAAGGTCTTGCGCTGGTTATTGATCAACTGTTCAATCTCTTCCTTGTATATTTCTATTTCAGCATCCTGCCGAACAATATCACCACGTGTCTGCAGGCTTTTAATGTGCTGTCCGGCGATACCCACATACACCTCTTTAATTTCTAAAGTGGGGTTGGACTTATAGCAATTTTCCAGGGCTTGCACAATGGCACGACGGGTCTGCTCGATGTTCAACACCAGACCATGTTGTACCCCATTGCTGTTCGCCCGGCCAAATCCCAGGATCTCCAACTTACCGAATTCATTTTTTCTACCTGCAATGGCGGCAATTTTAGTGGTTCCGATGTCGAGACCTACAATGATGGGTGATTCAATCTGACTCATAGATGCTGATTTTGTTGTTTGTTGTTGTTGTTATTGCTGGCTTGCGGCCGAAATGATTATTTTTTATTTTTTTGTTGTGGTGGATTGATCTTAGCACTTCCCTGCCGGCCAGTTTTGTCTGATCTTAACTGGGCCTTGTTGGATAACGCCGAATCACGTGATTTATTGTAACTTTTTTCTATGTTTTTATCGCTTGAAATGAGTGTTTTTGTGAGCGAATTAGCAGTTGCCGCAGGGGTTGTTGCAACAGGTAGCTCACTAAGATTTTTTCCGGCCATGGTCTGTTGTGCAACACCTTGTTCTATTCCCTGTAAAGCCCGGTAAAATCCGGCAGAGTCAATAGACGCACGCTGGCGAAGGGAATCTGCCCGAATCCCTATGAGTTGGCGGCGATATTGAGCACTCAGTTTGCCATATTTCCCATAACCCATTTTAAAGTAGTCGCTTCTAAAGTAAGCATCGAGTTTGTGAAATTTTTCAGTCAAATCACTTGCATCGCCCAAAAGAATAGTGGGTGTTCCTGTCAACAGGTACATCTCGAACTGATTACCCGGAAGTATAGCGATCTGGCTGACCTGTGCCATCCAGAAAGAATCGGCAGCAATGTATTTGCTGATGGCGATGATATCAGCAAAAAGTAAACTATCGGGTTTTGCCAAAACTGGCTGGTCGGAAGGAAAGTCGGTAAATACGGGTACGCGGGTAGCCATTTTGTCGCTGAGTGGTAAATGAACACCCGCGCTATCGATGTAAAATGAATGCTCCTGCATGGTGAATATGCGGGCAATCGGAAGTCGCTCGCGAATCACAGCGTGAATTATTCTGTTATTATCGAGATAGATCTCGGCATCGGCGATCCATGGATTCCGCTCCAATAATAACTCCATGGAGCGCAGTGGCAAAGTATGAATGGCTTTTCCGGTAGTCTGAAAAGTACTATCCAGTAGTCCTGAAATTTCTTTTTCATCAATAAAAAGCTGATCCGAAGCAACCGATTCAATGGTTACGCGGATTCCCTGGCAGGGCTGCTTTGACTTGTTGGCCATGGCAGCTCCAAAAATCACCACCACCCCGACGCCTAACAGCGACCAGCAGGTGCGGATGATTATTTTTTTCCAGTTCAGCTTACGCATGGAAAACATTTTTATAGTGATCTGCTACTTCCTGGATGAGCTGGTCAATATCGCCGGCTCCTGCCATTACCAATAAGCGGGGTTGAGCAGTTGAAATCCAGTTGAAACAAGCTTCGCGTGACAGCAACTGCACATGGGCTTTCACCATTTTTGATGCTATCAATTCACTGGTTACACCTTCCATCGGCAGCTCCCTTGCCGGATAAATGGGCAGTAATACTACTTCATCAGCGGCATCAAGGCTATGAGCAAATGCATCACATAGATCCTTGGTGCGACTGAACAGATGTGGCTGAAAAACCAGGTGGAGTTTTTCACCCGGAAACAAATCCTTTACCCCTGTGATGAGTGCCCGTAGCTCTTCCGGATGGTGGGCGTAGTCATCGATCAGTATCTTACCGGGTTGATTCCAACGATATTCAAAACGACGTTTCACTCCCCTAAATTCTGCCAGGGCCAACCGTATTGCATCGGGGTCGATACCCAAGTGAAGGGCAACAGTAACTGCAGCCACCGCATTTTCTATGTTATGGCGACCACCCATAGTCAATGAAAGATCTTTCAGTTCAAACTTACTGCCGGCTATATCAAATTGATAGGTGCCCGCCTGAAGTCGGATGTTCGTGGCATGAACATCGGCAACAATATCTTGCGCACTATAGGTGTATTGCTTCTCGTTGAGAAATTGAATATCTGTTCGAATACCAGCCTGGCGAATCAATAATCCCCCCGGTTTCAGCTTACCTGAAAATCCGATGAATGCTTTTTCTACTTCTTCCGGTGTTCCATAAATATCCAGGTGATCGGGATCAACAGCAGTAATGACAGCTACATCAGGGGAAAGCTTCAGGAAACTACGGTCGTATTCATCTGCTTCAATCACCGCCACTTCTTTGTCACTGCTCCAGAAATTCGTACCATAATTAGCAGAAATACCGCCGAGAAAAGCGTTGCAGCCATAACCGGTATGCCGTAGGATGTGTGCTACCATGGTTGAAACTGTTGTCTTCCCATGCGTTCCGGCGATGCAAATATTGAAAGTATTTTCTGTGATCAGCTGTAATACATCACTGCGTTTTATAACACGATAACCATTCGCTTGATAATAGACCAACTCAGCATGCTGGGCCGGTATGGCAGGCGTATATACCACACAGTCAACATCCTTTGGAATGATAGCAACATCTTCTGTATAGTGAACTTCAATGCCTTCCGCTGAGAGTTGTTGGGTAAGGGCTGTTTTCGTTTTATCATATCCGGCTACCTGACTACCCATGGCATTAAAATATCGGGCGAGGGCACTCATGCCAATTCCGCCGATGCCTATGAAATAAATGGATGATATGTTGAAACGATTATGCATAACTGTGTTTCAAAATGTATTGAGCAATAGCAGGTGCTGCATTACGAACTGCCAAGGTGCGCACCGCAGTTCCTAATTCATTCCGCAATTCATTATTGTGAGCAAGCTGCAGTATCAGTGGCACCAATTCATCGCTAGCTTCCTGATCGGATATCAGCAATGCAGCTTTTCGGTCTGTGAGGTAGCGGGCATTGGCTGTCTGATGATCTTCTGCCGCCAACGGATAGGGAACAAGTATAGATGCCTTTCCGGACAAACAAATTTCTGCAACCGACATAGCGCCGGAACGAGATACAATGATATCGGCCGCCACATAAGCAGCATCCATCTGATAAATGAAAGTATTGATATATACGCCGGGATAGAATGTTGCGATGGCTTGATAGTGATCTGCATTGTTTTTTCCGGTCTGCCAAATCAACTGCACTTGCTCAGAGAGGGTTGCTACATGTCGGGCTACTGCATCGTTGATGCTCCGGGCACCTAAACTTCCGCCCATCACCAACACCACCGGAAGCCCCTCCTTCAATCCAAACATTTTGTATGCCTCTGATTTGGGCAATGTATTTTCCTCGATCTCCCGTCGAACAGGGTTGCCGGTTACCACGATTTTTTCAGCCGGGAAGAATTTCTCCATGCCGGGTGTTGCCACGAATATGGCAGTTGCTTGCTTACCCAATATTTGATTGGATTTGCCGGCAAAAGAATTACTCTCGTGTATATAAGTATCAATGCCTTTGAATTGAGCGAAGCGCATAACGGGGAAAGAGGCATATCCACCCACACCTACCACGGCAGTTGGTTTGAATTGGCTGAATAATTGCTTCACTTGCCAGAAACCGGTGATGAGTTGAAAAGGTAATTTCCAGTTTTTCCATATCGCAGAGCGGTCGAATCCGGCAATGGTAATGCCGACAATGTCATAGCCTGCCTGGGGTACTTTTTCCATTTCCATTTTTCCGCGGGCACCCACAAAAAGGATTTCCATTTCCGCATCAATTGCCTGCAAAGCCTTTGCTATGGCGATGGCAGGGAATATATGTCCGCCGGTTCCACCACCGGTGATAATGATTTTCTTCCGTCCGTTACCGGCAGTCGCTGAAAGTGATGATATGTTCCTTATCGCGTTCATGAATTGGCTTCAACCGCTGGTGATGGAATGGGGGTTACATCTTTTCCCTCCAGTTGCTCAACATTTCTGGCAACACTCAAAATGATTCCGATTGCAGCACAGGTGAACAGATATGAGCTACCGCCCATACTGATCAGTGGCAGGGTAACACCAGTTACAGGAAGCAAGTGCACATTCACTGCCATATTAGCCAGTGCCTGAATAACCAATGTAAAACTCAATCCCAATGCCAGGAAGGCGCCAAAGGCATAAGGACATTTTCTGAAAATTCGTATGCAACGGAAGAGGAAAAGTAAATAGATGAATACAATGAAGAGTGCGCCGGCTAAACCATATTCTTCGATGATGATGGAGAATATAAAATCATTATACGCCTGCGGCAGAAAGTTACGTTGGCGACTATTACCGGGTCCCAGGCCCATCAAGATATTGCCATTTGCAATGGCGATGTTAGCCTGCTGTACTTGATAGGGCACATCTTTATCGGCAGCATATATAAAATCCTGTACACGATTCACCCAGGTTCCGAAACGACCGACACCTTTCATTTTTTCAGCCATAGCTGCCTGACGATTACCCGCTTCGGGCTCAGACCGATGTGTAATGACAGCAATGGATATAATAATCGATACGGGTATGAGTGCAATCAAGATGGTGAGGAAGATGTGGCGAAATGAAACGCGGCCGATAAACATCAAAAGCAGGGCAGTTGCTCCGGTGAGTAAGGCATTTGATAAGTTTGCCGGCATAATCAGGGCACAGATCAATAGAACGGGAATAACCACCGGCAAAAATCCCTTTTTGAAATCTTTGATAACATCCTGCTTTCTACT
>JBEIUM010000154.1:0-6385 GCA_040374385.1 Sediminibacterium sp. | reverse complement strand
TGTTGTAGCAGTTGTTCAAGTTTTGCCTTCGTAATGTAGGCGTTGATAAGTGTTGCCATTTGAATCGCCGGGTATCGGGAGCCGGTGCCGTTAAGAGTTAGGGTATACAAACATTACTTTACATTCTGAACACGTATTAGTGTTATTTAGATTATCCAATAACACATTACGGCAAATAGGGCAAGCGCTATAAGTTCTATCGTCATTCGTTTTTGCACAATTCAAGTGGTCATCTATTACAATATATTCTTCATCATAATAAATAAACTTTGTACCCTTTGATAAAAGCATATTACATTCATAGGAATCTGCGCCACTATGATTTAATAAAGTATAGAAATACATTTTCTTTCCTTCCATACTTTTCTATTTAAGCGTTACCGCCACACTCGTGGTAGAGGTTTTCGCAGGTGGATAATGTGTTTCTAATTCGCCTGTGGTAGGATTGAGTACCTGTATACCGGATGTTGGCAGTCCTTTGTGGTAGGTTTCCAACTCCTTGATACGGGCATTGATTTCCTCCGCTTGGCAGTATAGGTCAGCTAACGTACTATTCCCACATTGAGAATAGTCTAACTTAATACCGACCTCCTTCACCTCTACCTTTGCCGTTTGGTATTGAAAGGATTTTCCGTATTTAGCGGCTTCATCCAACAAGATACCCTTATACGCTGGCATTGATGTCAGGGCCTTTATCACTTCCTCTGCTGCCTTTAATCGCAGGTGAAGTTCTAACGGGTTTACCCTGCCATTTAGCACTTCATTCATCATCTCTAATACCACCTCCGAACGCTGCTCTTTAGTGGTGTGGTTAAATTTAATTAGTTCCATTGGGTGTTGGGTTTATTTGGTTAGAAATCTTTTGCAAATCGTCATCGCTTGTTGCTTCCGCATTTAATACTTGAGTTAATGAAGCCACCTGGCTTTCAGTTAGTTCAACATCTTCCACCAGCCATGCCGCTACTGACTTAGTGCCATCTTTGAGCATTGCGCCCTCTTTTACCTTCTTTAAGGCATCCTTGAAAACCTTATCAGATACGGTGGTACGGGGTGGGATGGCAGGTATCACCTCATGCGATACATCTTGGGTGATGGGTGCATCCATTTCTTCCGGTACATAGACAGGCCCAGCAAATACATCGGGGGTGTACCATTTAACACCGTTAGACATTGCCCGTGCGAATAGCATATTACGGGGAAACTTATCCAGGTTCTTAGTTCCGGCTTTCTTTGCATCTTCGATGGTGAAGGTGGAAGTGCCGATCATGTCCTTGCCCTCAAAGAAGTCAATGGAGCAAACCTTTTCAGTTTGTTCGGTCACCTTGTAATTGTACTTTCCCGATGCCTTCACCATTGATGCCATAACACCGGCACCAATGGTGGGTTTGCCCGAAATGATGTGAATACCTGACATGGATTGAAACGGCCCGATGCCGAGTTCTGCCCCTGCTTGTATTTTAACGATGGCCTGTGCTGCTGATTTAATATCAGGAAACATTCCCGATTCAGCAAATGCTTTTCCGAGCGCCATTACCTCGGTAGCATTGTGTTTTTGTAATTGCATAAAATTGAGTTTAGAAGTCAAAGATGAAAAATATATTTGGATATTCCAAAAATATTTTTATTTTTGCTGAAACAAACCTTAAAATTATGTCAGACAACACAGACAACCCAGCGTATCCGATTATTGAGTATCTTAATGAAAAGATAAAGAAGGACGAGGAAAACAAAGACCATTGGGAGCTGAACTCTCAGAAACCTCTGGCCGACTATTACCGCAAGGTGGCAGTCAACCGTATTGCTGCTTTCAAAGAAGTACTTGAATTTATAAACGAAAATTTCAATGAAAATGACTAAATCCGACAAACTACACCAGCTACTGACCTCCGATCATGTGTTTAACCTGTCCGCTATTGAGCGAAAGGTAGGCCTTCGTAAACTAAAACTGCACGAATGGGTGAAAGGAACCACCTATTTAGATGAGAAAGATATATTGAAAATCAGCAAGTTGTTAGAAAATGCAACAAGATTGCAAAAATAAATATCCAAATATATTTTGTAGTTATACCCAATTACCCCTAACTTCGATTTATTAAATAACCTCAAAACCCAAACCCAATGATTAAGTTAGCCGTATCAACTAGAACACAAGCCATGCACTACGCAGAACGCAGCCGTTTAGAATTTGATGAGTTACTCACCGAAACGGGGGGAATGATTCAAACGTATAATGATGATGGCAGTATCTGTCAGCAAATAAACTACTACATCCAGCCGACCAAACGGCCGATTGCGGAAGTCAATGTATTTGAAATCTTCAACCCGTTTATGAACCGGTATGAGGAATATACCTCCATGTGGAATATGATGCAGGACTTTGACCTGGACTCCATGCATTTGCCCTACATGACCAAACGCATTACCTTCAGCGATGGCAGTCAGGAAGTTTATCGCACCATGCTGGATGGTTTGTCCTTTTCATCGGAATTGGTTAATTTTGTAACTGCATGAATTTTGGGTTTTGGTTTCCCCCGGCTGCTGTGGCTCCGGGGGTTTTTTTATACCACTACAATCACTCTACATGAACCCAACCGATTACATCAACATTTTAGCCAAACACTATGCCACAAGAACACTTTACCTTAAAGCGAATCAGCCGAAGGCCACGCACAATGCGGCATCCAATATGCCGTACACCCGAATGGCACGAATTATCAACAAATTGGAACGCTATGCTCAATTATTACGCAGCACCCGGACTCATCCGCAATCAAGACCGCATAAATGCCACTATCATTATAGAGAAGGTGTCAAAATACTTCGATCTAACAATACCAGGTATAGTCAGTCCAAGCCGAATGGCAAAGGTGGTAATGGCCCGGCAGATTTCCCAGTACATACTCCGCATTAAATTGAAGATGCCGTACAAAGCTATCGGACTGCTTTTCAACCGTGATCATACTTCGATTATACATTCGGTCAAGTACATCCGCCAGCAGTTGGAAATGAAGCACCCGGCGGATATTATAACCCATCTCATTAACATTGAAAATCAACTCTTATGGTAATCTTTGCAGCAGTTGTATTCGCTTTCACGGTCTATGCCGCCTATCAGTTGGGCAGGTATGAAGATAAACACGGCAGGGAGGATAAATAAGCGCCCGGCACCACCGTTGGTGTAATTGGTAACAACCCTGCTCATACGGGGTGATATGGGTTCGAGTCCCATACGGTGGTCACTTTTCCACTTTCCTGTACCCCTGCTCCCACAATACCTTTGTGAGCCGCTTTGATTTGCGAATGATAGCCGTTTCGCTATCCTTCGGGTAGAGTATGTGTAATGCTTCGTGTATGGTGATTTCAAGCCGATAGCGGCCCTTTAACCTTTCATCAATCTCAATGGTGTTGCTATCAATGTGCGCCAATCCATCGGCTTTCTCTTTGCCTAATTTGCGATGGATGACTTTCATATCAGTATAATTTGCCGTTGATTATTTGGAAGTTCTTAACGTGAAAGTTTCCATCTTTCTCAACCAATATGTGAGCAAATCCGTGTTGGCTATTGCTAACGAGTGGCGAATAATCAGGTCGCAGCTCGCATAGGCACCCGGTACTCCAGCAACTTATCACTTCCCCATCCAGCGTGATTTCGGGGTGATGTGAGGCACGGTGCAGGTGTCCGACAATAACGGTCTGCTTGGTTCGTAAGAATGCGCCCCTTGCAGGTGATACAGGCGCAAATACTCCTTTGAATACATGATGCCCGTGAGTGATGGATAACTTGCCGGCTTTCACTAAAACCTTATCATCAAGTATCGTTACACGTTCCTCATTAAGCCGTAATCTTTCCTCCAAATGAAAGTACGGGTCATCCCATATCTCCCCTGCTTTCTGCAATAGGAATTTTTCCCACCGAATGCAATGATTCCCCTTTAGCCAATAGATGTGAGCATCCGAAAACGTGGCACGTAGTGAGCGAAGGAACTGCTTTGTTGCATCAAATTCCTGCTTTACCGAGCGTTTCTTCGGGTCACGTTCAAAGCGGCTTACTTGATGGTTATCTATAAAATCGCCATTGATGAAGATGGTGTTAATCTTATTTTCTACTCCGTAATTGAGTGCGAGTGTTATCGCATCAATATCATGGTAGGGAATATGCAGGTCGGAGATAAGCAGGATGTTATTGCAAGCGGTTGGCAATTTAAATGGTATGCGCTTATCCTGATACGATTCGGGCAGGTTGTACGGGTTGCGTGGTCTTTCTGTTTGCATAAGGTATTTTGATTGTAGTACTTTTTTGCGTTCCTTGTTTCCGACCTTCCCCTCAATATATCTTAGCACACGCCTTGCTGCTTCCACATCCTTAAAGGTCAGTTTATTCTCCGTATACATTATCCTTGCCAGTTTCAGCGTTGGCATCTCCATTCCGTATTCATCCCTGTATTTCCTTGCTATATCAGCACTCATGCGATATGTTCTTCAACGATCATTTGTGCAATCGAAGTCCAATATGTTACCCCTGCTTTAACCACCTTGCCCTGCAATATCCAAATACCTGGCAGGTCAACATCGCCAACGGATGTGGTGTAGGTTATTTGATCATTGCCTATCATTGTCGCAGTCCAGTACCCTGTCTGCCCTGATGGTTTCTTGTAGTACATTTCACAGATTGTCGGGTTTGACAGGTTGTGATTAGCGTGTAGGGTGATGGTTATGTTGGTGCCGTTATATATCATAAAAATCAATATTAGGTGTTACGGTTACATCATATCCGGGTGTATTGGCAACGGTCACATTTATAGTCGGGGTGTGGTCAACGGTCACCTGTAGTGTTGGTTGGTGGTTGACTTCTACCTGATATGTCTGTGCGCTCGTTACCGATACATCGGCATTGAATTGAAACAAAGGTACAATGAGATTGGCATCAAATCCTGTCAGCACAAACGTACCACGCTCTGCCGTGAGTGATAACTGACCCTCTTTCTGTATAGTGGCATCATTGCCGGTGAGTATAAACTGCCCTCTGTCCGCTTGTATTGTCCGGACAAGTGCGAAGTTTGCATCTATGCCATTGAGCGTAAATTGACCACGATCAGCACCGATGGTACGGGATGCGTTAAGTCCGGCATCATTACCCGTGAGAGTGTAGGTTGCCGTGTCTGCTGCAAGTGTTTTGCTTATGCTGAAATTAGCATCGCCACCCGTGAGGGTGAAAGCCACAACGGTTGCCGCTACTTGGAATGCTGCCCGAAAATCTACTACAATACCAGTGAGGTCATATTGACCCCTGTCAGCGGTTAGTGTGTTGCCTGCTGCCCCCTGGTTACGTAATAGCGTTAAAAGCATCCCTTGCCTCTGTTAGTTCGATTTGTAGTTGTATAACTGCATTAAGGTCACCCCTCTGCTTTGCGGCAGAAATCAGCATCTCAAGTTGATTGATTTGCCGTGATAGTATTTCCTTTTCTTCTGCCTGTGTCATTAGATAACCATTTGTCTATACATGAGAGTAGAGGTATTCATAAGCATATACACATAATGTATCTCCGTTGCCCCATCGTAGTAAGTTGCATCGAATGCCGTATCCCCAACAATGGCAGCACCCTGCACAACGGGCATCGTAGTCCATCCCATCATGCCTTGCTCTGCTATGTCTAATTCAAACCATCTATTAGTGGCATCCTTTTGAATGTACAACTTATCCGCCATGTAGGTATATTTAGTACCTGTGGTGAATGTTTCAATTGCAGGTGCATAAGTTAAAGCCGATACCCATGTATTAAGCGCAATATCATAGTAATCAAGTACGGCACCTGCACCACCCCGGAAAGAGTAAATTCTACGACCATTTATGATAACGCTTTCATTAGTCCAATCGGTATTCGTTTCGCCATATATCCAATGTGCAGACATCCCTGCTGCTGGTGCGCCTGCCCTTGCAGCAGTTGGTGATAAGGTACTCCATGAGTTACCGGATATTGAGTACCTATACATTGCTACTGCACCATTTCCAATGTAGTATAAGAAATCATCATTACCCTCTATGTTGTACACCGAAGTTGCATCCGGTTGCGTAGTCCATGCAGCAGATGTGGTAATAACCGTACCTGTGTTTGATGCAATAGTTCTAATTTGCCCTGCACCTGTACCCGATACGATTCTTATTTGATAGTTAGTCCATTGATTTGTAGTCCAAGTTTTTGCACTATTTGTTAATGTAGATGCACCTCCGGCAGTAGCCGTACCTGTTGCAAATGCTTTATAGTCAGAGTTTAACCATGATGGAGTGCTAACCAACTTGCCATCTGTTGCAATAGTGGCAGGTAATCCGGTGTTAACGAGAGTAGTCCATGTATTAGTTGCCCAGTCATATTTACGGAACGAACCA
>JBEIUM010000237.1:0-4119 GCA_040374385.1 Sediminibacterium sp. | reverse complement strand
CTGCCGCTAATAATTGCGAGCGAATTTTTTTAAAGATCGTTTCCGGCTGCGACAAGTACTTGGCCAATGCCAGGGCAGCAAAAATCTTACACAATTCGGCCGGTTGTAAGTTAAAGCCACCACCCAGTGGAATCCAGCTTTTAGAACCATTGATATTTTTGCCAATTACAAAAGTAGCCAGCATAAGAAGGATGCCTGTGATGTAACTCAGATTGGCGAGTGCGGTGAACAGTTTGCTGTCGGTCAGTACGATGAACATACCTATTAGGGCGCAGAAGCCGGCGAAAAGTATTTGCTTGCTATAATTGGTTTTTCCATTGAAGAAGGTTCCTGCCACACTGTCTTCCGTTCGGTATTCCACCATGAAAATGCACAGGATGCCGATGGCAACCAATGAGCCGTACAGCCAGACAACTGTCCAGTCTATTCCTTTGGCGAGTGTATTGTTTTGTGATGATGCCATATCAGGTGGTCAATGTCTTTTTTCTTTTTTCTGCTGTTACAGGTAATATGCCTTCACCGGATACATGTTTTTTGCCGGGGCGCGCAGGCGGTACTTTTTCTTCTATTGGTGCTGCCGGCGTTGCAGTAGTAACTTTTCCCTGCGCAGCTTTTTTTATTTCTCTTTCTTCTCTCTCCAGTTTTTTGCGCAATGAATCATTTTTGTTCATCTCCTGCCGCATCAATTTAGGAATGAGGTTTTTATTGACCATGAGGTCATATTTATCTTTTCTCGCTTTGCTGGTAATGGAATCTTTGAGGTATTTTTCCATTAAGAGACTGGCAATGGGTGCAGCGGCCCAGGCTCCCTGTCCGGCATTTTCACAAATCACTGCAATGGCAATTTTCGGATTGTCTTTTGGTGCGAAGGCACTAAAGAAAGAGTGGTCCTGTTGTTTTTCTACGCGGCCATTAACGCGAACGGAATTCTCAACCGTACCTGTTTTTCCACAGACCACGATGCCCGGAACGGCTGATGCTGCGGCGGTACCAATTTCCATCACCGCTTGCATCGCGTTTTGTTCTGCTTCAAACACCTGGGTAGGGATGCGCTTGTCTGCCCATCTTTTCTCTTTAAATGCCCGTAGCAATCCATCCGGATCGCCGCCTTCAATCGAATCGATAATGTGGGGAGTATAAAACCAACCTTTATTGGCAATGATGGCCATTACATTGGCCATCTGCAACATAGTCGTTTCTACCTCTCCTTGTCCGATCGCATTGGAAATGATATTGCAGGGAAAGAAGCGATTTCCCTTTCTCTTTTTATAATAGTCGGAAGTGGGTAAAAGTCCCCCTCTCTCTGATGGAAGATCAATGCCCAGTCGATTGCCTAGTCCGAAAGAACCGGCATAGGCATTAAAAACATTCAGGGCACTGTCGGTGGATTTATACCTGGGTTGATCCAGCAATCTTTTATAGACGGTAGAAAAATAACTGTTGTCACTGTGGGCTACTGCTTCTTTGAAAGCGAAAGTACCCTTATCCAAACATTTAGGTTTACCCGTACCACAGCCGGTGAAGAAGCCCGGACAGCTAACCGTGAATTTCTCGTCAATCACGCCTTCGGAAAGTCCGATGATACCAACGATGGTTTTAAAGGTAGAACCCGGTGAATAGTTATTTTGTATGGCTCTGTTATTAAAGGGTTTGCGGGGATCATTCAGCAGTTCGGCAAAATGTTTTCTGCGTTGACTGCCCGTTAGATAGTTCGGGTCGAAAGTGGGGGCGCTCACCATACATAGTATTCCTCCTGTTTGCGGATCGATGGCTACCACACTGCCCACTTTATTGGTCATCAACTCTTCCGCCATTTTTTGCAGCTCTACATCGAGGGAGGAGAACATGTTTTTTCCCGCGACTGCGGCCGTATCATACATTCCCTTCTCATATTCACCTTGCAGTCGGCTTTTGTTATCGCGGATATAGTTTTTTACACCCCGTCGGCCCATCAGTACTTTTTCATAGGTTCGCTCCAGTCCCGTTCTACCTGTATAGTCACCCATTTGGTATCCCTCCTCTTTGTGCACACGCAGGAAGGTGGTATCTACTTCGTCGATGTACCCCAGCAAATGACCGGCAGCATGATAGGGATAGTTACGTACAGAGCGCTCACTCAGGGAGAAGCCATTGAACTTATAGAGATTTTCATTTAGGCGGGCGAACATTTCAGGGGAAAGCATGGGTTCAAAGATGCCGGGTCTTACCATGCCTGTTTTATTGATCACGTTCCGCATCCTTTTCTTGTACTCAGTGGTATCAATTTGCAGCAAGGCACAGAGTCCGGCAGTATCATTGCCCCTCGAGTCGGCCGGCACAATGAGCAGATCATAAATGATCATGTTCTCTAAAATCGGTTTCCTGTTCCGGTCGAATATGATACCGCGGTCGGGATAGATGATTTTTCGATAAACGGCATTGCTCTCTGCTGCCAGTTTATACTTGGTAGAAAACAGTTGAAGATTGGCCAACTGGATAACGATGACCAGTACGACGGCTGCAAAAATGAATTGAATGATTTTACCCCTGCTTTGGTTAAATACCGACATGATGCCTCTTTAGAAAATAAAAAACCCGATGTGCAAATTTGATGAAATGCGCCTCATCTTTTATCAGTCCCTGAAAAAAAATTCATTCTTTTTTCTACTTAGTTGCCTGCCCTGAATACTTCCCTGCGGGGAATCAATAGCTCAGCAATCAGTATCAGGAATAAACTGATGGCGGAAGTGCCGAGTACCTTGCCCATGAAATACAGGAAATTCCCAAACTGCAGCCACTCGATCAATACCAGACAACTGTGGTGAATCACGGTAAGAAGTCCGGCATATGTAATGTAAGGCACCCACCCCATGGTTTTATGACCAGGCTCCTTGTAACCTGCTTCTGCCGTTTCCTGCGCCAAGAGCAGCTGCAACAGAAAAGGACGCAGGTAAGCGATCAGTAAACAGGGGGAGGCATGCAGTCCGGGCGTACCGGTGAAATAGTCGAGCGATAAGCCGAATAAGAAAGCTACCAGCAACAATGCTATGCGGCTGATACCAACGGGCAGCCAAAGAATAAAAAGAAAATACAAATAAGGAACAATGTACTGATGCAGGGGTGGAATGGTATTGAGCACAAATACCTGCAATAAAATCAGCAGCATAAATCGTAAGATATGTTTGATCACCGGGCTCATTGTCTCACGGGGGTAGTTTGTTCTAGGTTCATTTGTTCCTGATAGTAAACATTATCAATCAGGTAAACATATTGAATACTGAAGAAGTTAACGGCAGTTTTGATGCGTAGCGTATAAAAATTACTTTCCGCATCGGAACTGATCTTGTTGACCGTGCCGATCGGTAATTTGGGAGGGAAGTTGGCGGAATAAGTGCTGGTAAGAACAGTGTCGCCTGGTTTAATGGCCGAGCTTTTGGGAATATCGGTGAGGATGAGGTAGCTTGGATCAACCCCATCCCATTCCAGGCTTCCTGCCACCCCATCTTTTTTCAGCATCGCACTTACCTTGCTCTTGCGATGCAATAAACTCATGATTCGACTGATATTCGGTCCGACTTCTACCACCACTCCTACAATACCTTGCGGGGAAGTAACTGCCATCCCTTTTTTCACTCCTTGCAGGGAGCCTCTTTCGATCGTGAGATAATTATATTGAAGCGTTACCGTATTACCTATCACATGCGCCGGCAGAAAGCTGAATTTTCTGGTTCTGCCGGAGGAATCCCGCATTGTGCTATCGGCCATTGTAATCTGTTTGGCAACTGTATCGATGAAATTATCTTTTAACAGGTTGCGTAACTGCGTGTTTTCTTCTGCTAATAAACGATTCGTTTCTCTGAGAGCAAAATATTGCGTCACACCGCTGTACTGTCGATTGATTCGGCCGGTCACTTCATTGGCAGCTGTAGAGAAAAAGGTGTCATGACTTTTGCTGCTCCTGGTCAACAGAACGATACATACAATCTGTAACATCAGAAAGCTGATGAAAGTGAAATAGCGCTGTATGAAAAGAAAGATGTTTCTCAAAGCCCCTTACTGAATTATAGTACAATATACAAACGGAAAATGACAGCAAACGATCCTGTGCGTGGGTAACAACGGTGCTGCTTAACGCATGAT
>JBEIUM010000080.1:0-10399 GCA_040374385.1 Sediminibacterium sp. | reverse complement strand
GGGAAGCAATAAATTGAGTCCAAATACGAATATCGGACCGGTAACACCAGTGCCGGATAGCACTCCTGTTGTTAATGGAAAACAATTGTATTTTTTCAGTCCGGCCAATGGCCCTACCCCAAAAGACTTTATCTATACTGCAGCTGGAAATGATACAATTCGACTCTTTGCAACCAACCCCTCTCCGGATGGGTGCAACAGTTCTAACGCTGAATATTTAATACCGGTAGTTGTTAATCCCACACCAAGAGCAAGGTTTGCAATTCCAACAACTTACTGTATTGGGGCCCCGATTCCATTTTCAGATGTATCCTCAGATCTCGGAACCGGTGAAGTCGTCAGTGGCTTGTGGAATTGGGGAGATGGCACAACTGATTCATTAAAAAATCCTTTACACACATTCAATACAGAAGGTACATTTAATATTCGTTACCGCCCCATTACCAATTTTGGTTGTGTTGGAGATACAACCATTGCATTAATCATTACCGGTAGACCGGTAGCAAATTACACATTGATAGATTCTACTTGCCTGAATAAGACGTTGACTTTTACCGATGGGTCCACTATCACTTCGGGTACTATGGTAAAATGGTACTGGAGCTATGGCGATGGCACTTCAGAAATATTAACAGCCAATACAGCCCGCACCAAAACATTCACAGCCACAGGCACTTACAATGTTCAGTTGGAAGTAGAAAACAGCTCAGGCTGTAAAAGCATACCTTTCTCTTCAACGATAGTCATTCGGCCAATACCTGTACCTAATTTTAATCTTCCCATCGTTTGTTTACCCGAGGGAAAGGCAACATTCTTCGACTCAACCACAATTGCTGATGGAACAAGTAATTTTAAATACCGCTGGGACTTCGGTGATAATGCAGGTATTGATTCCATCAAAAATCCGATATATACCTATAAGAGTACCGGACCTTTTTCAGTATCACTGATTGTTACTTCTCCTTTTGGTTGCGTGGATAGTACACGTAAAACATTGTCATCTGTCTATCCACAGGCGAAAGCAGCCTTCCAAGTGCTGACAGAAAACTGTTTGCGTGACAGCAGCTTCTTCACCGACCAAACAGATGGCAAAGGAAGCAATGTAGCTAAATGGCGATGGAGTTTTGGTAACACAAAAACAGATACCCTACAAAATCCGGTGCATGTCTATGCCAGTACCGGAACCTACAACGTACAACTTTTTGCCATTACCGATAAAGGCTGCTATAGTGACACCATAGTGCAACCTGTAACGGTGAATCCATTACCAACCGCCGATTTTATATTGATGACTCCTTTCTGTGAAACAAGGGCTTTATCTTTTGTTGATCAATCGGTGGCAAATGCGGGAACGCTCTCTAATTGGAAATGGAGTTTTGGAGATGGCGATACAAAAGATGTGAATACCGGTGTTGCTTTTCAAAAAACATTCGCTACCTGGGGAGATTACAACGTAGAGCTCCAAGTAACCAGCAGTAAGGGTTGTAAAAGCGATACCCTGAAAAGAGTGCAACCAATCCATCCGCTGCCCCAACCAGGGTTCATCTTACCTGAAATTTGCGTGTCCGATGCCTCAGCAGATCTTTTTGATACCAGCAAAATTGCAGATGGCAGTGCCGCTTCCTTTCAATGGCAATGGCGAATTGCACGGGGTAAATTGTTCAATGCCCAGCCAACCTTTGTGAATAGCCAGGCAAAGAATGCTAAATTATTAGTCAATAAATCAGATTACTATATGACCACTCTGGTCATTACTAGTAATAACGGTTGTAAAGATTCCATCAGTAATGAATTGACCGTAAATGGTTCTATTCCGAAGGCTGCCTTTACGATTGTAAACGAGAGTGGTTTATGTGGTAATGACTCTGTCAGAATAATCAATACCTCAACTGTTGATTTCGGAAATGTAACCAAGCTACAGATCCAATGGGAAAATGGAAATCCGGCCGGAGCTACTACTAATGATGATAGTCCTACATCGCTTAAAGCATATCCAAACTTATATGCCAATTTTCAGACTCCTGCTACTAAAAATTATGTAGTTAAGCTTATTGCCTTCTCAGGTGACGCAGCGGCCTGTCAAAATTCATTTACCCAAACGATTGTTGTAAACAGAAGTCCTAAAGTAAATTTTACTCCTCCAAAAAGTATCTGCAACGATGCAGCCATCCAGGCCATCAGTCCGGCTGCCAGCACCTTCCCCGGCATACCGGGTTCGCCTGTTTATTCGGGAACCGGTATCGTCGATCCAATCAATGGCCTATTTAACCCTGCTGTATCTGGTTCCGGAACTTTTGCCATCAAGTATTTACATGTCACTGATAAGGGATGTCGTGACTCAGCCGCACAAAATATTACCATCCACCCCTCTCCAATAGCACAATGGGGTATCGGTAATCCTTCCTGCGAAAAAAATATTGTCGTCTTCACCGATAGTTCCCTGCCAAGGGTTGGAAAAATAGTCCAAAGAAACTGGAACATGGGTGATGGGAAAATACAAACATTGACCAATGCCGGAGATTTTAATCATATCTACTCAAGCGAAGGAAATTATTTAGCTACGCTACAAGTCGTTACAGATAGCGGCTGTGTCAGTACCATAAAGCAGCAGTCAGTTCGGGTAAATCCACTACCGAAAGTAACATTCAATCTGCCGATTGTTTGTCTACCGGATGGCAACGGTATTTTCACCGATCAAACTACAATCACAGATAACAGTGAACTATTGTTCAGCTATCGCTGGAATTTCAATGATCCAAATGACCCAACCCCTTCCACCCTCAAGAACCCATCCCACCGCTATACAGCTGTTGGTCCTTATCCGGTGCAACTCATTATCACTACCAAAGATGGTTGTATTGACTCGCTAACGCGATTGATGAACAAAATATACCCGCAGCCTGCTGCACAATTTGACATCTCGTCTAGTGAAGTTTGCCGTGAGGGTACACTACAATTTACCGACAGGAGTATCAGTACTTCCGGTGCAATCACCCAGTGGCACTGGTATATGGGTAGCAACGACAGTTCATTCGTAAGAAATCCATCTAAACAATTCAATGATTCCGGCAGTTTCACTATTCGCCTCTTTATCTATGATGACAAAGGATGTGTAAGTGACACAAATTCACAGCAAGTTGTGGTTCACCCTTACCCCGTATTACAAATGGCGAATAACCTGCGTGTATTGGAAGGAGGAACCATTAAGATCAAACCCCTCTATTTTGGCAGCCAATTATTATTTGACTGGACGCCGGCACTATATCTTGACAGTGCCGATATTGCTCAACCCAGTTCTACACCCCCCGATGATATAACCTACCGATTAACGCTAACCGGCATAGGCGGCTGCAGTGTCAGTGATACCGTATTCATTAAGGTACTCAAATCACCCTTGGTGCCTAACGCCTTCTCACCCAACGGTGATGGCATCAATGATACCTGGCGGATACAATACCTGGAAAGTTATCCGGGCGCAACCATAGAAGTATTCAACCGCTACGGACAAAAGGTATTTGAATCCACAGGCTACACGACTGAATGGGATGGCTACTTCAATGGAAGCCTCTTACCGGTTGGTACATATTATTACATCATCAACCCAAGGAATGGTAGAAAAACCATTTCCGGATCTGTTACCATTATCCGTTAATCAAGCAGTTATTTCCTTTCCGAAAAATAGGGTTGAAGAAAACTTTTAACACCGGCGCTACCGGAAATCTGAGCCATTGAAACCCGGGGCGTTTTATTGGGAAATCCCAGAGCTAAGAACTCAATTGATTTCAGGGAAGTAAGTTGTGTAATTTCATCTGGCACATAAATCCAGTTGTCATTCTTCTTCTTGTGGAATTCAATGGCCAACGCTGTTAGTTGAGTCAATTTGCCGATGCTTTCCGGTATCCTATCCGAGGAAATCGGAAATGCAAGTTTTTCCAATTGATTTAACTCAAACACGGATTCTGGTATATTCACTAAACTAAAATTTTCCTTTACGTCAAGTACACGAAGAGTAGTTAGCTTTCCAATGCTTTCTGGCAGGGTAAGCAAATCGTCGCAATCTTCTATGGTTAGTTCCTGTAACTGTGTGAAAACAGAAAAATTACCAGATAAGAACTCTCCATCGAGGTCCCGAATAAATAGCTTTTTAAGCTGTGTAAAAGTAAAAATCTCCTTGGGAAGGGGATTGCCATTCCTCAATTCAATTTCGATGGATTGAACATCTTCAGGATGATTTTTTACCAGATCAAAATTACTACAAGCCACATCATTAATGAGCAACTTGTATTTTACCGGCGTGTTTTGTGATTGAACGATTAGCGCATGGGTCAGCATAAATAGCAAGACCACATACCTTAGGGGTATTGAGTATTTCATAGATTTGGATTAGCTCCAAAAATAAGAAAAACTATTTAACCAGGCCGGCAGGAATTCCCTTTTTCAGCAGATGCTGATAGATAAACCTTGTTTTAAGATTGTTAAAATGTATTCCCTTCTCACCGCCCCAGCCATGACGACCGCCCGGATACAACATAAACTCAAATTGTTTACCCTTATCCTGTAGTGCACTAATCAATTGGAGACTGTTCTGCATATGAACGTTATCATCCATGGTACCATGTACAATTTGAAGCACCCCTTTGTACTTGTCTACATGCGTCAATACATTAGAAGACTTATATCCATCAGGATTTTCTTGTGGGGTATCCATAAATTTTTCCGTGTAATGAGAATCATAAAGTCGCCAATCTACTACTGATCCGCCTGCCATAGCATGGGTGAAAACATCGGCACCATACGTCAAAGCATAACAACTCATGTAACCACCATAACTAAAGCCGGTGATACAGATGCGATTTGAATCGGCCTGTCCATTTTTGATGAACCAACGAGCCATCTGCATATAATCCTGCATCTCCCAATAACCCAGGTTACGATGCATGTAACTCACGCCCGCCTTACCAAAATGGCCACTGGCACGGTGATCAAAAGCAACTTGTATTAATCCTTCTTGTGCATATAACTGACGGTTCGCCGACCAGTTCCAGCTATCCGTCACCGTACCTGCATTGGGGCCTCCATAAATACTCACCAACATAGGATAGCTTTTTCCGGGCACACGATTCAATGGCCAGGTTACCATGGCGGGTAACTCGAATAAGCCATCAGCACTCTTGATGCGAATCAGCTCCGTTTTTGCCAACTGGTACTTATCCATAGCCGCACCTTTGCTGTCTCCCAGCTCACGTACAATTTTACCCTGGTTATTGACGAGGGTCATACGCGGTGGCGTGGAAGCATTGCTGTAGGTAGTAACAAAGTAGAAGCCAGCCGGTGATAAACGGATGGCATTATGGTTGTAATCTCCAAATGTCAATCGGGTGAGTTGCTTCCCATCTAATCTTACTTTATAAAGATCGGTGCGCGCGGAACTTTCTTTGCTTTTGGCGATAAAATAGATCCAGCCACCAGTTTCATCAATCAGCTCGATATCGAGTACGGTATAGTTACCTGTAGTGATTGGATTGATCAAGGTACCATCGTTTTTATGGAGATACAAATGATTCCAACTGGTTTTATCACTTGCCAAAATGAAGGCATCTTGTTTTTCCAGGAAATGAAATCTGCCACCGGCACCATCTTCCAAGTCAACCCATGTTTTTTGATTTTCCTCATACATCAGCTTTTTTGATCCGTTAGCGGGATTAACATCATACACTTTTAATGAATCCTGTCCACGATTGATCCACTGCACCAGCAAACTGCTGCCATCTTTGCGCCAAACGGGCCAACCGAAATACTGGTCATCTTTGGAATTAAAATCGGCCCAAACTGTATTGCCTCCGGACGGTGCCACGAAACCAACTTTCACCTCAGGATTTTTAGCTCCTGCCTTGGGGTAACGGGTTTCTTCCAATGAACCGTTTTGACCCTCACTGTTATATATGGGAAACATAGGAACCATGCTCTCATCGAACCGCATGTAGGCAATGGTTTTGCTGTCCGGGCTCCACCAAAATGCGCGGAAGCGAGTAGCCCTGCCAAAAATTTCTTCCCAATAAACCCAACTGGCATATCCATTCAGGGTCGTGAAAGTACCATCGAAAGTAAGTCGGCTCTCTTTGCCGGTTGCAATATGATAGGTGTATAAGTCATTTGCTTTTGTAAATGCAATGTATTGGCTATCGGGAGAGAAGACGGGGTTCTTTACCTCCGCCGCATCAAAGGTTACTTGCTTTTCGCTGGTACCGGCTTTATAATAGAGTTTGCCACCTCGTACATAGGCACTTTTAAAAGGAGGTAAGGTTCCGGCTAACTGCTCCTTGGTAGCTTTTGTAAATTTTCCAGCGGGTATATCCAGCACATAGTTGGTAACAATCGAATCGGGTGCAACTGCCATGCGAAGAATGACATTGTCTTCATCCAGCCACTTGACAAAAACCGGCAGATTGTTGCGAAAATTGGCAGGTAACTGATTCTTCACCAATTGATCTGTGGTCAATTGTTGCTGGGAAAATCCAGTGGCGGAAAGCATCAACGCCAGCAAGAACATCGAAATCTTTTTCATGTGCTAGAATTAAATTGATAAGTAAATATATGAAATCAGTTAGGAATAAGCGCCCTTGCTTATGCCCATGTGGGCACTTCGAAATTACCCGGCAGAAAATAGGGGGAAGAGCGGCAGAAATAATCGAGTCACTTTAGTAAAAACAATGATCAGTGGAAAGGTGAAAAGTTGAATTGCAATACTAATTGACCAGCACAGCTGTGCCCGCGGATAGGCGAACCCGATGAAATACCAAATTCCTTTGAAACCTATCCATGTACTGATATGAGATAGTTGTAAGAAAACTTTCCATTTCTGATGTGGGTATCAGGTTAAGGGTGCACCCACCAAATCCCCCTCCCATCATCCGGGCCCCGACAACAAAATGGGTTGCTTTTGCCTGAGCTACTAAAAAGTCAGCCTCGTCACAACTGACTGCATACTGATCGCGTAATCCGGCATGCGTTGAAAACATATTTTTCCCAAAAGCTGTCAGATTACCTTGCTTTAATTGTTCAACGGAATCCAAAACACGATTATTTTCCTGAACCACATACATACAACGCTGATAAGCAATATCAGATTTGGGAATTGTAGCTGCAATCATATCAACATCTGCGTCTCGTAGTGATTGAACTGCGGGAAATTTTTTTTGAATCAGCTGAACACCCGCAAAACATTCCTGACGACGTTGATTATATGCTGATGCGGCGAGTGAATGCTTTACACCGGTATCGAGTAATACAAGGTCAATTCCGGGAAAATCAAAAGGCGCATACTGATGATCGAGTGACCGACAGTCGAGGAGAATAACTTGACCTTCTCTTCCCATCATATTGGCGAATTGATCCATGATTCCACATTGGAGCCCTATAAATGTATGTTCAGTGGCTTGCGCCATTTTAATCAACTGAATAGTGGGGAGGTTGAGTTCAAAAACATGGTTGAGGGCAAACAAAATACCACAAGTGAGGGCAGCAGAGGAAGATAGTCCGGCTCCGATAGGTAAATCGGCTGTTACAACAGCATTGAATCCACTGATCTTGCATCCAGCCAATTTTAGCTGCTGGATAGCTCCCAACCAATAGTCAGGCCAGCCTAATGGAGAGCGATCCAGTTGTTCTATATTCCCTTCATACGTTTGATTGAGATCGGCGGCAAACCATTTTAAGGTCGGGTCAGATCGTTTGCTGATGGCCAGGTAAACAGCCAAGTCAATAGCAGCCGGCATTACGTATCCGTCATTATAATCTGTATGCTCACCCAACAAATTGATGCGACCCGGACTCTTCACACATACATCCGGTTGACCAAATCGCTGCAAGAAAGTTTCATGTAGTGCTGCCGGCAAATGCATATCGTTCATTACTCAAGGGTAAATTGATCATGCAAGTCAGGAATTTCGACACGGGAACATCCTTTTTGCAATAATCGATGCTTAAAAGAGACCTGCTCATCGTACTCTCCATGCACCAGGAAAATGGTATTGACAGCTTTTAAGTCCTGACAGGCAAGAAATTGACACAGATCGTCATAGTCGCCATGTGCACTCATACTGCGCATTTGTCCAACCTCTGCTACAACCCGATACATCTCTCCAAATATCTTCACTTCGGAGTCTCCATTGGCCAGACGACCTCCCAAAGAGCGGGGTTCACAATAGCCAACCAGCAAGATGGTATTATTTGCGTTGCTGATGTTATTCATAATGTGGTGCTTCACGCGACCTGCGTCTGCCATGCCACTGGCAGAAATGATTACACAGGGTTGGGTAAGCTCATTGAGTCGCTTACTGTCTTCGGCCTGCTGGATAAAGTGCAACCCTTTAAAGTGAAAGGGATCTTCGTCGGATTCCATGACCTTACGTATGCGCTTATTAAAATACTGTGGATACTTTTTCAACAGCGCAGTTGCCTCCCCGCTTAGTGGACTATCAACATATACTTGAACTGGCGGCAATCTATTCTCCAGTTCTAATTGATTGAGGGCATATAATAGTTCCTGTGTTCTGCCAACACTAAAGGCGGGTATAATGAGTTTGCCTTTCTTGCGAACACAGGTTTTATCGATCCATTCATGTAGGGTGTCCGGCGTACTTTTCACCTGATCGTGCAATTTATTTCCATAAGTGCTTTCCAGAATGATATAATCAGCCTGACCAAATGGTGCTGGTGAGCGAAGAATGGCATCGTTGTACCTGCCAACATCTCCACTAAAAGTGATGCGGGTGGTTTTCTCACCTTCTGTAATTATAAGGTGAACGGCTGCACTGCCAATGATATGACCGGCATCGGTAAACATAACCGACACTTCAGGACTCAGCTGGTGCCAATGATCATATTCTTTGGTCTCAAATAATTCAAGGGCTTTGGCTGCATCTGCCAAATCATACAATGGTTCAAATGGGGGTAACCCCTGTTTGGCTCTTCGTTTGTTGATAAAGCGTGTATCATCTCTTTGTATCTCAGCTGAATCTTCCAACAAGATACCTGTCAACTCTTTGGTAGCAGGTGTAGCATAAATAGGTCCTTTGAATCCTTGTCGAACAATGCGGGGTATAAGTCCGCAATGATCGATGTGGGCATGAGAGAGGATGATCATATCCATTTCCTTCGGTTCAAATCCAAAGGATTCGTTGAGTGGCTGGGTATCTTTCCCCATCCCTTGAAACAAACCACAATCGAGTAATATCTTAGTTCCTGAGCGAAGTGTAAGCAGATGTTTGGAACCGGTAACCATGCGGGCAGCTCCGTGAAAACTTATTCTCATATTTTTATTTTTTCTTCGCCTTAAAGCTCCAGGTGATCTGAAATTCAGCTACGACTTCTCCCTTTTCGTTCGTCCCGACAGAACGGGTAATGACGCCTGTGCCTTCCCCCGTTTGAATGGTCTCCTCGATTGCCGCTTCAATTTTATCTCCGTCTTCACAGGTGAAAAGAATTAATCCGGTCGCTTTTTTGATGTACTGAGAGTCAACCCGCACGACGAGCATACTTACTGCCGGATCTCTTTTATATATCTGACCAAAACACATCAGTCCGGTGCTCATTTCGGCTGCCATAGATTGAACGGCAAAATACATAGAGCGAAAAGGGTTCTGGGTAAACCACCAATGCCTGACTGCGATGACAGTAGATTTTTCGCTGAACTGTCGAATGCGCAATCCACAAAGAAAAGCGGTGGGCAACTTCACCAGCAGAAAAAATCGAAACTGTATGGGGTGAATGATTTTACTGCGAAATAATCCGAATGATGGGTTCATACAATTGAATTAATTATTCATCCATAAATAGTTTTTCTCCTCCAGGGCAGCGGGTGTCCAGCTCACTAAAAACTCTTTGACTTTTTTCCTGTCATAGCTCTTTCCCAACTCCAGGTAGGAAGAATCTTGGGTATGCATGAGCTGTCCGTCTGCATTCAAAATCAAGAAGACCGGGAATCCAAACCGATTGGGGAAACCATATTGTTTAAATATGTCGTAGTTTCTGTTTTGTGGACTGAAGTTCAGGTGATACACAACAAAAGATGCATCCAGCAATGAATCTAGTTGCTTGTCGGCATGAACGAAGCGATTAAACTCGATACACCATCCACACCAATTGCCACCTGCCTGAATCAGTACATGCTTTTTCTCTGCTTTGGCTTTTGCAATTGCCCTTGCGATATCGGCTTTTGCATTGGCAAGTGGGTGATACAAACTATCTGCTCCGTGAACAGTTAGGGCACAAAAAAATAAAAAACATATCAAGGATAGGCGCATACAGGGTATTCAATTTGATTACAATAATAGGGCTGCCAGGGCATAGTCAGCCACCAGTATTAGAATACAACTCACCACAACGGCGCTGGTGCTGG
>JBEIUM010000082.1:0-10308 GCA_040374385.1 Sediminibacterium sp. | reverse complement strand
CGGACTTATAATATTGATGGAATAGGCGATCGAGTTATCTGCCATGGTTTTTGATTGCACGAAGCAGATCAATTTTTCCATTTTCAATTCGACATCACTGGGAAGATGTGTGTATACCGTAAATGCGGTATCTCCCATTTTTGTTGGGCTAGATTTTATATACTGCTGGTTGATGAGTGATGTTAAAAGTGAATCGATATTCAATTCACTCTTTTTGAATTTGGCCTTCAACTCTTTAACATTCACTACAGCCACTAAGCTGGCATCTTTTGGGATGTAAGCAGCTTCTTTCAGTGATTTACTTGAGCAGGCAGTCATGCATACCAGCCAGGCAGGGATGAGCCAGGGGAGTAGATTTTTTTTCATGGAATGGGATATTGAATATGAAAATATGCGAAAGAATTGAATTTTTTCAAGTCCGGCTAGCGGATGATGGCTTGATAAATCGCATCCTGTATCTGCGAACGAACATTTAATTGGCTGATCAGGTTATTGCTGCGGCTGGGGTTGACACGGTTTGACATGAATATGTATTGCAGGTTGTTCACCGGATCGGCCCAAACACCAATTCCGGTAAAGCCCGTATGTCCGAATGTTTCAGGTGGTGCATTACGGCTGGGATAAGGGTCTTTGCGGGTTTTATTATCTTTCTCTGGTTTATCAAAACCTAATCCACGTCGACTGGTCTCACTTCCATATGCAGTAAATAATTGAATCGTTTCCGGCTTGAAAAGCCGAACACCATTTAAAACTCCTCCATTTAAAAGCAATTGATACAGTTGTGCCAGATCATAGGCATTGCTGAAAAGTCCGGCATGGCCCGCAACGCCACCCATGAGCGCAGCACCCTCATCATGTACATCTCCCCGCAATACCTGGTGACGAAAATAGGCATCTGTTTCAGTTGGAACTACTTTCATAGTAGGAAGATAGCTGGCAGGTTTGAAACCGGTACTGCTCATCTGAAGCGGACGGTAAAAAGTTTGGGCAACATATTGATCTAAGGTTAGTCCACTCACCGCTTCAACAATACTTCCCAGGAGTATGAAGTCGTTGTCGCTGTAAACATACTTCCCGGCCAGGCCCAAAGGACTGGCTGCAATACGAGCGCGGATGGTGTCTTGCCAGTCGTTTCTCAGGTACAGATCTTTTGCTACACGGAAACTATGTTCACCATCTTCCTGGCTGGTAAAGAAGCCGGGCTTAGGTTGTTTGGTGGCGGAGTCTACCAGCTCCTTATAAAATGTGATGAAGGGAACCAGTCCGGCTTCGTGTAAAAGAATTTGCCGAACGGAGAGGTTGGCTTTATCGGTTCCGCGAAGCCAGGGTAAATAAAAGCCCAGCGTTTGCTGTAGATCAACTTTGCCCTCCTCATATAATTTCATCATGGCAACCGTGGTGGCAGATATTTTTGTAACAGACGCGAGGTCGAATACTTTATCTGTCGTCATTTTTTCTTGCCTGCTTAGATCCGTATGGCCAAAAGCCTTGTGGTAGACGATGGAACTGTTTTTAGCTACCAGCACAACACAGCCCGGGAAAGCGCCTCGCGCAACGGCGGCTGTTGCAATCGAATCTATTTTCGTCAGTGCTTCACTGCTCATGCCTACTGATTCCGCTGAAGCGGGCGCTAGGTAGGGATGCCAGCTGATACCGGTGCCCGCAGGGAAACTATCATTGACACTCACAGGCAATTGTCCGGCGGCAGCCAGTTTACCACCGAGGATATCGATGGTCGCCTGTTGCGTGAAATGATCGTCTTCATAACAAGCTAAGAGATTGCTTGGTTGCTGTACATATTGAATTGCATAAGGATTACCAAAAATGAGTGTGATGTTCCGATAGCCCTGCAAAGCATTCAGCAGATATAAGCTTGGATCGCTGAGACCAAATCGATTTGCTGGTCTCCGATTAAAATTGTGTAATCCGACAATGATCTGGTCATATTTGCCTGCAGCCAGCGTCGACAGTAATTGAGTCGCTGCTGTGCTGTCTGTTTTTTCTATGGCTGTCACAGAGGTTTGGTCATCCATCAATTGCTTTCCCATGGTAGACTTGCTACCAAAGAGATAAACATCAGCATGGTAATTGTTTCTCATCGCAGTTGCAATGGTGTTTTCACCGGGCGCACCAATACTTACATAGGCAATGCGCTTATCGGTCTGCAGTGGAAATGACAATGGATTGTCTTTTTTTACGACTGTTATACTTTGCTCGCTGATTTTCTTGCGGATCGGATCGGTAGAGGCGTTCAGGTCGTTCACCAAGCCATCATATGCTATGCTATCTACTTTATTTAATCCGAGGTGATATTTTGCCAATAAAACTTTTTTCACTTTTGTGTTGATGTCGTCCCAACTCATGTCGCCATTTTTAATTGCTTGGCGAACGGCAGCAATGGTACCTGGCACATCACCGGGTAAACAAAGCATGTCATTTCCTGCCATAATAGAACGCAGCGCCGCTTCTCCTCTCGGATAATATTTACTTACACCCTGCATCTCCAGCGCATCGGTAAATGAAATGCCCTTGAATCCGAGATCATTGCGCAGCAAACCATTTACGTGCTGTGGCGACAGTGAACTGGGTAAATGTTCGGTACTGTCTATCGCAGGAACAGAAAGATGAGCCATCATCACACTACCCACGCCGGCTTTGATGAGTTCACGAAATGGATATAATTCCAATTCTTCCAGTTGGTTGCGTGATTTATTGATTACCGGTAGGTCTTTGTGCGAATCAACACTTACATCTCCATGTCCGGGGAAGTGCTTGATGGTGGCCATGACCCCTTGCTCTTGTATACCCTTCACGAAAGCTACAGCCATCTTCGTCACTCGAAATTTATCTTCACCAAAACTGCGATCGTTGATTACAGGATTGAGGGGGTTGTTATTGATATCAACTACCGGGGCATAATCGACATGAATACCGAGGCGCTTACATTGTATCCCCACTGCCTTGCCAACTTCATAAATGGTGCTGTCATTCGATCCGGCACCCTGCATCAGTTGACGGGGAAACGCGGTAACACTATCAAGACGCATACCCACCCCCCATTCTGCATCAATAGAAATCATCAGGGGTGTTTTGGCAATGGACTGATAAAAATTAGTCAGCCGGGCTTGTCTTACGGGTCCCCCCTGAAAAAAACAGAGTCCGCCCACATTGTATTGACTGATCAGGTTAGTTACTTGTGCAATATGGTCCGGTCCCAGGTTGCTGTGGGCACGAATAATCATAAGCTGAGCGATGCGCTCATCTTTTGATAAGTGCCGGAATTGTTTTCTAACCCACTTTTTTGCCGCGGGCGTTTCAGCATAAAAATCCTGGGAAAAGGAAAAAAGGCTGCAGCAGGAGAATAAAACAGCCAAGAGGGAAGGGGTAAAACGCATAACAGATTTTTCAGTTACACAAGGTAACAATTCCCCCTTTGAAAGAGGACGAAAATGGAAAAAACTGTTGGATAGCTTAATTGGAAGCTGGCCGGTATCGGTCAACTATTCTTCTGTTGTTTCTTCTTCAGAAGTTGGAAGAACGGGCTCAATCTGGTGACGATCAAGCAGCGCATACCATTTCACCATTTTTCGAAGATCACTGGGGTATACCCGGTCAAAATCGATGCTGGGGAAGGCTTTCTGGAAATAAGCTTTCACCGCTTTATCGTCCTTCTCATTCGGAAGGGCTTCCGCAGATTTTTTCATGGCGATAAAAACTTCCGCCAGGTTAACGTTATCACGGGTAGTATATACTTCAATGCTTTCCAGGTGAGAGAACTGGTGCTGCCGGCTGCTGATAAAACGGGTTTGCTGGTCGACCAGGGAGCGGGCAATGGCACCGTCAGTTTTGCTGCCCACCAGCTCAAATAAACCGGGTAAACCGGATACTGAAATCAGTTTGCTATATTCCATAATTAGATACTTTTCGGAGGTGCAAGGTAAAGATAAAAAAACAGAGTGCCGAATTCGATGCTAAGTATTCTCACGAACAGTTCATTGCGATACAGCAAGCTTAGCATGGAAGGGACTATATCCCTCAGCTGCGGATTGGGTTTTAAAAAAGTGCTATCTTAAGTGCACTAAATTAAAAACCCGATACAAGATGAAAAAGATACTTTGCCTGTTGCTGCTATATGTGCCGGTTACGCTGCTGGCGCAAACACCCGAGGAAAAGCTGGCCGCTGCCGGAATACAATTACAGCCGGTGAGCAATCCGATCGCTAACTATGTGCATGTGGTCAGAACCGGCAACCTGCTATTCTTGGCCGGAAAGGGACCAGCATTGCCTGATGGAAAATACATTACCGGCAAATTGGGTAAAGACCTTACCATAGAACAAGGGTATGAAGCAGCCCGGTTAACCGGCATGGCTCAACTTGCCGTATTGAAGTCTTATCTGGGAAACTTGGGGAAAGTAAAGCGCATCGTTAAAGTACTCGGCTTTGTTAACGCCATCCCCGAATTCACCGATCAGCCTAAAGTAATCAATGGCTTTTCTGATTTAATGGTGTTGGTATTTGGAGAAAAGGGCAAACATGCCCGTTCGGCAGTAGGCACTTCCTCCTTGCCCATGGGGATGGCAGTAGAAGTGGAATTAGTGGTGGAAGTGGAAGACTGACACTTAGGAAGCATCTCCGGTGGCGAGAGCTGCCTCTAATCTACCCTGCAATGTTTCAGCATCGGTATAGCCGCGTGCGAGCAGACTAAAAGAAACTTCGCTGTGTTGCAGCAATACACAGGGATAACCACTGACCTGTAATTTTTTACAGGTAGCAAAATCTTCATACGCCAACTGGCGAAAATTGGGGTCGTGCAGTTTTTCATAAAAGGGCTCTTCCGGTAGCGCATATTTTTCAAGCAAGTGACGGTAGGCCTCGTCGTCTGTTAAGTCTCTTCCTTCCCCAAAAAGAGAAAATTGTAGATCGGCCGCCCATTCCAGTTGCCGGTGGGGATGGATGGATCTGAACACAGCCATTGCTATGGCAGGTTTTTCAGAGTGGGGGAACCAATCGCTTAAGTCGGGATGTTCAATGTGCCAACGATAATCCGCCCCAAATTGCACACCCGTAGTGGCTGCTACACGGGGTAATGCCTCACGGATATAGGCGGCAGTGGCCCCGATGGGTACCGGTTGCTCAGGTAAAATCATACCGCCCGATAATACTTCTACCGGTAATGCAGGAAATTTTTCACTCAGTTGACGGATAACCGGACTAAAACCATAGCACCAGCCACAATAGGCGTCGTAGCAATAAATCAGCGTAGGCGTCATGCGACAAAGGTAATACGGCTGTTCCAGCACAAAGGCAAATCTTTAATATCTTTGCCCCTTATTTAGCATTCACCATTATTAAATTTCAACAGCATGCCCGGCTATGAACTTTTTGGAGAGGAAGAGAGAAAAGAGGTCAATGACGTATTGTCCACCGGAATACTGATGCGCTATGGGTTCGATGGGCCCCGCAAAGGTATCTGGAAGGCGAAAGAACTGGAACAAGCCATCTGCCACACTTTCGGTTGTAATTATGCGCAATTAACTTCCAGCGGAACAGCTGCGCTCTCGACAGCCCTGGCAGCCTTGGGTGTAGGTGCCGGCGATGAAGTAATTATGCCCACCTTTACGTTTGTAGCCAGTTTTGAAGCAGTGCTTAGTATGGGGGCTGTGCCCGTTTTGGTAGATGTAGATGATACACTGACGTTGGAACCGGCAGCTGTTCGTGCTGCCATTACGCCCCGCACCAAGTGTATCATGCCCGTACACATGTGTGGTAGCATGGCAGATCTCGATCCCTTGCTGACGATCGCCCGCGACAATGGAATCAGTCTCCTGGAAGATGCCTGTCAAAGTATTGGAGGTACCTACAATGGAAAGGCACTGGGCACCTTAGGTGATGCCGGCACTTTCTCCTTTGACTTCGTGAAAATGATCACCTGCGGAGAAGGAGGTGTGGTGATGACCAACCGAAAAGATCTTTATGATAAGTCAGATGCTTATACCGATCATGGACATGATCACCTGGGTGTTGATCGTGGCGCTGATCTGCATCCTTTCATCGGCTATAATTACCGCATCAGCGAGTTGCATGCGGCTGTAGGTTTGGCACAAATCAGAAAATTAAGTCAGTTTCTGGAGATACAAAAAAGGAACCATGCAGCACTGAAAGCCCACCTGGAAGCGATTCCACAAGTAAGTTTTCGCCGGGTGCCTCCAGCCGGTGTAGATAGCTGTAGCTTCATCAGCTGGTTTTTACCGGAAGCAAGACAGACAGAAGCAGTTGTTGAAAAACTCAAAGCGCAGGGAATATTGGCCGGCAATTTTTACTGGTACCAGAACAACTGGCATTACATCAGAAAATGGCAACACCTGAAACAGGCTGCTTCCTTGTTCCCTTTATCTGCCGAACAAATAGCCGCCCTGCAACAACTCGAACATGCAAGCTTCCCCGCCAGTGATGCCTGGCTCAGCAGATGTATCTCGACAGCTGTCTCACTTGCATGGACGCCTGAACAGATTGAAGAAAAAGGACAAAAATTATCGGCTATTATCAGGGAAGTAATTGGGTAAATTCTATAAAAATTCTATGCAAAGATTCGAACAACTCCCTCAATCATTGGATAAGTGGAAGGTCTGGTTCAGATGGATATTCTTTCTGGTGTTCGTAGTTTATTTTTTGACTGTTTTGTTCTGGGATTACCAGAATAAGCTCAAGCAGGTCATGGATTCATTCATGTGTGTATTTTTTATTGTGACTTTTTATCCGCCGAATCGAAAAGAAGCTTCGGTTTTTGTTGAAATTTCTAACGAACAAGTTCATTGGAATGCATTTAGTGGACTGGAGAAAGATGCACCCCCATCAGAATTACTTCAGTGGAAAGAAATTACCATGATCAAACTACTGAAAGGGAATGAACTGATGTTTTTTGTCGAAAATGATTTTTACCATCGGCTACCCACCAAAAAATTTACCCCTGAGCAGCAGAAAGAAATGATTGGCCTCATCAGGGACTACGCCGCAGGCTTTTCAATCCGGTGGGTCGATTTAACTGCGAAGGTGGCATAATGTACTTGCCTTGTTTTCCCTCCAGCCAGTTCACCTGCTCCACACTGCCCAACCGGAAACGAAAAGGAACACCTGTTTTCTTTTCCAGCAGCCACTCGTTGCGACAGAAAAAAGTTAATCCTTTGCTATAATTATTCTCCGGAATCAGTCGAATCGGTAACCCAAGCATGCTGTCTTTCTTTACCAGCCCAGCTGTTGTGGATGCTGGCAGCGATTGCCCCCGGGCAATGTTTGTAATAAAGAAAATCAATAGGATTAAACCGAGCGCTTTCAAAAGGGGTTGGTTGATTTAATGTAAATTTACACCGAAAAAACACAGCAGCTCTTGCTTGGGCATTATTTTCCCGACTGAGTAAGGTTGCTGATAAAACCGTCGAACCTCTCACATGTCACTCAGCCAGTCATTTCAACAGAAACTACTGCAGAAGCTTTCTCCCCAGCAGATTCAGCTCATGAAACTGCTGCAGGTTCCTACGGCCAACCTGGAAGAACGCATAAAAGAGGAGATGGAGGAAAATCCGGCGCTGGAGATGGAATCGGAAGGGGAGGGTGATGAATATGAAATGTCGGAAGACGAAAACAGCGATTCAGATAATGAAAGTGAGAGTGAATATGAATCAGATGAAATAGAGGAGCCGGATGTGAATGAATATTTATTAGATGATGACGGCGAGATAGCAGACTATAAAATGAAGGATGACCATTATCCTGAAATGGGAGATGATAAGGTGATTCCTATTCGAGCAGAGATTAGCTTTCAGGAACACCTGATGAATCAATTGGGGTTACTGGAATTTGACAAACGTGACAGCACCATTGCCGAACAAATCATCGGAAGCCTCGATGACGATGGATACCTTCGCTCCGATATCAGTTCACTGGTCGATGATATGGCTTTTCGCCAAGGTCTGGAAGTAAGTGAGAAAGAAGTGACAGACCTGCTCATACAAATACAACAATTTGACCCCCCCGGAATAGCTGCTCGTACACTGCAGGAATGTTTGCTGCTGCAGCTCAAGCGGAAAGAATCTGAAGGTGAATCTGTGAAACAGGCTATTCAGATACTCAGCAAATACTTTGATGAGTTCTCTAAAAAGCACTACGATCGGATTCAGCGCAGCATGGGTATCACAGATGTACAGCTGAAAGAAATCATTGGTCAGATCATACGACTGAACCCTAAGCCCGGCGGAAATTTTTCGAGTAGCACCCAGGCAGAGAACTTCATCATTCCTGATTTTTATGTGATCAACAACAATGGAAAGCTGGAGCTAACACTCAACAGCCGCAATGCCCCTGCGCTGCGCATCAGTGAAGGCTACCGTGATATGATGAAAGAATATGAGCGGGGAAGCAAGAAAGATAAGCGGCAAAAAGAAGCGGTTACCTTTATCCGTCAGAAAATTGATGCAGCCCGCTGGTTCATCGATATGATTCAGCAGCGACAGGCTACTTTGCTGAATACCATGGGTGCTATACTTAAGCACCAACAAACTTTTTTCCTCACCGGCGATGAAACAACGCTCCGGCCCATGATATTAAAAGACATCGCAGAATTGACCGGATTGGATATTTCAACGGTAAGCCGGGTTGCGAACAGCAAATTCGTGCAAACAGAATTTGGAAATTTCAGGCTTAAATATTTTTTCAGTGAATCCCTGAGCACCGATAGCGGTGAAGAAGTAAGTACCAAAGAAGTGAAGAAGATTCTCAATGATATGGTAGATGCCGAGGACAAGCACAAGCCACTGAGTGATGACCTGTTGACTGAAATGTTGCAGCAAAAGGGATACAATATTGCCCGTAGAACCGTTGCCAAGTACCGGGAGCAATTAAATATTCCGGTAGCCCGGCTTAGAAAAGAATTATAATATGTCAACTGCAGATTCCACCCTACCTTCTACTACTGCTGTTACCGAATCAAATTCGCTTTCTCAACGGTTGTTGCGCCTATTTGCCCACCTATTGTCGGTATTGTTCCATCCTTTATTCATTCCCACTTATGTGTTTCTGTTGCTGATGCAGGTGGTACCGTATGAATTTGCCGGCATTACCCCCTGGCAACTGACATTGCGCTTGTTCTCCGCTTTCTGGTGGACGGCCTTCGTGCCTGCTTTTGCCATTTTCCTGCTCTGGCGATTACAGTTCATCAACAGCATACTCTTACTTACGCGGAAAGAACGGATCGTACCCTTTATTATCGTTATGTTTTTTTATTGGTGGCAATATTACCTCAGTCGCCATTTTGATAACCAGCCCAGCGTACTCCGCTTTTTTTACCTGGGCATTTTTCTCTCTACGGTAGTTGGACTTATCTTGAACAGTTATTTAAAAATTAGTTTACATGGTATCGCCGCCGGAGGCGCTGTCGCTGCTGTGATCTTGTTCTCCTGGTATTACGGACTGCCCTTGTGGATATATATACTGGTAACTACCCTGCTCGCCGGACTGGTTGCTTCTGCCCGTTTACTGATCAGCGACCACAGCAGTCGCGAAGTTTATATCGGATTGCTCACCGGTATACTTTGTCAACTATTCGCATATTTCTTTGCCGCCTGATCATGAATTGTACGGCCCCCCGTTAAAATTCAGCCAGTCACTCCCATTTTATTCTTTTCTTTGCCTGTATAATTTATAATTATGTGGTATACCCTGGGTAGATTCATTATCAAAAACCGGCTGGCCATGCTTTTGTTGCTGGCAGTTATCACGGCCTTTATGGGCTGGAAGGCATCCAAGGTGCAATTGAGTTACGATTTCACCCGTGCCCTGCCCACCGATAATCAGAAGTACCGGGAGTACCAGCAGTTCCTGCGCACATTTGGTGCTGATGCCAATACGGTGGTGGTAGGTATCCAAACAGAGAAAATGTATGAGCCTACATTCTTCAATGCCGTGAGTGATTTACACCAGCGATTAAAAAGTGTTCGGGCTGTAACAGGCGTTTTATCTGTTCCGGAAGCGGTTGGTTTGGCCAATGACACGGCTGCCGGAAAGCTGGTGCCTGCTCGTCTATTTCATGCACCTTATAAGCATGCGGCAGAACTCGATAGTGCCCGCCAGGTATTTGAATCACTACCTTTTTATCGAACCCTGCTCTATAATCCCGCCACCAAGAGCTATCTCATGGCCATTAGTGTGAATAAAGACACGATGAATAGCAGTGGCCGTACTCGCTTAATGAATGATATACTTGCTGAATTACGCATTTTCGAATCGGCTACCGGAACAGCATTGTATGTAAGCGG
>JBEIUM010000155.1:0-6379 GCA_040374385.1 Sediminibacterium sp. | reverse complement strand
ATGCGATTGAGGTGCAACATGTTGGCGGTGTTTTTATGAAAATACGAATTAATTACCCGTTGGTTGCCACTACAATATTTCTGTCGAGGCTTTCTTCCAGGGAGATAAAGGTTTCGGTGCGTTCGATGCCTTTAATTTTTTGTAATTCATCGTGTAGTACAAATCGCAGTTGCTGAATGTCTTTACAAACAATTTCAGCAAACATGCTATAGTTACCGGTGGTGTAGTTCAGGCGAACGATTTGAGGTATTTTTTTCAATTCTCTGGCGACGGAATCGTAGAGAGAGCTTTTCTCCAGGTAGATGCCGATGAAGGCGATCACATCGTAGCCCAGCAGCTTGAGGTCTACCGATAATTTTTTACCTTTCACTACTTTTTGTTCTTCGAGTTTTTTGATACGTACGTGTATGGTACCGCCGGAAACAAATAGTTTCTTACCCAGGTCGGCGTACGATATCTCTGCATCTTCCATCATAGCCTGTATGATCTGAAGATCGAGTTTGTCAAAATTTAGTTTGGCAGACATTTGGCTTGTTTTTTTACATATATTCTAATAAAAAGACAATATTATTGAATATTTTCTATATTTTTTGAATATTACTTAAATATTTACCAACCTATGGGGCTTTTATATTAATATTGTATAGTCAACAACGGCAACAAGTGTCGGAAGAAGGTTGACGATACTGTGGGGTGATGAAATTTTTGGCAGACATGCCCTCTTGTCTCGGGGGTGAGGAGAATGGGATAAACGTAGTGTAGAGCCGCCTGTGTAGCAATACATAGGCGACCAGGGTCGACCACTGAACTTTGCGCTATAGCTAACCACCTCGTGGAGGTTCGATCCCTCCCCCTACAGCAAAGAAAAGCCTCTATTTAATTGAATAATCAATTGAATGGAGGCTTTCTTGTTTAGAGTATGTGAGAGTATAGGTGACAGTAAAAAAAGAATTTAAAAAAGATAGCTTGAAACAAACTATTCAGGATGCATTCGAATATATGCATCAGTATGGACTGAATTCTACATTTCCATACTATAATTAATAATTCGTGTTAGGATTTAAGGGCGTTCAACATCTATTGGCTGGCAGTATTTGTTTGAATCCAAGTTAATATTATCAAGAGTACTTGTGGTGATATGGTTTCGTCTAAATCGGCATATTCAGAGAAGCTACATTTTTTACATTCTTGAAAAAGGTGATTTAGCTTGGGAATGACTTTAACCTCAAAAGACTTAGTTGCTTGGGCGGAAGTCAACTTTTCTAGCAACTGAACATTAGCGACTGGATCCACCTGAATATCTTTTTCACCATATAAAGCCAGTACTTTTGTAGACATATTTTTATAGTAGTTTCCAGGGTGAAGGGACATATAGTACTTATTCCATGGGAGATTCCACGCGATTACCTGTTGACGAATATATTGCTGCATACTTTTTTCATCATTTATCCTGGTGGTAGATTTTACAGTACTTTTACTGACCTGGCTTTGCCACTCGATAAATGCAGATTCCACTTTTTTATATGCTCCTACAGTATCGGGTGTAGCGGTTAGTAACATTACCATTTTCTTCATAAAAGGCTGGAATTCCAAAGCCTTTTCTTCAGAAACTCCTTGTGAAACCAGCCTGGATGTGGTTTGAGCCTGAATTAAATCAAAGGGATCAACAACTGGACTTCCAAGCAAAACAACGTAAGCAATATCCTTCCTCTCACTTGCTATCATGGCAGCTATTAATCCCCCTTCGCTATGCCCAAGTAACCCTAGTTGCATGGTGTCTACTTCTTCTCGTTTTTTCAAATATTCAAGAGAAGCTACTGCATCGTTTTTAAAATCTTCTGTTGTTGAACTTAAAAGAGATCCAGTAGTTTTTCCAACTTCACGATCGTCAACCCTCAAAACAGCAAATCCATTTCGCGTTAAATAATCTGCTAAAACCGCGAAAGGTTTGTGTTCAAACATCGTTTCATCCCGATCCTGTCCTCCGCTACCTGTTATCAGTAAAACTGTAGGGTAACGACGCCTTTTATCAGAATCCTTCGGATAAGAGAAAGTGGCTCCGAAATGAATCGTTTTATCCAAATTATCATATTCAATATCTTCGCTGTTATATGGAAAAGGAGGTACAGGTGTCTGAGTTCGTGTTGGTCTCTTGGTTTCAGTTACTTCGCTTATTTTTTTTGCATCAAAAGGTATATTCGGCCCCCCCTGATTCAAAGTGCCTTTCAAATGTTTAGCATCATCAGGAAAAAGTGTTATGCGTAATGCAAAGGCCTTGAACAATACTATCATCGACTTATCATCACTTTGAACTTCTGTTGCAGGTAAATTGAAAGCTTTTTGAAAAGGCACATCAAGTGTTACGGAATATTGCCCATCAACCCTTTCCTTTATGTGCAGAACAAAATTTAATCTAAGCTTATTTGCAGTGAATCGTACATCCCAATTACCAGAATATCCCTGACCATACAGGGCTTGAGAAACCGACAATAATAAGAAGACTATAAATTGAATTTTCATTCAATAAAATTTTAAAGCAAAAAAGTCACTTACAAGCAACAGCGCTCTGTATCGAATTTTCTAATACGCGATAAAACAAAAATAGTCCATTTCGCAAACCTCTATCTATTTTCATAAGCAGTTGCATATGGCGGTTTAACTACTCTCCCCCTACAGCCAATTAACCGGAAAACTGATTGGTTTCAGTTCTTCCGGTTTTTTTTGCCCCTCCAGAAATGAATACGCCCTCTATCAGAGAAAGTATCCCTTTAACAATCGACAGCTAAAGTATTCCTCCAATAGTAACTAATATAATATTCATTTATATTTTCAATAAACTATTCTAATGAATAAACACCCTTAATCTCAATTGTTAAAGAAAACAAAAAGAGTATTTTCACGAAAGTACCTTTCAAGACAAACAATCAATAACAACTGGGAAAGGGAGCTACCAAACCGGCAAGAACAACTGCCCCACTCCTTCAACTAGTTGCGAGCAACCACTTGGCCTTCACCAAGACCAAACTCATAAGCGGCAAGTTAGTTTTCCGGAATGTAACCAGCTTACAATCCGGCAATAACGATAAACCCATCTGGTTCATTTAAACCACATTCTTTTTGACCCAAAGTCAAGAAGAACCTAATAACAATAAACGAACAAACAGCACCTGCTGAAATTTTTTAACCAACTTTCCAAACCAACTAAACACTGCTTATGCAAAAAAATCGTCTACTCAAATGGATGCTTATGCTGCTCCTGGGCATGAACATCAGCGATGCACTGGCCCAAGGGTTCACTGCGTCGGGAACCGTCAAAGAAAGCCAAACCGGTAATCCCCTCAGAGGCGTTTCCGTTTCCCTAAAAGGAACAAAACAGGTAACCACAACAGATGCCAATGGTAATTTCAGTATCAAAACATCAGCTAATAATGCTGTACTGGTAGTGAACTACGTTGGCTATAAAAAAGCTGAAGTGAACGTATCAGCAGCCAATGCCGCCTCCCTGAGCATAGCACTGGAAGAAGACATCAATCCGCTGAAGGAAGTGGTTATCACAGGTCTGGCCACTAACATCAAACGTTCTAACCTGGCCAACGCTGTTACCACCATCTCTGCCAAAGACCTCGTGGGAACAACCCAAATTCAAACAGCCGATGGTGCCCTCTATGGAAAAGTAGCAGGTGCCAATATCCGCATGAACTCCGGAGCACCCGGAGGTGGTATCAACATTCAGTTACGCGGCTTATCCAGTCTGACACAGGCATCCGCCCCACTCATCGTATTAGATGGTGTTTACATCAGCAATGCCTTCCAAAGAACAGGACGCGCCTCCGTTTCCGGAGCCGGCGCATCTAACCAAGACGATGGAGCCAATCGCCTGGCCGATATCAACCCTGCCGATATCGAAAGCGTGGAAGTGCTGAAAGGACCTTCAGCTGCCGCTATCTATGGTACACGCGCTAATGCCGGCGTAATAGTAATAACTACTAAAAAAGGCGCTGCCGGCAGAACCAGCATCAGCTTTGGTCAAGATATCGGTATGGGAACTCCATTAAAAATGATGGGTGTAGATGACTGGAGTGAGGCCAAAATCAATACCTTTTTTCCCGCAGCCAGAAGACCTATAGAAATTACCCGCTACCAAAATGCCGTATCAACAGGTACTTTTGTAAACTACGAGGATTACTTCTATAACAATACCGCCTCTCTTCTTAACTCACGTCTTAGCCTTCGCGGTGGTGACGAAAAAACAAAATTCTTCGTCTCAGGTAACCTGACGAGTGAAGATGGAATAGTAAGAAGAACCGGTTTTGAAAGACAATCTATCCGTGCTAACATCGATCACAAAATCAGTAAGAATATCACACTGAGTGTCAACTCAAACTTCATCCGTACCAATACAGACCGCGGATTTACCGGTAACCAGAACAATACCGGTGCTAGTATCGGATACAACATCGCCTATGTTCCCAATTACTTCGACCTGCGCCCGGTGAACGGAATCTATCCTGCTAACCCCTACTTCGCAGAAAATCCGGTGGCAGTTACCGACAAAGGCATCAACAACTCACTCGTAAATCGTTTCATCCAATCTTTCAACCTTGATGTAAACCTGCTGCGTACCGAAAAGTCTCAACTGAAATTCAGACTCAATGGAGGTCTGGACTACATCCAAAACTCAACCAAAGTTTATCTGCCGGATGACCTTCAATTCCAAAGAGGTCAGGCAAACCCCGGTGATGTTCTGGTAGGTAAGCAGGAAAGCATGAATACTAATTTTCAAGCAGCCCTCGTTTACAACTGGGAAGTAAAGAAAGTAAAATTGAGCACCCAGGCAGGTATGGTTCGCCTTGATTTCAAAAACAATGGTCTCTTTAACAGAGGTCGTGGTTTAGCCCCCGGACAATCAAACCTAAAACAAGCAACGGTTCAGGAAATTGAATCACAATTTGAGAGTTCACAAAGAGATGTGGGTATTTTCGCTCAACAAGAAGCTAACTACGAAGACAAAATCATCGGAACTATCGGTGTTCGTATGGACAAATCAAACACCAACGGTGACCCACAGAAATACTATGCGTTCCCCAAAGCTTCCTTGGCAGTCAATCTGACCAATTTCGATTTCTGGAAGTCAAGAACCATCTCCCAACTTAAACCCCGTATCGCCTATGGTCAGACTGCAGGACCCGTTCCGTTCGGAGCTACCTTCACCTCATTAGGTGGTGTTAACATCGGAGGTTTATTGGGATCAACAGTTGCTACCAGCATCGGTAACCTGCTGGTAGTTCCTGAGAGAGCCATTGAACTTGAATTCGGTGTAGATGCCGGTTTCTTCAATAACCGCTTATCACTGGAAGCTACCTACTACATCAAAACAACCAAAGACAACCTGCAACCGCTGAACCTCTCTCCTGCAACCGGAGTAGTAAGTACCATCAGCAATGAAGCCGAAATGAGAAACAGGGGTCTTGAATTGAGTTTGGCCGGTACCATTATCCAAAAGGAAAAAATCAAATGGACCTCCCGTTTATTGTGGTGGAAAAATGATGTACTGATCACCAGACTCGGTATCCCCTCGTACACTACCGGCGCATTCGGTACAGCTTTGGGAACCTTCCTGATCCGCCAGGGCGTTGCACCTACTACCATTGTAGGTACCCCTGCCTTATCTAGTTCAGATTTTACCGTATGGGGAAATGCACAGCCTGACTGGACTTCCTCCTGGTCTAACAACATCACCTTCCTGAAAAATTTCGAATTCAACTTTTTGATGGAATATAGAAAAGGTGGAGATAATGTTAACCTCACTTCCTTCCTGACCGACGGTGGTGGTACCACCAAGGGCTGGTTTGATGATGATAATAAAGATGGAATTCCCAATGGCCGCCAGCGTCCACCTGCACCATATAACAACGCAGGTAGATGGGTACAAGATGCTACTTTCCTGAAAGTTCGTGAATTGGGCCTCTACTACAATGTACCCAAATCAGCCTTAGGAAAGGCCGGTAGCTTTATCCAGCGCGCAAGAGTAGGACTCTCCGGTAACAATGTATTTTTATCGACTAAATACGTTGGTTATGATCCGGAAACTTCCACCTTTGGCGCCCAGGCACTTGCCAACAACGTTGATGTGGCACCCTACCCTTCTGCCAGAAGGTTATTCTTCCACTTACAAATTGACTTCTAAATCATACCATTATGAAAAAGATACCCATACTTATTTTAATGGGGTTTGCCCTTTCACTTTTCTCTTGTAACCCATTTGAGGTTAAGAAACTGGAAGACCCGAATAACCCCAGTGAAGCAAGCGTTCTTAATAACGCCTCCAGAATCCAAATTCAATTCATGGTTACGGGTCTCGAATCAAGACACAGAGGAT
>JBEIUM010000286.1:0-2718 GCA_040374385.1 Sediminibacterium sp. | reverse complement strand
TACTGAGCAGCTGCAAAAAAACATTCAGGCAGTTACTGCCCAGGTGGTTGAGATGCGTCGCTATTTTCATCAGCATCCAGAATTGTCGAATCGGGAGTTCAAGACCGCAGAAAAAATAGAGGCATGGATGAAGGAATTTGGCATTGAAACCAGGCGGATGGCAGGTACCGGTGTGGTGGGTATTCTCAAAGGTGGAAAACCCGGCGGTGTAGTTGGTTTGCGTGCTGACATCGATGCATTACCCGTTACTGAACGCAACGATCTCTCCTACCGGTCAACGGCCACTGCCGAATACAACGGACAAACAGTGGGTGTTATGCATGCCTGTGGCCACGATACCCATATTGCCATGTTATTGGGCACAGCCAAAGTTTTGTCGCAAATGCGGAAAGAGGTTCCGGGAACCGTTGTATTTATTTTTCAACCCGCCGAAGAAGGTCCACCCGGTATGGAAGAGGGCGGTGCTCCGCTGATGATCAAGGAAGGACTGATGGAGAATCCCAAAATGGATGCCGTATTTGGTATCCATATAAAATCTGAGTTGGAGTTAGGAAAGATCGGTTATAAATCCGGTGGCTTTATGGCATCTTCCGACTGGTTTACCATCAAAGTAAAAGGTAAGCAGACCCATGGTGCCAATCCCTGGCTGGGCATCGATCCCATTGTGGTGAGTGCCGCCATCATTCAAAGTTTGCAGACAATTGTCAGCCGACAGACCCAACTCACAAAAGCACCCGCAGTAATTACTGTTGGAAAAATCAATGCCGGTGTTCGTCCGAATATTATTCCGGAAGAAGCTGTGATGGAGGGAACGATTCGTACGCTCGACCCTTCGATGCAAAAGGAGGTGCATGCAAGAATTGAACAGATGGCCAAACAGACTGCCGCTGCTTATGGGGCAAGTGCTGAAGTCTCGATTGATACCAAAACGTTGGTTACCTATAACCAGCCTGCATTGGTTGAACGCTCGCTGCCTTCCTTGAAGCGGGCATTGGGTGAAGAGAATGTGATGGAGATCAGTTGGGAGACTGGTGCAGAGGACTTTTCATTTTATGGAACGAAAGCACCGGTATTTTTTATGTTTCTGGGTGCCCGTAATCCTGCCTGGTCTGCTAAGGAAGCCTTTCCACACCATACACCTGATTTTCTTCTCGACGATAGTAAGCTCGATGCAGGGGTAAAAGTTTTTTGCCGACTTGTATTTGATTTTGTACCACCTGCTTCCCACTAATTGAACCCATGACACCCCAACCCAATACCCCCGCTGCTGCAGGCTATTTTTTTCCTGCCGAGTTTTATCCACATGAAGCCACCTGGCTTAGCTGGCCCCACAAAGAAGCGAGCTGGCCGGGTAAGATTGAAACAATCTATCAACCCTACAGCTCATTCGTCGCTTACTTGTCAAGAAGTGAGAAGGTACGCATCAATGTGGTAGATGCAGCGATGCAAGCTTTTGCCACCCGTCAACTGGAGGCTGCTGATGTAATAATGGACCAGGTCGAATTTTTTCTGCACCCGACCAACGATGCCTGGTGCAGAGATCATGGACCGGCGTTCTTGATTCATCCGAATGCAAAGGAAAAAAAAGTGGTGGTTGATTGGGGATATAATGCTTGGGGGAATAAATATCCGCCCTTTGATCTGGATGATGTGATACCTACTTCTATTGCCCGTCAGTTGAAACTTCCTGTCTACCATCCCGGCATCGTGATGGAGGGCGGGTCAGTTGAATTTAATGGCAAGGGAACACTCATCACCTCCACTGCCTGCCTGTTGAATCCCAATCGTAATCCGCATCTTTCCAAAGAGCAGATCGAACAGTACCTGTGTAATTATTACGGCGTTACGCAAATTTTGTGGGTAGATGAAGGCATCATCGGTGACGATACCGATGGTCACATCGATGATACAGTCCGTTTCGTTAATGAAGATACCGTGTTAACCGTGATTGAGCACGATGCTAAAGATGAGAATTATGGCTTGCTTCAACATAACCTGCAACAGCTAACGAAGATGCGATTATCCGATGGCAGATCGCTGAATATCATTGAGTTGCCAATGCCAAATGAAGTAATATATGAAGATCAGCGTTTACCCGCTTCTTATGCAAATTTTTATATCGCAAATAAATACGTCATCGTGCCCACTTTCCGGTGTGGTCGTGATGAGGAGGCACTGAATATAATTAGTGGTTGCTTCCCCGACCGTGCGGTCGTGGGAATTGATTCAACCGATATTATTTGGGGACTCGGCAGTTTTCATTGCCTCAGCCAGCAGGAACCGTTGGTTTAACCCGTCACTGTCAAATTCGTTCCATTTACCGCAACGGTGTACACTTTCAGCGGAGCGGTACTTTGTCCGCCTACATTCGCACCGGATGTGTTGAATATAGCGCCATGGTTGGGACAAATGAACTGATTGTTACCAGAGGAAAAATTGATGTTTGTGCCCTGGTGTGTGCAGGATTCCTGTACTGCCACAAAAGAAGCAGGTTGATTCGCAGCAGCTAATCTGGCAACGATAACCCCACTTTGGGATAAAGAAGAACCTACCGCCAACAATTGTGTACTCAGGTTGATGGTAAAATTTACATTCGAGGGAGGAGCGGGTGCATTATTGCCACCTCCATCAGAGGATTTTGAACAAGCGGCCGCCATACAGGCAGTACAAGCCACGGCAACGGGGGCTGTAAGGGTGCCTAAAAATTCTCTTCTTTTC
>JBEIUM010000331.1:0-1890 GCA_040374385.1 Sediminibacterium sp. | reverse complement strand
TCACGGCGCCAATGAGCTTAAACAAATGCTTCCATGGAACTCCACCGAACACCAACATTAAAAAACACACAAACCCAATTAATGCTGCTGTAGAAAAGTTCGCCGGTAGCACCAGTCCGCATACCATGGCTATGGGGATCACGATCGGCAGGACTCCCTTCTTAAAATCGTCTAACATTTGTCGCTTTACTGTTAGCTGACGTGCGACATAAATGATTAGAACCAATTTCGCCAAATCACTCGTTTGCAAAGTGAGGTTAATCACAGGCAGCTTAATCCAGCGGCTGCCCTCATTGATTTTAGCACCAAAAAATAATGTATACAACAAAAGTGGAATGGAGAGTATAAAAAGGAAAGAAGCTACTTTAGAAAAGAAGGTATAGTTGATGCGATGCAGGAAGAATACAATTACTAACCCAATAATTGTAAAGGAGACCTGCTTAAACAGATAAATACCCGTATTTCCTTTATTCATTTTATATGCCAGTGATCCGGTAGCACTATACACCACTAAAATAGAGATGAGTGAGAGCAGCAGCAGAATACCCCAGATATACCTATCCCCCCTGGTACGGCTTACCAGCTGTCCCTTCATACCATCGATGGTAGGGATCTGCATCAGTAGGGGATCATTTGAAGCTGCCATGGTGCTGAATGAATCGATTTAGAGTTCTTTTACTGCCAGTTTGAATTGCGTACCACGATCTTCATAATTGGTAAAGAGATCGAAGCTGGCACAGGCCGGGCTCAACAAAACCACATCACCTTTTCCGGCCAATTTAAAAGAAGCGTTCACTGCTTTTTTAGCTGACTCTGCTTCTACGATCACCGGAACAATATCTTTGAACGCCTGTATGATCTTCTTGTTATCAGTACCCATACATACGATGGCTTTCACTTTTTCCTTCACCAGATCAGCGATCAACTGATAATCGTTGCCTTTGTCAACTCCTCCCAGAATCAACACTACGGGCTTATTCATACTTTCCAGCGCATACCAGGTACTGTTGACATTGGTTGCTTTAGAATCATTGATGAACTCGACGCCACGCACCATGGCAACAAATTCCATCCGATGCTCCAGACTTTGGAAGTTGTGAATGGCTTCCCGGATCTTCTCCTTTCGGATACCCAGGGTAGCAGCTGCAATGCCGGCAGCCATCGTGTTGTACTGATTGTGCTTCCCCTTCAGGGCAAAGTCATAGATGCTCATGCTCACTCTTTCTTCCTGAATTCTGAGCATCATCTGGTCTCCTTTGATGTAGGCTCCTTTTTTTACTTCATGTTTCATAGAAAAGGGTAATGGGTTAGTATGTAAATGAATAAATGGGATTTTTTGCATGATGACTTCATCATCTTCACAATAGATGAAGTAATCTTCGTTGGTCTGATTTTCAATGATGCGGAACTTACTATTGATGTAGTTCGAGAATTGATAATCATACCGGTCTAGGTGATCTTCCGTGATATTGAGCAGTACCGCGATGTGGGGGCGGAAACTGCTGATATCATCCAGCTGGAATGAGCTGATCTCAAGAACATAGAGCGGCTTGGGATCGACATGTACCTGGCGGGCAAATGAATGCCCGATGTTTCCAACCAATGCAGCATCCAGTCCGGCCGTCCGGCAAATATGATATATCAACGATGTAGTAGTTGTTTTTCCATTGCTGCCCGTAATGGCGACTACTTTGCTATTCCCCATATAGCGGAAAGCCAGTTCAATCTCTCCAATCACAGGAATTCCTTTGCTACGTATTTGCTGTACAATGGGATTTTTCTCTCCGATACCGGGACTCTTCACCACTTCATCGGCCTGGAGTATCTTCTCTATAGTATGACTACCTTCTTCATAAGCAATACCTTGTTCGTCTAATTCAGCGCGCATGG
>JBEIUM010000074.1:0-10804 GCA_040374385.1 Sediminibacterium sp. | reverse complement strand
CCGACCGAGTACAAATCGGTTGCTACCATCAGTCCGGTCAATATACAATTAACCGATAAAGCCAAACTCTTTAATCCCAACATCAAAGACCTCTATTCCTATTTTGGTTCCGGAGATGATATTGAACGAATCGAATCAGCTAACGATTGGAATTCGTTGTACCGGGCTATGGTGATCGAACACAATATAGCCGAGTATTTTAAAGTGGATGAGACAGATGCCGCCTTGAGAGTTGAAAAAGCCGTTCGTATTTTACGTAAGAAATTATATGCAAAACCAACCGAAAAGGGACAGCTACAAATAATCGCCTGGGCTAAAGAACCGGATACTGCCCAAAAATGGGTAAATGCTTTTCGTGCAAAAATCAATCTCAGAATAAAATCGTCTATTCAACTTGAATACGATTCAACTATTCAGCATCTCAAGAATGCATTAGATTCTCTGCAGTTGCAGTTTAATGCGCTTTTAATAGGAAAAGATAGCACCGAAGCCGCCAAAGCAATACGCGAAATAAAAATCCAGGGTATTCGGCAACTCATCGCTAATAACATTACTATGACAGGTGAGTGGGAACAGGCCCGCACAGCCATACCGGATGTATTAATGGTGCTGGATGGACCCATTGCAGATAAATTGACGGTTCGTCCGGATAAGATACTTGTCATCACCGGGGCATTCCTCGCCGCCCTTTTATTTGCAATGACCTGGGTGATTGTATATCACCGCAACAATTTGCAGTAATATGAAATTGTCCCCGCTTTCTTTTCGGGTGCAGACCATTTTGCTTGTCCTGATTTTTTTGTTTTCAGGACTAATGGCTTTACTTTCTTTTGAATGGATTTGGATGCTGCTGCCCTTTGCCATTCTGCTGGCTTATGCATTGCTGCCGGCATTTTTCATCCCCTCCCGTACGTTGTTCTGGCTCCTCTTTATTTCCATTCCTTTCTCTACCGAATGGTCGATTACCCCTTCACTGGGTATCGATTTTCCCGACGAACCCATTATGATTTTTGTATCGGCAGGCGCTATTTTATGTTTTCTGTTGATGCCTTCCCGCTTCCCCTCGATATTACAGAAATCGAATTTATTTACCCTACTGTTATTACAGTTGATATGGATAGCCATCACCAGCTTCTATTCTCATGAGCCGTTGCTATCTGTCAAATATAACCTCGCAAAAATCTGGTACATCGTGCCCTTTGTTATTTTGCCGGTATATTTTATTCGCACGCCCCGGCATTGGAAAATCTGGGCTGCCTGCCTGCTGATACCCATGGGTTTGCTTGTTGTGCAGGTTTTGGTAAGACATGGATTGTATGGCTTCACTTTTTACAGCATTCGCAAAGCCATGGCTCCCTTTTTCAGGAACCATGTTAATTATGCTGCTCTTTTAACCTTATTATTGCCCGTCGCTGTACTTTGTTTTTACCTCACACCGCGGAATACTGTCTTGAAAAAAATTCTCTTATCTGGCATCCTGCTCGGTATGGTCGCCTGGGTATTGGCGTATTCCAGGGGCGCCTGGGTCGCATTACCTGCCGGTGCAATGATGGTCTTTGTTGTACAAAAAAAATGGGTTGCACCCCTGTTGGTAGTGGTCACTGCGATCGTATTGGTCAGCACAGCGTGGTTGGTAACGGAAAAAAGATACATGCGATTTGCACCCGATCACGACCAAACCTATTTTCATACTGAATTCCGCCAGCATTGGCAGGCGACATTAGAGGGGAAAGACATCTCTGCAGCGGAAAGATGGCATCGCTGGGTAGCAGGCGTTCGAATGTTGGTACAAGAACCCATTACAGGGTTTGGACCGAATTCCTTCTACCGCCACTATCAACCTTATACACTCCGCAGGTTTCAAACCTGGGTAAGTGATAACCCCGAGCACTCTACCGTTCACAATTATTTTTTACTGCTGGCGCTGGAACAGGGTGTGATAGGATTACTCTTGTTCTTGTCTCTACTCATCTGTATGTTCTTGCAATTGCAACGACTTTGTTTTCAATTACAAAGCCGATTTTATCGGTCCATTGCCTTTACCACCGCAGCGATCCTAACGATACTGCTGGTACTCAACCTCGTAAGTGATTTGATCGAGACCGATAAGGTCGGATCAATCTTCTACAGTTGTTTGGGTATAATACTCTTACTGCAGCAAGCTGCAGTTGCAGAGCAAACTGATTTAGCCTGAATACTTTTTCTACAGGCAGCGGTTGATTTCATCACCGTATCTTACTATTAACAGGGAGTTTTATCTGTTTAACTTATTGATATGCAATGTTAAACAAAACAAGCTGCTTCTTTCTTTCACCGATAAAAAAAGCCTCTTTAGTTGGTTTTAACAATATCCTTTAAACGATTCGTTCTAATATTAGTCAGAATTCAAAATCCATACCTATGAAAAAAATTTTTTCCCTTACACTCGCTGTTTTAGCCATGGTACCCTTACTGCTTTTTGCAGGTTTTACCGGCACAGATGAATTGTGAGTTTATTTTTTACCCTGCGTAACAATGATTCGGTTCTTCCATTCATAGGATCCGAATTTTCCTAACCAGCCTGCCAACACCATATATATTATGTGTAGAGGCTGCAATATTGGGAAAAATACCAGCAGATGACTTCGTTGAAAAAATTGTGCTACGGGTAGCAGGAAAAATAGCTCTGCACCAGTTTTGATTCCCATCAGTATCAACCAGGGATAACGGATCTCCTCCACAAATAGCATCAAGGGTAGCGCGATTAGTAAAAGTGCATTCATCACCCATACCCAGAACAACACGCCAAAGATGACCGGTTCGCCATAACTATCTGCCTTGCTGGCCCAGCGAATTCTTTGATGTAAAAATGCTTTCCACGATTCAGGTGGCCAGGTGATCACCATGGCTTCTCTGGTATATAAATATGCAATTTGTGACGGGTAGGCCCGCTTTACCTTCTGCATCAGCAACATGTCATCACCCGTGGCAAGGTGTTCATTCCCTGAAAATCCGCCGACCGCATGGAAAACTTCTTTTTTATAAGCCAGGTTAGCGCCGTTGCACATGCTGTGAAATCCTGCCCCCACTGATGCAGCCGTGATACCCTGCATTGTCATGAAATCAAGTTGTTGAAATACAGATAGCAGACTTTTGTCGGGATAATAAGTGACCGGGGCGGCAATAAATACCGGTTCGAATTGCCGGATATAGCTATCAAAGCTATGCAACCAATGTACCGGTACCACTGCATCGGCATCGGTAGTTACCATCCAGTTACCTTTACTCTCCTGTATCCCCGCTTCGATCGCCTGTTTTTTATAGGTAGTGCCTTGTGTGCCGCCTGTATAATCCTGTAGTCGAATCAGTCGAAGTGCTTTATGTTGTTGCTGCAGTTGCTTCACCTGTTCGGCCGTATCATCTTCCGAATGATCGTCTACCACGATCACCTCAAATAGGTGTGGTGGATATTCATTGTTCAGCACCGCCCGAACACAGTCCGCTATACAAGCCGACTCATTTCGTGCGGGTATGATAATGGAGAAAAAAGTGGCAGGGGCACCGGTAGCAGGGGAGGGCCGGTAGGGCCGTATGCGCTGGAAGAAGTAGCTATATAGCGCCATCAGTAGCACATAAACGCCTACGCTTATACTCGCTATCAATATCCAGCTGCTGCTCATGACAGCAAAGAAAAACAATATTTGTCAACCCCTGTCCCTGCATATCCGCCTACTCCACACCCCGGATTTCTTTTACCTAAAAATTAGACTATTTTTTTTGGCTGTTTCGGGAAAACACATCAATTTTGAAATAGTTGCATAACTAACTATATGCCCAACAACCAATTTAGAAGAGGGGAGTTATACAGTGTCATCAATGGTATGGCTTCTACGGCTGTGGCACGGCGTTTGCAGAAGAATTTCAGACAAGCGGGACTCGACATTACCATAGAGCAGTGGAGCATCTTGTATCACTTGTGGAAGCAGGATTGTTTGAGTCAGCAGGAATTATGTAACCGTACATTTCGTGATAAGCCGAGCATAACCCGTTTGATCGATAACCTGGAAAAACAAAAACTGGTGAAAAGAATGCCCTCTAAGACTGACCGCCGCATCAACTTGGTTTGTCTTACACCGGCCGCTATTGAGTTGCAAGATCTCACCATCATGATTGCAAACCAGACCATGGACGAGGCCCTGATCGGCATCAGCAAAGATGAGATCAATGTGGTGAAAAATGTATTTCAACGGGTATATGATAACCTGACCAACGGTACGGCTAACTAATTTGAAGACCTCTTATTAAAAATAAACCAACCAATATGGAAACCACAGTTACTGCAAAAGCGCTCCGCGGCGGAGAATGGCTGATAGCGGAAAGCGAACCCTTCGGAACATTTATTCGCGAAGACTTTAATGAAGAACAGAAAATGGTGCTTGACATGTGCCATCAATTCCTCGAAACGGAAGTGCTTCCCATTATCGATAGGATTGACAAACTCGAGCCCGGACTCATGCCTTCCCTCATGCAAAAAGCGGGTGAACAGGGGCTTTTGGGCACCTCCTTACCCGAGGAATATGGTGGGCTGTCAAGGGATTTTATTACCTCCACGCTTGTCAATGAAGGCTTAGGGGGTGGATTTTCTTTTTCTGTAGCCATTGCTGCGCATACCGGTATCGGAACGTTACCCATTCTATATTTCGGAACCCCTGAGCAGAAGTCCAAATACATACCGAAGCTGGCTTCCGGCGAATGGAAGGGTGCTTACGGACTCACCGAACCGAATAGTGGGAGTGATGCGTTGAGCGCCAAAACCACAGCTCGCTTGAGTGAAGATGGTAAACACTATATTCTGAATGGTCAAAAATGCTGGATCACCAATGGTGGCTTTGCAGACGTCTATACCATTTTTGCTAAAATTGATGGCGAAAAGTTCACCGGCTTTATAGTAGAAAGGGGTATGGAAGGATTTACCCAAGGACCTGAAGAGCATAAGATGGGTATCAAAGGTTCTTCTACTGTGCAGCTTTATTTCCAGGATTGTAAAGTACCCGTAGAGAATCTGTTGGGTGAAATCGGTAAAGGTCACCTGATTGCTTTCAATATTCTGAATATTGGACGTTTGAAACTTTGTGCGGCTGCCCTTGGTGGTGCCCGTGGTTCTGCTAAAACCATAACCGAATATGCCAAGACCCGTGAGCAGTTTAAAATTCCCATAGCCAAATTTGGTGCGATCAGACATAAGATTGCTGAAATGGCGATTCGTATCTGGGTAGCGGATGCTGCCCTATATAGAACCGCTTTTTGGGTAGAACAGAAAGAGCGGGAACTGAAAGATGCAGGTAAATCTTTTGCCGACTCTTTACTCGGTGCTGCTGAAGAGTATGCCATTGAGTGCAGCATGCTGAAAGTTTACGGCAGTGAAGTGCTCGATTTCGTGGTCGATGAGGGTGTTCAGATTCACGGAGGAAATGGGTTCAGTGATGAATACCTGATCTCCAAAGCTTATCGCGATAGCCGTATCAACCGCATCTATGAAGGTACCAATGAGATCAATCGACTCTTGACAGTGGATATGATGCTGAAAAGGGCTATGAAGGGTAAACTCGACCTGATGGGTCCTGCCATGGCGGTGCAGAAAGAATTGATGAGTATTCCTGATTTTGGCGCTCAGGAGGAAGGTGCATTTGCGAAAGAACTGAAATACATAGCCCAGTTTAAGAAAGCCATACTCATGGTGGCGGGAGCCGCTGTTCAAAAGCTGATGATGCAGCTGGAAAAAGAGCAGGAGGTATTGATGAATATAGCCGATATGGCCATTGAAGCCTTTCATGCGGAATCAGCCCTGCTGCGTACCATGAAATTAGCAGAGATGCGCGGTTTAGATGCTGTTTCCCTGGAGCGGGATGTGATGCAAACCTATATCTACGACGCTGCCGACCGGATCAACAAAGCAGGAAAAGATGCGCTGAATAGTTTTGCCTCCGGTGATGAACTGAAAATGATGCACATAGGTCTGAAGCGCTTTACGAAGGTAGAACCAGTTAATACCAAGGATGCCAGAAGGCGGATTTGCGATAAGGTATTGGCAGATCCGGCTTACTTTTTTTAAAAAAAGGCACCTGAAAATGGCTTTTTTTCAAAAAGTTCCTTATTATTGGTCCCTGTTTACGATTGCTTGCTAATTGAAAGCCCCACTGCCGTCAAGGTTCGTGGGGTTTTTTATGCAACGTTGTTGCTGGTCAACAGCCCCTTCCCACTTTTCAGTTAATTTTACATAAAGCACCGGCCATGTATAAAATTGTTCTCATTTGCCAGCATACAGCCTGGTTGAACCGGTGGAAGGAATTATTGCAGGAGATGCCTGGTTTCCTGTTGGCAGGTAGTTTTCCCTCTCTAAAATCAGCTCAGTCATTGCTTGATTCGAGTCAGGTTGATGTACTGGTTTCAACAGAAAAAATCCTGTCTGATCTGGAAAAAGATCACCTGCAATATCCGGTCTGGCTGGCGCTGACGGATGCGACTCCGGCTGAACCAAGCCGGCGTGATTTGTCCCCCCACCACTGTTTTTGCCGATATCCCATGGACAGCCGGCTTTGACCGAATGTTTGCTTTGATGCACCTTGTTCATCAGTATCTCGATCGTCGGCAGGAAGCAAGTAAAGTGAGTAGGGATTTTATATTTGTAAAATCAGAATATAAGCTTATCAAAATTCAGCTGGGTGACATTTTATTCTTATCGGGCTTACGCGACTATACCCAGATTTTTTTAAAGGGGAAGGTATCGCCCCTTACTACCCTGCAAAATTTAAAAGACTTTGAAAGCCGGTTACCACATCGTCATTTTATTCGTGTTCACCGTTCTTATATGGTTGCCATCGATCAGGTAGAATCCATTAGCCGTAATGAGATCACCATTGGCAGTCACACCATTCCGGTAGGTCATGCGTATCGCTCAAAATTAGATGAGATGACAGGGAAAAATAGTTAGTCCCTTTTATCAGAATTAGTAAGGAATTTTCAGGCTGTCGAGGTCACGTAGATAGATGGTAGGTAGTTGCTTCTTTTTCATCCGATCGATTACCAGATTAGCCACCCGGGCAGCATCTTCTTCAGAGCTAAAGCCCCTTGTTCCTTGAACGGCCGGCATTTGCATCTGGTGAATGAAAAGGGAGTCGTTCATTAAAACATCATACCCCCAGCCGAGGGGGGTATGATAAGTTGTATAAGTAAGTTGAACCCATTCACCCCTCTTTGGTTGATTGTTCCAGCGCGTGTATAAAAAAATCGCAACGGATAATCCAAAGAAGAGGTAAACCCAGTTGGACTTAATCCACTGAGTTAAAGGTGTCGTCTGGTTTGAATTCGTCGATGTCATCGAAATAGAAGGAATTGTTTTTGCCGCAACTCACATAGCCTCTGCCTTTAACTGTGAAGGCAACGGCACCTGTTCTTTCAGTACGCTCATAAGGATTCTTGCGTGCCCAAAGGTCAGTTGCAAAATCATATTCCCAGGTTTTCTTGGTGAAAGCACCGCTTTCGCCCACCGTTAGATAAGCTTTTGTTCCGATAACAAAGGCAACAGCATTGTGGCGCTGAATATCTGTGTAATCGTTGTCGAAAGCATCTGCACTGATGTTGGTAATATCGCGCAATTGGTTCCAGCTGGAAGGATTAGCTGGATCGAACATCCAGAAATCAGTCAGGGTGTTACCGTTGTTGATTCCGGTAACCACATAGGCTTTGTTGTTATATACAAATGCTACAGCAGCAGAACGTTTGCTACCACCCAGGCTGACACGCTGGGTCCAGGTTCCATTGGCGCCCACTGTAGGATCAAATTCCCATAAGTCTTTTGTATGACCACCGTCAAAACCTGTTGAAATGTAACCTTTACCACTGATGCCAAAAGCAACCGCATCATAACGGGAGGTACCACCAAAATCAGCGCGGCGAGTCCAGGTATTGGTAGCAGGGTTATATTCCCAGTTGTCTTTCAGGCGATTCAAACCGTCAAAACCGGTGGCGATGTAGCCGCGAGTGCCTACACTGTAGCCTACCGCAGAGTTACGAGCTGCACCCGGAAACTGTGCGCGCTGCAACCAGAAGTTTTTTACAGGGTCGTAAGCCCAAAAATCGTTGTAGCGATTGCTACCATCGAAACCGGTTCCGATGTAGGCGGTATCACCTACCGTGAAAGCCACGGCCTCTGTACGGGCATTCCCTTCAAAATCAGAACGCTTCATCCAATTTCCGCTGGTAGCCGCCGTGGGGGTATCAGTGTTTTTTGGTGTGCAGGATATCACGATCAGAATGATGCCGATCGGTAACAAAAAAAGGTACTTAAAACGCTTCATGTATGAGATTTTGGCACAAATTATTTCCAGCAAGGGAGGATAAATCGTTAAAATGGATTTTCGTCCTTTTTTGGAAGGCGAAAGTATATATTTTGTCTGCAAAAGTCCTAACAAATTTCCTTTTTTCGATTACTTTAACATATTTGGTATGGTTACTTCGGTTAATTTTACATTTTTGCCGATAAATTAAACTGTATTGTAGTCTGAAAGTGTCTGTTTATCCATACTAACAAATTTGTAACAGGGGTACTTTCTATTTTGTGCCGCTAATTTTCCTGAAGCAGATTGAAATTTAGGTCAAACCAAACCAACTGATGTCGAAATTTATATCTTTTGTTCTCCTTTTGCTGATATCATCGATCTGGCTTTCATGCAAAAAAGTTGACATCCGGTTCGGTGAGCAGTTCCTCGATAATGGCTATACCCAAATCGTAAAGGTCGATACCTTTAATGCAGATTTAGCTACCATTCGGGTCGACTCTTTCCCCTCATCAGCTACTGGTGTATCGCTGATCGGAAGTTATGATGATCCCTATTTTGGCAGAATCACTTCCCAGTGTTACTCTGAGATGATTCCTCCCTTTTTTCAGGGACCTTATACCAATTCTACCTTTGACTCAGTTTGTCTGATCATGGTGCCCAATCGGGTATTTTATGGGGATAGCACGCAGCCGGTTCAGATCAATGTGCACAAAGTCACCCAGATCATCAATGGATATGAGGCAGATCCGATGCGGATTAGCAATACGCGGGAATTTCCTGTTGATCCTGTTCCACTGGGAAGTGCATCTGTATTGGTAAACCCGCTTAGGAGGGATTCCATCAAAATCAAGCTCTCAGATGCGTTTGGCAACGAACTGCTCGACAAACTGAAAGACCCGAATGATAAAGACATGCTTGCACCCGATGCCTTTATCAAATATTTCAATGGCATTCGTGTTTCGACAAACGGTAATGGGACCTTCGCCTTTGGTTGTAAGGATAGTTTAGTCATCCGTGTATATTATAAACAATCGCAACTTTTTCTGGAATCCAAGAAATATGATATCTCTATTGGCGCCAGGTTCCATCACTACAACCAAATCACCGTCAACAGATCAGGTGCCGTATTACAAGATTTGAATACGCAGAGCGAAATACCTAGTTCTCAGACAGGGAACGCTGCTTACACTTCTTATGTAGGAGGTGCCATGGCACGGGTAAGATTCAATTCAATTCGTGATATCCCCAAGCTGCCTAATTATACTAAAATACTTCGCGCCACATTGATCGTTCGGCCATTGCGTGGTTCTTATAGTCCGATGTTCGCTTTGCCCCCCTTGTTACGCATGGCATCTACCAATGTGAACAATCAAATAGGTTTTGACCTCTTCTTTGTCAACAACGGAAACGCCATTACTCAATACGGCAATCTTACATTGGATTATCTGTATGGAGAAAACACGAACTACTTCTATGACGTAACCGATTATGTGAGTACGCTGGTAAAGGAACCCACTTTGAGTAACCCCGGTATGCTGATGCTTCCCCCCAGTCCGCTTATGGAAACATCATTTAACCGGATAGCAGTAGGAAATAGATTCAATAACAATGGTAAGACGGAACTCGTCATCGTCTACGCAGCTGTGAAATAAATATGAATAAGGTTACAAGCATATCGGTATTTTTTGCCATCGTAGTAGCATCTCTTGGGAGTAAGCAGGCGATGGCACAAAATAATACCTCACCTTATTCCATGTTGGGTATTGGTGACCTCGAAAAGAGCAATTTTGATCGTACTTCCGGTATGGGTCATGCGGGTGTAGCCCTCTCCTCCAGCCGATTCATCTATCAGATGAACCCCGCTTCCTATGCGGCGCTGGACCAGCATTTTTTATTCTTTGAAGCCGCAGCCCGCTTTAAAAATGTTTCTTACACGGGTACACCCATCAGTCAAACGGGTAGTACTATTTCCAATGACCTGCAATTCAAAAAAGTAAATCTCGGAACCAAGGTCACTCCTCGCTGGGCCGTTGGTTTTGGACTGAACCCATACAGTACAGTCAGCTATTCCTTTTTGGGTGTGAAACCAATTCAGGGGACCAACCTCTTTGCAGATGCCTATTATTCCGGTACCGGTAATTCCAGCATCGCACACATCACCAACAGCTTTGTGGTTAACAAAAACCTGCAGGTAGGTTTGCAGACTTCTTATGTATTCGGACACATGGAAGAATCTGAAACCTTATCCGGACAACTGGCAGATAGTTTGATCAATACAGTCAGAAATTTAACCGTAGGTCAAGCCCGTTTTAAATTCGGTTTCCAATACAAGGCGCAACTGAACAAACTTTGGGACGTTGCAGCAGGGGGTACTTATACACCAAAAACCAATTTATGGGCCAATACCAGTATCAAAGCCAGATCTGGTAACACCATTCTTTTACAAAACGATTACTACCAATCTTCTTACTTCACCTTACCTACTG
>JBEIUM010000089.1:0-9797 GCA_040374385.1 Sediminibacterium sp. | reverse complement strand
TCCGACAAACGGCTGGTATTCGTATCGTAGATAAATCACCCCAGTTATTACGAGAAGATCTGGAGAAGGGTAGGCTAACGGCCATCATCACCATACGGTCTTCCTCCCTTGCCAATCCACCCTATTTCATCGACCTCCAAAGTTCCGATGCGGTGAATCCCCAGAACCTGCAGGTGCTAACATCTATCCTAAACGCTATCATCTCGGGGATTAACCAGCAAACCTATCCCGGCACACCAACGATTGCCATGGTGAATAGCCAGGTGCAAAAAATTCCCGGCAGGGTATATCGTACGATCGATTTTATTTTGCCCGGACAACTCGGATTTTCACTCCTCAGTTCCGGCGTCTTCGGGGTAGCTTTTCTCTTTTTTAATCTTCGTCAGCAACTTGTACTGAAACGTTTTTATGCAACACCCATCCGAAAGCCATTCATCATTCTCGGTGAAGCAACCAGCCGCGTTTTGTTTCAGATGATGACTGCTGTGATCATCATCGGAGTAGGTCACTTCGCTTTTAACTTCACCCTGGTTCATGGCTGGCTCACATTCGTACAAATCATGCTGTTGAGTTTTCTGGCATTGATTTTATTCATGGGCTTTGGTTTTATTGTCAGTGGACTGGCGAAATCTGAGAGCACCATTCCTCCATTTGCCAACCTGATTACCCTTCCACAATTTTTATTGGCCGGCACTTTTTTTCCGATAGAAACTTTTCCGAGCTGGTTACAACCTATCTGCAAAATATTACCACTCACGCACTTCAATAATGCCATGCGCAACATTGCATTTGAAGGGGCCAATCTGTCGGCCTGCCTGCATGAAATTTCCATATTGGGAATTTGGGCAGTTGTAGTGTATGCCATCGCATTTAAAACTTTTAAGTGGGATTGAACATGCGGTTAATCAAAGGGTTTATCATTAGTATATGCGTTTTATTTGTTCTCTTACTGCTGATGGGCTTGCTCCTTCCGGCAAGAACCATTGTATCCCGCGCAGCGAATTTGCCGGCAGCCCCTGCCACTGTCTATCCCTGGCTCGCAGAAGTTCAGCGATGGCCCGCCTGGATGGAAGGATTGGATAGTAATACCGTCTCCCGGGTGAATGATACAATTACCCGCATCGGCCCTATGGAAATTCGAATATTACAGCGCTCTGATACGCTGATTCAAACCGAATGGATTACAGCGGAAGGTCAGCATCATTTTTCTACTATGCGCCTATTGCCTGCCGATAATGGCAAACTCTGCACCGTACAATGGCAGTTTGAACAAAAAGTGGGCTGGTGGCCCTGGGAAAGACTGGGTACACTCTTGCATGAAAAAATCATCGGTCCCCGGTTGGAGACCAACCTGGAAAGACTTCGAGAGAAGATCATCACTACTCCCTGATATCTTTATTTTGAATAAAACGCAGGTTGCGTTGAATACCGCTGAATTTGGTTCGCTTCAATGGTGAACGGCCGAAAATCTTTTTAAAGGCTTCCTCCTCCATCGCAGCCCATTCATGGGTACTCAACTCAAGTATTTCCGGCAAAGGCTCGAATCGATGCTCTGTATGGGGTTTACTAAATCGATTCCAGGGACACACTTCCTGGCAAACATCACATCCAAACATCCAGTCCCCGAATTTACCTGACATGGCATCTGGCAGTAATTGGTCTTTTAATTCAATGGTAAAATAACTGATGCACTTACTGCCATCTATTACTTTATCGGGTAAGATCGCATCGGTCGGGCAAGCATCTATGCAGCGGGTGCAACTGCCGCAATAATCTTTCGCCATCGGGTCATCATATTCGAGTTCCAAATCAACCAGCAAAGTGGCAATGAAAAAGTAGGAGCCTTGTTTACGGGTGATGAGATTACCATTCTTTCCCACCCAACCGAGTCCACTCTTGACTGCCCATGTTCTTTCCAATACCGGACCTGAATCAACAAAGCCCCGTCCCTGCACCTGACCTATTTTCTCCTGTATGCCCAGCAACAAGGCATTGAGTTTATCGCGTACAACAAAGTGATAATCTTCACCCCAGGCATAAGCTGCGATGCGCGGTGCTGTCTCCGACTGTTCCGCAGCCGGAAAATGGTTCAGCAATAAAGTAATCACCGAAACGGTGCCGGGTACCAATTTTCGCGGATCAATGCGTAGCTCAAAATAATTTTCCATGTACTGCATGCTACCCTGCATCCCCTTGTGCAGCCACGCTTCCAACCTGCGGGCATCTTCTTCCAACTGTTGCGCCCTTGCGATGCCACAGTATGTAAAACCCTGCTCGGCAGCCAGTGACTTTATAATAGCTGTATGTTGTGCTGAAGGACGGATACAAATGTCTTTTAATGACAAACAGAAGGTAATTGATCGTTGAGTGCCTGACGGATTCGCTTATAAACATCTGACTTCTCGGTGTTTTCCATTTTTCTGGTCAGCACTAAAAAACCATAATTACGACACCAGTCGATGCCTGCCCAGCTACCACAGAGTCCCGGACAATCCAGGGCAGTAGCCACTCCATCAACATTGGTCGCTGTAACAAAAGCACCCATGGTATAGGCCATACCCTCTGCTTGTGCAGGTGCATATTTAATCAGTGTCGGCGTAGTGCATACTTTCTGCATCTCCTGAATGGAGGATTCGCTGAGTATTCGCTTACCATTGAACATGCCCTTATTCAACAGCATGGTTAGAAAATTGCTCAGGTCATTGGCAGAACCTACAGCCCCACCGGATGGGTTCACGGCACCAAAGCTGCTGAAACTGGTGCTGCGCATCATCAGGGGGCGGGTGATTTTTTCTGCCATCAACTGCTCGAAACCGCGTCGTGTGATTACTTCAAGTACACGTGCGGCAAGGTTCAAGCCTACCTGACTGTACCTGAACTCAGTGGCAGGGTTGGCTTTGATCTCTCGCTTGGTGGCAAAAGTTTCTACTTCGTCTTGCAACATTGAAAATTTACTGTTTGGACCGAATGATGACATCTTCACGGGCTCACCTTCAATACCTGTAAAATGCGTGAGACAATCTCTGATGGTGATATATCCCTTCGCATATTTAGCAAAAACCGGAATGTATTGACTTACTTTATCACTCAGGCTGATCTTTCCTGCATCCACATAACTTAATACCAATGCCGTCGTCAGCCACTGGCTGATACTTCCCAGCGGAGCCTGGTCTTTGGGCGTCATCTCTCCGATGATTTTCACAAAGACAGGTTTGCCCGGTTGTACGATGGCCAGCACCGCATGACTGCCTAATTCCTTGCCCGACCGCTCAAATTGGAGCACGGGATCGGCAAATTGCTGGCCCCGGAGGGACTGAAAAAATAACAGCAAAAGGCTGATCAGACTGACTTTTATGCAGTTTATACGTAGAATCTCCGACATAGTTTCCGAATAATTGAATTGGACATAGTTTTGATGCCACTATAAAGATACCGCAAGTTGGTGGTTCCTGCCAGCGTGCCGGCTGCTAAAAAAAGTGCAAAATCGAAGTAGCCCACGCCAGAACAGCGTCACCCAAGCGGAAAAACATATACTATGAATCTGAACCAGTACACCATCAAGGCACAAGAAACCGTGCAGGCAGCCCAGCAACTGGCGTATGCCGGAGGTAATCCCTCGATTGAAACAGCGCACTTGTTGAAAGCGATGTTGAACGACAAGGATAGTCCGATACAGTACCTGATGAAAAGGAACAATGTCAATGTGCGGCTGCTCGAAACCAAATTGGAGGAGAGTCTGCAGCGCTTGCCAAAAATTTCATCCGGCGAACCCGCTCAACAAGTAGGGCGTGATTTGGGCAATGTATTCCTCAAAGCAGTCAATCACCTGAAAGAATTCAAAGATGAATTTGTCAGCAACGAACACCTGCTGTTAGCATTGCTGCAAATCAGTGATGACGTAGCAGCTGCCCTCAAAGCAGCCGGACTTACAGAGAAAGGATTGATAACTGCCATTCGTGACCTGCGCAAAGGCGAGACCATACAATCGCAAACACAGGAAGCACAGTACAATATGCTAAGTAAATATGCCAAGAACCTGAATGATCTGGCCCGTCAAGGTAAGCTCGATCCGGTGATTGGCAGAGATGAAGAGATCAGAAGAACGCTGCACATCCTTACCCGCAGAACCAAGAACAATCCGATTTTAGTCGGTGAGCCCGGTGTGGGTAAGACTGCCATCGTCGAAGGCCTGGCTATGCGCATCATCAATGGTGATGTGCCCGATAACCTGCGTTCCAAAACCATTTTTGCCCTCGATATGGGACAACTCATTGCGGGTGCAAAGTACAAGGGCGAATTCGAAGAAAGATTAAAAGGGGTAGTGAAGGAAGTGAGCACCAGTGAAGGCGAGATCATTTTATTTATCGATGAGATACATACCCTGATTGGTGCAGGTGGGGGAGAGGGCGCCATGGATGCTGCCAACATTCTCAAACCCGCGCTTGCACGGGGTGAATTAAGAGCCATTGGAGCCACTACGCTCAATGAATACCAGAAATATTTTGAAAAAGACAAGGCACTCGAGAGACGATTCCAGAAAGTGATGATCGATGAGCCTTCTAATGAAGATGCTGTTTCGATTCTGCGCGGATTGAAAGACCGTTATGAAACGCACCACCATGTGCGGATAAAAGATGAAGCCATCATTGCAGCGGTAGAATTGTCGGCACGATATATGACCGATCGCTTCTTACCAGATAAAGCCATCGACCTGATCGATGAAAGTGCGGCCCGCCTGCGGCTGGAAATGAATTCCATGCCTGAAGAACTCGATAAACTTGAACGTCAGATTCGTCAACTGGAAATTGAGCGAGAAGCCATCAAGCGGGAAAATGATGAAGTGAAGCTGAAAGAACTCAATATTGAGATCGGCAACCTTTCGGTTGAACGCGATACCTTGAAGGCACGTTGGAGACAAGAAAAAGAGTTGGTGGAAAAAGTACAAAATGCAAAGGCTACCATTGAAGAACTGAAATTGCAGGCCGACCAGGCTGAGAGAAATGGCGACTATGGCAAGGTAGCCGAGATTCGATATGGAAAGATCAAAGAGCAGGAAGCAGTGATACAGGAGTTGTCATCGGCCATCGCATCTTCTACAGAAAAACGTTTATTGAAGGAAGAGGTAGACGCTGAAGATATTGCGGAGAATGTGGCGAAAGCTACAGGCATACCTGTTGCAAAGATGCTACAGGGTGAGCGGGAGAAATTACTGCACCTGGAAGAAGAATTACATAAGCGTGTTGTTGGTCAGGAAGAGGCGATAACTGCGGTGGCAGATGCCATTCGCCGGAGTCGTGCCGGACTCCAGGATCCGCGCAAACCCATTGGTTCTTTTATTTTCCTTGGCACCACGGGTGTCGGAAAAACGGAGTTGGCTAAAGCCCTCGCCGAATATCTTTTCGATGATGAAAGTATGATGACGCGCATCGATATGAGTGAATACCAGGAGAAACATACGGTTTCACGTTTGGTAGGTGCACCGCCCGGCTATGTAGGATATGATGAAGGGGGGCAGCTCACCGAATCAGTGCGCCGCAAACCTTATAGTGTGGTATTACTCGATGAGATCGAAAAAGCGCATCCGGATGTTTGGTACGTCTTACTGCAAGTGCTCGATGATGGTCGCTTGACCGATAACAAAGGTCGTGTGGTCAATTTTAAGAATACCATTATCATCATGACCAGTAATATCGGTAGTCACCTGATACAAGATGCTTTTGATTCGATAACAGAAGATACGGTGGAAGAAGCGACCGACAGGGCAAGGGTGGAAGTCATGAATTTGTTACGTCAGACCATTCGTCCCGAGTTTCTCAATCGGGTAGATGAAATCATCATGTTCCGTCCGCTCCTGCGCAGTCAGATACTCAATATTGTAAAAATTCAGTTGGAAGATCTGGCTAAAATGACCGCACAGAATCATGTTGAATTAACCTTCTCTGATTACCTGATCGAATTATTGGCTGAACAAGGATATGACCCGCAATTCGGTGCCCGGCCATTGAAGCGGCTTATTCAGAAGCAAATAGTAAATGCACTGAGTAAAAAGCTTCTATCCGGTGAGATCGATCATACCAAAAAAGTTTTGGTAGATGCTTTCGATGGGGTAGTGGTCTTCAGAAACGAATAAGCAACCCGGCAGTTTCTACCTACCTGAGTAGCCAAGCTCAATTATGTATGAGGCGATAGATCACCAGCGCAGCCCTTTGAATAAGGATGGGGAACTCTTTCAGGTTGATGGTTTCACCGGGCGCATGTGCCCCTCTTCCGGATGCACCCATGCCATCAACACCACTGAGGTATTTTGCCACATAGGAGATATCTCCTGCACCCCGGCTGCCCGGATCTCCCGCGATGGTGGGTCCTAATCCCATTGCCTCTGTCACGTCACTGATGACTTTTCTTATCTCATCATTGCCGGCTGTAGGTTCCATGGCAGGTATGCCATCTGAAAAGCGAATGGTTGCAGTTGTGCCGGTCAGGTTACGTTGCGTGATGGCCCTCATCTTTTCGCGGGCTTCATTTTTCTGTTGTTCGGTAAGAAAACGCAGATCGCCTGTTACCGTTACTTCCGGAGAGATAATATTGGTTTTTCCCAATGCCTCACCTTTGGCTTTTTTAGCGTCATAGCTCATTTCCGATCCACCCACAATGATACCCGGATTGAAGGTCAGGTATTTTTCTGTGCTCAGTTCCTCACGAAAGGTATTCAGAATGCGTGCTGCCTCATAAATCGCACCATAACCGGCGTTGGGGGTGAAGATACCCGCTGAATGACCTGTTTTGGCTTTCACCTGCAGTGACCAATCACTACTGCCTCTTCTGCCCGTAGCTACATTTCTCAATCCGCTGGCTCCCTCAAATCCGAGTGCAACATCACAGGTTTGGGCGCGCTCGATGAAATCTTTTCTGGAAACGCTGGTAGGTCTTCCAGATTTCTCTTCATCGCCCGTGAAATAGGCAACGATGTGCGCATCATCCAGAAGTCCGAGCGATTGCAGTGCTTGCAGCGCAATAATAACAATCACATCCCCCCCCTTCATATCATTCACCCCCTGTCCGGTAGCAGTAGAGTCATTCAATCGGCGATAAGGATTCGGGGGCATATCGGGTTCGAACACCGTATCAAGGTGTCCGATCAAAAACAATTTTTTTCCTTTATTTCCTTTTCGGGTGGCTACCAGATGTCCCGCCCTTCTTAGGGAATCGGGTAAGCTTACCCATTCCGGTTGCATGCCTGCCTTTTCAAATTCTTTGGCAAAAAGATCGCCTACTTTTTTTACACCCGCTACATTCAACGTGCCACTATTGATGTTCACAGATTCCTTCAATATTTCTTCCGCATAAACCAAGCGCTCATTTACAGCAGCGATGATTTTCTTTTCAACCGGACTTAATGTTTGTGACCGACCTGCCATGCAGAGTAGGATACCAGGTATCAGAAAAAGCTTTTTCATTGCGTTGGGGAAATTTATGGACAAAAGTAAAGGTATTCGGGTCGAAACGAAAGAGGGGAGCCACTTTTTCTGAGCCATTCCTGCTAAAATTAGTTCATGCCTCACCCGTTACATTGAGTATATTTGTTGCTATGTCAAACAACACTTTCCTCCTCTATGGAGCCAATGGTTATACTGCCCGCCTGATGATTCGTCTTGCCGCAGAACATGGTTTAAAGCCGGTACTGGCCGGAAGAAATGAAGCCGTTATCCGGCAGTTGGCTACTGATAACGGGTTAGATTATCGGATAGCATCCCTGGATCGGCCGGAAGAGGTAGATGCGCTGTTACAGGGAGTAGAGGTGGTGCTGCATGCCGCAGGACCCTTCATGTATACCGCTAAACCCATGATGGAAGCATGTTTACGCAACAAAGTACATTACCTCGATATCACCGGAGAAATTACTGTTTTTGAAATGGGGAAACGATTTCACCAGCAGGCATTGGATGCAGGTATTCTCATCATGCCCGGGGTTGGATTTGATGTTGTACCCACCGACTGTATGGCACTCGTTGTGAAAAATCATCTCCCCGATGCTACCCGACTCGAGCTCGCTTTCGCAACCCTGGGCGGAATGCTGTCGCATGGAACAGCTACTACGATGGCTGAGAACCTGGGCGGCGATGGGGCAGAGCGGCGCGATGGAAAAATCGTTCGCAGACCAATCGGCGAGCGTGGCAAATGGATCGACTTTGGCGTTAAGAACATTTTCTGCATGTCGATACCCTGGGGAGATGTTTCTACCGCCTACAGCACAACTGCCATACCCAACATCACTACTTATACTCGGGCCAGTCCGGGCACCTTCAACATGTTGCGTTGGCAGAAAATGTATAACTGGATTCTGCGCCTCGGGCCGGTGAAAAATTTTTATAAGAAGAAAATTAAGCAACAACCAGCCGGTCCCTCAGATGAAATGCGCGCGAAAGCGGTTAGCCTCATTTGGGCGCAGGGTACCAATGCTGCCGGCAAAACATTTACGGCCCGACTACAGGCACCGGAAGGCTATACCCTGACGGCCATCACGAGTTTATTGATCACCAAAAAAGTACTGGAAGGAAAGGTAGCTCCAGGTTATCATACACCCGCCGGACTTTATGGTGCAGACCTTATACTCGAAGTGCCTCAAACCACGCGCACCGTCGTTGCTGAATCATAAAAGAATATGTCAAACAAACGCTCCGCTGCTGTCGGATTTATATTTATCACCCTGTTGATCGATGTGATTGGCTTCGGCATCATCATTCCCGTTATCCCTTCGTTGATCTCTCACCTGACCGGCAATCCGGATGTAAGTAATTCATCCCGCATTGGGGGATGGCTGACCTTCACATTTGCCATCATGCAGTTTCTGTTTTCGCCTGTGCTCGGTAGCCTGAGCGATCGTTTCGGAAGGAGACCCGTATTATTGTTTTCCCTTTTCGGATTCGGCATGGACTATCTATTACTATCATTTGCTCCCAGTATTACCTGGTTATTTATCGGTAGAGCCATAGCCGGACTGACCGGAGCCAGTTTTACAACGGCTTCCGCCTACATCGCCGACATCAGTTCGCCGGAAGATCGGGCAAAGAATTTTGGTATGATGGGAGCCGCTTTCGGTATGGGATTTATTATTGGTCCGGTGTTGGGTGGGTTTCTGGGTGAACTCGGTGAACGGGTACCATTCATGGTAGCGGCGGGACTCGCTTTTTCCAATTGGCTCTATGGTTATTTTGTGCTGCCTGAATCGCTGGGTAAAGAGCATCGCAGAGCATTCAACTGGAAGCGTGCCAATCCGATTGGCTCCTTGCTGCAACTGCGCAAATATCCTGCGGTTGGCGGCCTCGTTGGCAGCTTTGTACTCATCTACCTTGCTTCGCATGCGGTGAATAGCAATTGGAGCTTCTTTACCATTGAGAAATTCCACTGGAGTAAAAAGATGATTGGACTTTCGCTCGGTGTAGTTGGCGTGCTGGTGGCATTGGTGCAGGGCGGCTTGGTTCGTGTGGTGAATCCTAAATTGGGAAATGAGAAAAGTGTTTATCTCGGACTCAGTTTATATGCCCTCGGATTATTACTATTTGCCTTTGCCGGCAGTACCTGGATCATGTTCGTTTGTCTTATACCTTATTGCTTGGGGGGTATTACCGGTCCGGCTTTGCAGTCCATCATCACCGGACATGTACCCGCCAATGAACAAGGTGAATTGCAGGGCGCACTTACCAGTTTGATCAGCGCCACAACCATTGTCGGTCCTCCGATCATGACCGGTTTGTTTTCCTACTTTATTAGTCCGAATGCTCCCATTTATTTTCCCG
>JBEIUM010000160.1:0-6178 GCA_040374385.1 Sediminibacterium sp. | reverse complement strand
GGATTATTGGATAAAATTGGATTTAAATCATGCCGTCATTTGATTAAAAAATCTTCTCAACAAGACATACAATGCACTCATGAAAATACCTAAAAAGACACCTAATAGAAAAGATTTTAGTTTTCCCGGTTTGTCTTTTTTCAGTGGTAAAATCGGTTGATCGATGAGCTGAATCAAGGGTGTTTCTTTCATCAAGGCAACTTTTGCCAGTTCCAGGTTGGTCACCAATTGTGTCAATATTGCTGTATTTGCCTGCACATCTACCTGTCTTTTGGTAGAAGGCACCCGATTTACATTTAGTGCCGGATTCAAATTAAATGTATTGTCAGACACCACAGCAACACCCGTAATCGCCTGGTTCAACTCATTGCGCACACTGTCTGCCTGCTTTTGTAATATGGCTACATTGTTCCTTGCTTTTCTGCTCTTGGTTTCAATATAAAACTGAGCAACTTCTTTTACAATCGATTCAGCAAATATCTTAGAAAAACGTTCATCAATAGTATTTACCTCCACAGTTATGATGCTTATCTTTTTGTCTTTTTGATATACATTAAGTAAAGCATTTTCCCCGGTCACACTTTGGTATAAAATACCTAAAATACTATCCTGCTTTAAACTAAATTTTTCCTGATCAGCAACTATCGGGAATAATGTCTTTCCTACCCATATTTTTTCTTCCTTCAGTTTTTCTCTTTTTTCCAATAATTCAACCAATCTATCTGCTAAAGTGATAGAATCAGTTCCCACCCATATGGGATTGAGCAAGGCTTTTTCTACCATTTTACGACTCTTCATCAGTTCAATCAGATTCGCCCCGCTAAAAGCACCGCCTGCACTTCCTCCTAAATCAAAGCCCAATGAACTAGCTAATCCCAGGGCACCCGACATTCCACCTCCTGATTGTTTATCATCCTCTAAAGCAAAAGTGACCACTGCTTTAAATACCGGTTTTTTGAGCCATGCATATCCAATTCCAATGCCCCCCCCTATTATTCCAGTAAAAGCAATAATGATCCACTTCGAACGAAGAAATTTAAATACCTCTATAACTTTTTCAATTAGTTCCTTTAAAGATATTTCATCAGATATTGGTTCTTGATTTTGCATAAATCAATAATTAGAAATAAATATTACAATCGTAACAATGCGATGACTACACCTGCTAAACTGGCAATGGCACTAGAAATACCAATTACTTCTGCCGTCGATGTTTTCTTCACCTCAGGTTTGGATGGTACCACCACCTCACTGCCCGGCATTACTTTGGGAAAAGATTTAAAGAATAAAAAATGACTGGTCGTAGCTGCTTTACCATTGGCATAAACCACATAGGCCTTTCTTCTCCAGGCACGGGAACTAAAACCACCTGCTTCATTCAAGTAATCCTTCATACTATTTCCCTCCCGATAGGGTACCTGGGTCGCCATCAAAACCGCACCGCTGATCTTGACTTGTCCATCGAACTTGGGCAGGTACAACTCATCTCCTGCCCTCAACACCAAATCCGCTATTGAACCGGGGGCGCGAAGAATCATAGGAATATCCAAAGGTATTTTATCATACTCGCGTTGGAGATCCTGTTCCAACTTCCTTACAGAGCCGGATGTATCTGCAATACTTTTTTCCAATGCTTTAGCAGCCTCCCTTGCCTTGGCTTTTTCTACCTCGGACTTAAATCTTTTCAAATAAGCTCCTTCAGGATAAGCATCTAATGTGTAGCCCCCTGCCCGCTGGAGAATACTGCTCACCCGCTCTGAGCGATCGTTCAAAGCATAGGGCCCGGGATATTGCACCTGACCGGATACGATAACCGACTCCGGTATTTGATACCCTGCTTTTCTCCGAATGGTCACCACGTCAAAAGGTCGCAAAGAAATATTGGCAGCAGCAGATGATAAATCACCATTGATATCAGCGCGTATCACCTCGCTGGCACGGGTATCAGTAGCAGTTAATGAATCTCTTTGTACCAACCTGGCAATCTCCACAGTTTTATAAGCAGCATCCGTTAATCCACCTGCCTGAACGATCAGGTCTTTAAGACTTAATCCGCTGGCAAAATCATAATTTCCCGGTAATCTTACTTCCCCTTGTATGGATACCTGAAAGCTATCTCTCAATTCCTGAACAGAACTGATGTACACTTCATCTTCCCGCTGCAAAAGCCAGTTGTGCTCCGCATCTCCTGCCAATGCCTTTTTTACATCAAAAGATCGGATGCCCTTGCTGAGGTCTTCTTCCAAGCGTATGATTTGACCCCGGCCGGTAAAAGCATCTTCTGTTAATCCCTCCGCCTTCCTGATCAGATCAGCGACACGAAGTTGTGCAGTCAGTTGATAGGTATCCGGACGATACACAGCACCGGCAATTTTTACCCTGTTTTGGAATCGATTCAATACCCTGTTCACCACCACTAGATCACCACTTCCGGGCTGATAGGTCTTAAATTCTTCCGCCTTCAAATCTAGCACCTTTCTTTCCTTATCGCTATATTGAAATACTTTAACGGAGGAGCGATAGGCAGTATCCGTGAACCCCGAAGCAAACTGCAATACATCCTGAAAACTCTCACCCGGTAACAATTCAAAAATACCTGGGCGCTTGACCTGACCCTGAATTTCGAGGCGACGCTTGTAGGCAGGTATCCTGATCACATCATTGTCTCTCAGCGAAACGTTGTCTGTTTGGTCACCATACAACAACAATTTGTACAAGTCAATTTTCCGCTCTACCTTGTTGTTTCTCACCAACTCGATCTCGCGGAAACTACCATAAGCATTAGGTCCGCCGGCAACATACAAAGCATTGAAAACAGTGGACAAAGAAGAGAGATTATAATTGGCGGGGCGATTACTGCCGATCACGGTTACCTTAATGGAACGTATCTTGGTCAAACTTACACTCAACTTGCTGCCGCCCGATTGAATGGTGCGATAGACCGAACCTGCGAGGGTAGAACGGATCTTTTGTGTGGCCACTTCAATGGTCATGCCCGCCACTTTGATCTGTCCGACATTGGGCACAGAAATAGCCCCGTCCGGCGATACCGGCAATTCTCCACTGTATTCTTGGATGCCAAATACGGATACCTGAATCACATCATCAGGACCGAGGGTGTAATTCAGGGGCGTTGCCATTTTCATGTTGGGCTCAAAACTGGGAGCAAGGGAAGTGTACAATTCCGCCCCAAAAATCAGTGGATTGATAAGTGGCTTGGCTGCCCTGGCATTGTACTTTTCTGTATCTAATGAATCTGTACCATTGTATTGTCTTTCTACAGAAACAGGCATATTGCTGCCTGCTTTTCCACCCGACTTACTACCGGACGAAGCAGCTCCCATTAACCGCTGTTTGAGTTTGTTGAATTCTGTCACGCTCATCCCTTTGGATAATACCAGGGGCTCGGCTTGTTCTAAAGTCATACCGGCTGCTGATAGTTGTGCTTTGATTTTTGAAATATCAGCGTCACTCAGTTCATCCACTCTAACCTGTTTGAGGTCCCTGCCCCTTAAAATATCCTGGGCCTGCAACGCCCCAAGTGCTAGGAATGAACCTATGAACCAAATCAGTAATTTTTTATCCATTTTTATCGATTTTTATACCCTTACTTTAACAATTCTTTACAGACAATGGACGGTGTTCGGGTGTTAAGATTTTCAGTTTTAGTTTGCATTGAACATGGCATAGCCAACGTCAGTCCCATATCTTGCCTGACTTTTCAAATTGTCCTATCATTCGGGACAATAAAAAAGGGAAATAATGTATGTCAATCAATTAGTTACAAATAACTAAATTTTTAACATGCTATTGCTTTCCCATCGGGCACAAAAGTAATTTTTTTGACCGTGAACAGCAAATCTGGATTTTCCAGACTATTTCATTTAAATAACGTCTGTTCTGGAAAAATATGCTCCCAATTGGGGTAAAAATCAAATGATTGTTGGGTAGCTATTAGAGTCGTCACCAGGCTGGTGACACCAAGAGTTCCCGGTAAACTCTCTCGATGCCCTCCGGTAAGTTGATTTTGTGGTGCCAACCCATACGGTGTAGCTTCTCCACATCCATGAGTTTGCGGGGTGTGCCGTCCGGTTTCGAGCTATCGGTTATAATTTCGCCTGTGAAACCAACAATTTCTGCAATGAGTTGGGCCAATTCCAAAATAGAAAGATCCTCCCCACAACCTATGTTAACCTGACCGGGATCATTGTAATTATCCATTAAGAACAAACAGGCATCCGCCATATCATCTACATGGAGGAATTCCCTTCGGGGTGTTCCGGTACCCCATATGGTAACAGAATCTAATTGTTGTTCTTTGGCTGTCATTACTTTACGCAGCAGGGCCGGCACAACATGTGACCCGTTTAAATCGTAGTTATCATTTGGTCCATAGAGATTAGTCGGCATGGCAGAAATGAAATTACAACCGTATTGAACCCGGTAAGCATCGCACATTTCTATGCCGGCTATTTTGGCAATGGCATAAGACTGGTTGGTGGGCTCCAGATAACCTGAGAGCAGGTATTCTTCTTTCAGAGGCTGGGGGGCTAGCTTGGGGTAGATGCAGGAGGAACCCAAGAATAACAATTTTTTTACGCCACTTCGATAGGCAGCTTCGATGAGATTGGACTGAATCATCAGGTTGTCGTAAATGAATTCAGCCCGATAGGTATTGTTAGCTAAAATGCCTCCGACTTTAGCAGCAGCGAGAAAAACATATTCCGGCTTTTCCTTTGCAAAAAAATCATTGACCGCCTGTTGGTTGCGTAAATCCAATTCCGTGGAAGTCTTAGTTACCAAATTCTTGTATCCTCTTTGTTCCAGCAATCTTTCAATAGCACTCCCTACCATTCCCCGATGGCCCGCAACATAAATTTTATCGGAAATTTTCATTTTCTTGGATGTTCTTGGACTATTCAAACTCATTAACAAATTCAAATCCATGTGCTCTGAGAATCTGATATTTCGTGAACGCTTTCAAATCAGAATCAACCATGTCTTTGACTAGTTCTTCCAGTGTAAAAGTTGGCTTCCAACCCAATTTTTGAAATGCCTTGGAGGCATCACCAATTAAGAGGTCAACCTCTGTAGGGCGGAAATAACGAGGATCGACTTTCACTACTGTCTGCCCAATGGGTAACTGATAGCTACCCACACAACCGGATACCTTTCCAATTTCGCTTACCCCTTGACCCTCAAATTCAAGATGTATTCCTAATTGTTTAAATGCCAGGATAACAAAATCCCGAATTTTTGTTGTTACCCCGGTTGCCAGAACAAAATCATCCGCTTCATTGTGTTGCAAGATGCGCCACATACCTTCCACATAGTCCTTGGCATGGCCCCAGTCCCGTTGAGCATCCAGGTTACCGAGGTAAAGGCAGTCCTGCAAGCCCAGAGCAATTTTAGCAGCCGCCCTGGTGATCTTGCGGGTAACAAAAGTTTCTCCGCGAAGCGGAGATTCATGATTAAACAAGATACCATTGGAGGCAAACATACCATAGGCTTCCCTATAATTTACGGTAATCCAATAGGCGTATAGCTTGGCGACACCATATGGAGAGCGGGGATAGAAAGGAGTGGTTTCATTCTGGGGAACTGCCTGCACTTTACCGTACAATTCAGAGGTAGATGCCTGATAAACCTTTGTTTTTTGGATGAGTCCCAATAATCGAACTGCTTCCAAAATCCGGAGGGTACCGATGCCGTCTGCATTCGCAGTGTATTCAGGTGTTTCAAAACTCACCTGCACATGACTCATCGCTGCAAGGTTGTAAATTTCGTCGGGCTGTACTTCCTGGATGATGCGTATAAGATTGGTAGAATCAGTAAGATCGCCGTAATGAAGTATCAGGTTACGGTGAGGTACCTGGGGATCTTCATACAAATGATCGATTCTTCCCGTATTGAACAAGGAACTTCTTCGCTTGATGCCATGTACTTGATACCCCTTGCTCAGCAAAAGCTCTGCTAAATAAGCACCGTCTTGTCCGGTAATACCGGTGATGATGGCTTTTTTCATGAATTGGTGTCGGTTTTAAAATAATGTCCAAATAATCTTTCTAATCCTTCCCATTGTAATCGAATCCAAATGTACATTGCTATATATAATGAGAAAACGACAAGAGCGGGAATGAAACCTGCCTTGTACAAAATGAATGACAAAAGAAATTGC
>JBEIUM010000194.1:0-5257 GCA_040374385.1 Sediminibacterium sp. | reverse complement strand
GGGGCGAACCCAGTGTCTTTCAATCTTAACACTGACACTGTCGGGCAAATCGCCTACCAGGCTCAAAGTGGACCTAATTATGGTTGTTTGGGAAACACCCCTTTAAGGCCACATTGGTTTAGGTTTCAGGCTGCCAATACAGCCACCTTGAGGATGATTCCTCAGCCTACTTCCAACGCAAATTTGAATTTTGTACTCTATGGGCCATTCCAGAACCCAAATCCAGTACTGTCGGACTTAAATTCTACTACAGTCCTGGCTTGTTCCAACTCACCTGCACTGCTTGATACCTTGGTTGCAAATGTTGTTCAAAACAGATATTATATTCTTTTCATCAGCAATCAAGAAGGATACGCAGGCACTTTTTCATTCAGGCCGGCTGTTGGCAATGGAGCGATTTTCACCAGCACTATTTCCTCGGCTATTACTAATCCACTCACCATTGCCCAATGCAGTCCTGCTTTCTCGATTTCAACATGGCCATCAAGTGCTGACATTACTGGTCTGACCTTTTCTGGTCCAGGAGTGAACCCTAGCACCGGCTCTTTTGACCCGGATATTGCTGGTGTAGGAACCCACCTAATTACCATTTCTGGTAATCCTTATGGTTGCGGGGTTACAAGTGCGACATATTCAATCTCCGTGACCAATTGTCCAACAGTCCCCGTGATTTCTGCCACTGATACTTTGTGTTGGAATTCTCCAGTTCCTTCTTTCGCTGTAACACCGTTAGATCCTGCATTGTTGCCTTCTGGTGTTACCGTATCGCAATACGAATGGCAAAATTTGGTTGGTGGACTATGGCAAACTACCAATTCAGGACCAAATCCAGGGCAACCAGCCCCAAGAAATTTGTTTCAAGGTAATCATGTGTTTCGTTTAGTAGCGGTACGTTCTGATGGAGTCCGTGTGCGCAGTAACGCAGAGAATATTTTCGTTTTGGACCCACCGCAACAACCCTTTATTACGGCAGCCTCCGGTAACGGTTCAGCTGGAAACAACGGCACCTTGACCTTAACAGCATGTCAGGGGTCAGATATTCAGTTTACGTACACTCTCGCCAATGGTGGTGGTCGAAATACTTTCCGTTATCAATGGCAGCGTCGAGATGTTCGAGGTGGTTTGTGGAGCAATGTTGGTTTGCCCGAAGTTATCTCTTACAGTACAGGCAGCAGGACCAAAACCTTCGTGGGTTTTACCGATCAATCCTATCTGTACCGAATTCAAGCTACAGATGTATCCCCATTTCTTTGCGGTTCCGTCTTCAGCGACAGTATTTTAGTTTTGGTAGCCAGTACAGCAAATACCATTAATCCTGGTACGATCAGCGTTTCTTCGCCTCTTTGCTTGTCCAACGGTACAAACATCACAGCTACCTCCCCATCAGGAAGCATTTTCATGCCCAATAGTCAACCCAATCTAAATTGTGGTCGTTTTATTTTTCAATGGCAAGTTTCCAACGACAACACCAATTGGTCTAACATTCCTGGTGAGACCAACGCCACTTACACAGTGCCTGCCCGATCAGATGTTTCAACTCGCTGGTACCGGAGAAATTGCACTTATGTCTTGGATGGATCTTGTACGGTTCCTACCGGTATTGGCACATCCATAAGCGTTACCCTTTCCGGCACTCAATGCCCTGCCACTCCGGTTAGTTCCAACAGTGTTTCGGTAAGTTGGGTTGACGATTTGCCGTTTGTGTCAGCCAAGAGAACCCAAACCATGACAGGTCCATTCAATCATCCATGGTCAACTTCTAATGGGGTAAACAATACATCAAGCAATGGATTCACAGCCACAACCGCTTCGGGTACATCCGGTTCTGCTTTTTATCGGTTGTCTCAGGGTATTGTTCCGGCAGATGGTATTGTTAAGTTTAATGTTGCCGTGGAATATTCTTCAAACAACGGATCCACTTGGGCATCAACGGCATTCAATCCAGGATCCATTAATGCCACCTTTGAACTCCCAGGATCACCCGGGTCTTTTTCCATAACCTCTAGTGGGGAATATCAAGCTCGTGTTTTTGCCGGAAATTCCATAGGATTTAATATTTCATATTCTGGCACTTCATCCGCTAGCAATCGTATGCGTATTCGTGTTACCTCTTTCAGTTATCATCCTAGAGGCGAAGACAATGCTGACACCCTTTGTGCAGGTTTAACCTACACCACAGATGGTTCCGCCGTGGCTTTGCATCCCGTGGCATCTTCTGTGATATGGTCTCATAATGGTTTTGGTACATTATCCACCACTACCTCGGCTGTAACTACCTACACTCCTGCCGCACAAGACGCGGGGCGTACGGTTACGATGACGTTGATTGCCACGCGTGTTGATGGGGTCTGTCAAGGACGTAAGGATACTGTTTATCAAACAATTGTTTACAGGCCTGCTTATGTCAGGGCATCTGTTCAATCTGCTACACGCGATACTGTTTGTTATTTCTCGAATCCGGGTACATTGACAGCAAGTGCAGCGACTGGCGGTACAGGTCCTTTTGCCTACCAATGGCAATCGAAGCAACGTGGGTCTTCGTTATGGTCTAATATTGTAGGGGCCACCAGTTTGACCTACAACACTGGCAGTCAGCAGTTCTTGACAGACTCATGCTTTAGAATTCTTACCACCGATCTAGGAACCCCCTCATGCGCCACTTCGGATCCTTCTGCTGAGTATTGCATTTATGTTTTACCCTCCCTACAAGCTTCAAGGTATGCGGATACCACTACGATTTGTGCCGGTACATTCGCCCGACTTGAACCATCAATTGCTACTGGTGGTAACGGATGCTTTACCTACACATGGCAAACCATTCTTCCTACTGATCCTTCGATTGCTTTGAATCCCTCACAATCTAATTTGTGGAATTGGACTAATTTATCAGGTTATACCAATCAGGTTTCCACTGTTTGCACTACTCAAACTTTTGCCTTCAATGGTGATTTGTTAATCTACAGAATAGTTGCCACGGATTGTGAGTTAAGAGCATCAAGACCTAGTTGCGGTTCCGTATGGAGTCTTCCCATTGTAGTTAGAGCTCGCGATATCACGGCCCCCTATATTTATCCTAAAACTTTGACTTTGTATGCAAACTCAAATTGTACTGCAAATGCACCTGCTGCAACAAAGGCTAATTTAGACTCTGCTTCCACGGATTCAACTTTTTGTGGCGGGCCTTTGTCCAATTGGACTATTACGCCATCGGTTTTCACCGGCGCTCGGAATCACACTGCTGTAGTTACAGCTCAGGATGCTAGCGGAAATATCGGGTCTGCAACAACCACCGTTGTAGTTTTAGACACTACCAGACCGGTTGCTCGAACCAAGAACATCACTGTCTATCTTAATAACAATGGTTGGGCGAAGATTCTCCCAAGTGACGTCAATGATGGTTCTTCGGACAATTGTACTCCTGCAGCTAGCCTTAACATGTCTGTTAGCATTGACAGTTTTTATTGTTCTCAAACAGCATCGCCTGTTAATGTAACTTTAACAGTTCGAGACGCGTCTGGGAATTCTCATTCGGCTATAGCGGTGATTACGGTTAGGGATACTTTAAAGCCGGTTATCAACAATATGCCGGGTAACGTTACTCTAACGGGTAATGGTTTCCAATGCGCCGCAACTTATGTTTGGACTGTACCAACGGCTTCTGATAATTGCGGAATTAGTGCCTTTACATCTTCACATACCCCTGATTCCTGTTTCCTTTTCCCGCAAGGGGTGACTACGGTAACTTACACCGCTGTTGATCCATCGGGGAATACCACGGTAAGGTCCTTCACGGTTACGGTCAATAACTGTCAAGGCGCGGCGGTTTCATTGAACACCAATAGTTCAAATTGTGTAGATAGTTCCCTGACCGTTGACGTTAATCTCAATAATTATGTAGGTAGTTTAGGTGCACTTTCGTTGACTATTACCTATCCTCCAAGTCAGATGTCCTTTGCTTCAATAGATTCTGTATTACCAGGATTTATCCCCGGATCTGTTGTTTCCAATGCTGTTAACGGTAGGCTCAGGTTAGCTTGGTCATCCACTGATTCAATTAGGATTTGTGGCGGCTCTTCAACTTTGTTAAGACTTCGCTTCAATACTTTAGGTGTATTCGGAGTTTCAAGTTTAGGTTTTGACCTAAGTATTCCCGAGAATAATGAGTTGGCCACGGGATTGGCTGTCGTTATTCCTTCTACTTATGCCGGAGTAAGTACAACTTTGAATCCATGTTTAGGCATAATTGGTCAAGTTACCTATCCCAAATCGCCTGCTGTTCCATTGAATAATGTTGATGTAATAGTTAGTAGTTATGCCACTTATCGTTTTGACTCCGTTGCCTTTAATACCGTGGCCACTAGTGGTGCCACCAATTTGACCGTCAGCGATGATCAAACCATTACGGGTATTCCAATGGGTTTTAGCTTTAATTATTTCGGTAATACCTATGACTCTATCAACATTTGTTCGAATGGTTGGGTTTCGTTTACTGAAACTGGATCAACATATACAGTGAATTTTGGCGGTTCGGTTAACAACGCCATTCATGGTGTCATGATGGATTTGTATCCTATCCCTGGTTATTTCATTCGTTATTCGACATTGGGCTCTGCTCCAAACCGCCAATTTATTGTTGACTATCATATGGGTTATTTTTCTTGTAGATCAAATGCAACCTTGTTTACAGATTTCCAAATTGTACTCAATGAAAATGGTACCATTGCTTTGAATACTATAGCTCATCCCGGTTGTAGTAATAGACCAGCCATTCAGGGTATTTCAAGTTTGGCTGCAAACAATAATGATCGGATTAGAGTTTACACGCCCGGTCGTAACGGCACAAATTGGTCAGGGGTTTCGAATTCATCCTATCTTTTGAATTACATCCCTGCTGCCAATTTTACAGGTCGTACGAATTCTAATGGTAACTACTACATCAGCGGTAGAAATCTTAGCCTAGGATCAGCATATAAGGTTTCTATGAATATTCCTATAGATGATAATGGTTTCAATTCAACTGATGCCCTTATTGTAGAGAAGTACGACATCGGCGCTCAAACGATCTCTGGTTGTTCCTTAATCGCTGGTGATGTTAACGGCTTGTCAGGTATTAATGGAATAGATGCAGGACTCATTAAGTCTAATTTTTCTAATCCAACCTTAAATTTTGCAAAAGGTCCTTGGGTTGTTTGCGATACCGTCCTTACATATAATGCTCCTCTGACTACCAAGAACCTTTCAGCAGTTGTTACAGGTG
>JBEIUM010000103.1:0-8526 GCA_040374385.1 Sediminibacterium sp. | reverse complement strand
TGCCCGGTGGAGGTATCGTGCTGAGCAAGCTCGACGATGTGATCAACTGGGCACGCTCCAATTCCCTCTGGCCGCTCACCTTCGCCACCAGCTGCTGCGGCATCGAGATGATGTCGGTGGCCGGTGCCAAATACGATTTTTCCCGCTTCGGCTTCGAAGTGGCGCGGGCAACGCCCCGTCAGGCGGATGTGATCATCATCGCCGGTACCATTGTGAACAAGATGGCCCCGGTGCTGAAGCGTCTCTACGACCAGATGGCCGACCCGAAATATGTGATCGCCATGGGTGCCTGCGCCATCAGCGGTGGTCCTTTCTTTTACAACACCTATTCCGTCGTGAAGGGTGCCGACCACGTCATCCCGGTGGATGTCTATGTGGCCGGCTGTCCGCCCCGGCCGGAGGCATTGCTGCACGCCCTGATCGCCCTGCAGGAGAAAATCCGTAGCGGCATGACGCGGGAACAGATCCGTGAGTCCAAAACCATCTGACCGACGAGCATGGAGAACGAAGCATTGAAAAACCATCTCTTGCAGCATATGCCCGCTGCTACCTTCGAAGAAGGAACCGAGTGGCTCACGCTGCAGACGGGTCCGGAAGGGTTCAGGGAGTTCGCACAGTACTTGCGCAACGACGCAGCGCTGCAGATGGATTACCTCTTTTGCCTCACCGCGGTGGACTGGAAGACGCATATCACGGTCGTTTACCACCTGACTTCTACCGTCTACAGGCATACCCTGGTGCTCAAAGTGAAGCTCGACCGCGCAGATGCGGCCATAGATACCGTTAGTGACATCTGGCGTACCGCGGAGTTCCACGAGCGCGAAGCCTACGACCTGATGGGGGTCTCCTTCACCGGTCATCCCGACCTGCGTCGCCTCTTCATGACCCCCGATCACGAAGGCTATCCGCTGCGAAAGGATTACGAAGATCCGGTCAACATGATTAAACTCTGATATGCTTGAACAAATAGGAACCAACGATCAGGGGGATATGATCATCAACGTCGGGCCGCAGCATCCCTCGACCCACGGCGTGTTGCATCTCGTGATCACCCTTCACGGCGAAACGGTGAAGAAGGTGGAACCTCATCTCGGCTATATCCACCGTTCCATCGAGAAGATGTGCGAGAGCTTGTCCTACCGCCAGTTCATCTACGTGACCAGCCGGATGGATTACCTCAGCTCCCATATCAACAACCACGCATGTGCGCTCTGTGTCGAGAAGGGCCTGCAGCTGGAGATACCGCCCCGTGCACAGGTGATCAGGGTCATTCTGGATGAGCTCACCCGCCTCGCATCTCACCAGCTTTGGTGGGGAGCCCTGGCGATGGACCTCGGTGCCTTCACTCCGTTCTTTTACGCCTTCCGGGAGCGGGAGATGATCAATGAAATCATGGAGGACACCTGCGGTGCGCGCCTCACCATGAATTATATAGTGCCCGGCGGACTGATGATGGATGTACATCCGGATTTCCAGCGCAAGGTGAAAGAGTTTTTACGTCTGTTCCGCTCCAAGATCCACGAATACGATGAGCTGGTGACAGGCAATGTCATTTTTCAGAACCGCACGCGTGGAGTAGGAGTCATTTCGAAAGAAGACGCCATCTCCTTTGGCTGTACAGGTCCTACCGGACGTGGAAGCGGTGTCTCCTGTGACGTGCGCAAGCATTATCCTTACGAAATCTACGATCAACTGAAGTTCGACGAGGTGCTCGAATACGGCGGCGATTCCTGGTCGCGCTACAAGGTGCGTATCGGCGAGATGGTGCAAAGCATGAACATCATCGAGCAATTGATCGACAATATTCCCGAGGGAGATTTTGCCGCCAAGACCAAAGCGGTCATCAAATTGCCCAAGGGGGATTTCTACTCCAGGGTGGAGACCGCCCGCGGGGAGTTCGGCGTGTATATCATCAGCGAGGGAGGTTCCACTCCTTACCGTATAAAATTCCGTTCGCCCGGTTTTTCCAACCTAAGTGCACTCGACCACATGGCCAGAGGTGGCAAAATCGGCGACCTGATGGCGACGATGGGCACCCTCGACCTTGTTATACCTGACATAGACCGTTAATGCATGATGCCGAGTTTTGAAAAAATAGTTCTGCTGCTGCAATCCTGGCTCGACACTACGCTGGGCGCTCCCTGGGCATTCATCGTGCAGTGTGTGCTGGTGGGCTTGTCGGCCATCACCTTATTCGCCGTACTCGGTCTGGCACTGGTGTACATGGAACGCAAGGTGGCGGCACTGATGCAGATACGTCTCGGTCCCAACCGTGTCGGACCCAAAGGTATCTTCCAGACCACGGCCGATACCCTCAAGCTGGTGATGAAGGAAGGGCTTACGCCCGACGGTGCGGACAAGTTCATGTTCAACTTCGCGCCCTTCATGGTGATGATCGCCGCCATGCTCATTCTGGCGCCGATAGCCTTTGCCCGCAACTTTCAGATCTGGGACATCAATATCGGTGTCTTGTACGTTGCCGCCATTTCCTCCGTCGCTGTCATCGGTATCCTCATGGCCGGATGGTCCAGCAATAATAAATATTCGCTCCTGGGTGCCATGCGCAGTGCTGCACAGATTGTCAGCTACGAATTGTCCGCCGGCCTCTCCATTCTCTCGGTGGTGGTTCTGGCAGGGAGTCTGCAGATCAGCGAAATCATCGCTTCACAGGAAAACGGCTGGTGGATTTTCAAAGGACACCTTCCTGTGCTCATCGCCTTCATCGTGTTCCTCATCGCGGTTACTGCGGAGACGAACCGTGCACCTTTTGACCTCGCCGAAGCCGAGTCGGAGCTTACTGCCGGCTTTCACACCGAATACTCCGGGATGAAGTTCGCCTTGTTCTTCCTCGCGGAATACATCAATATTTTCATCGGATGCGCAGTAGGTGCCACGCTCTTCTTCGGTGGCTGGATGCCCCTGCACATAGGTGACTGGGAGGCTTTCAACCACATCATGGACTACATACCGTCCTCGCTTTGGTTCCTTGGCAAAACCATGTTCCTCATTTTCCTGATCATGTGGTTCCGCTGGACCTTCCCGCGGCTGCGCGTGGATCAGCTCCTCAACCTCGAATGGAAATACCTGCTGCCCATCAGCATGATCAATCTGCTTGTCATCACCTTCATGGCCATCATGGGCTGGCACTTCTAATTCCTCCGCACTATGTTCCTTAAGGACTACATACAAACAGTATTCGGCACGCTGAAATCCCTTCTGAAGGGCATGAAGCTGACGGGTTACTATTTTACACACCAGAAGGAGATCATCACCCAGCAGTATCCCGATGTGCAACCGCAACTGGCGGAGCGTTTCAAAGGGGAAGTGGTGATGCCGCACAACGAGAGCAACGAACACCGCTGTACGGGCTGTCAGGCCTGTGAGATCGCCTGTCCCAATGGCACCATTAAAATCGTCACCAAGAACGAAGTCAACGCCGAAGGAAAAAAGAAGAAGGCCATCGACACCTTCGTGTACCGTTTGGAGCTGTGCACCATGTGCAACCTCTGCGTACAGGCTTGTCCTTCGGATGCCATCATCATGTCGAATGCTTTCGAGCACAGTGTGTACGACCGCCGTCAGCTGACCAAGGTGCTCAATAAACCCGGTTCTAAAATCATGGAGGGCGTGGAATGATGGATGCCAACCTGATCGCCCTGCTTGCCCTCTCTGCCTTTATCCTGATTTCGGGTATCCTTACCGTTACTACGCGCCGACTGTTCCGCGCCGCCATCTGGCTCCTGTTTACCCTCATCGGCATCGCCGGTCTGTATTTCTGGATGGAAGTGGAGTTTGCAGCGGCAGTGCAGATCATCGTTTACGTCGGCGGTATCGTGGTGCTCATCATCTTCTCCATCTTCCTGACCAACCAGGAAGGCATACACATGCCGGAGGCCCTCGGGCGCCGTAAATTGTTCGGACTGCTCGCCGTCCTCGCCGGTGCAGGCCTTACGTGCATGCAAATCATCGCCCGTACCTGGAACAACGGCGACGGGAGCGCTTACAATCCTTCTGTCAATAAAATAGGTCACCTGCTGGTCGGCAATACGCCCGACAGTTATGTGCTGCCCTTCGAGCTGGTGAGCATACTGCTGCTGGCCGCGATGATCGGCTGCATCGTCATCGCCATGAAATCCCGTCCCGACGAACAATGAACCCATCACCCCTGCTCATACTTTTAATGCTCAGCACGCTGCTCTTCTTCATCGGCATGTACGGCTTCCTTACGCGCCGCAACATGATCGCCATGCTCATGAGTCTCGAACTGATGTTGAACAGTGTGAACATCAACTTCATCGCGTTCAACAAATACCTCTGGCCCGGCAACATCGAGGGCCTGGGCTATACCATCTTCATCATCGCCATCGCTGCCGCAGAAGCCGCAGTGGCCATCGCCATCATCATCAACCTCTTCCGCAACACCAGGTCCATCGATGCCGAAGATGCATCCCAACTGAAAAACTGATTCTTCCGGCCACCGTTCCCAAGTAAACACCACTGCGCATGCAATTCTCTACTGGCTTGTTCCTGATTCTGCTGCTTCCCCTGTTCAGCTTCCTGCTGCTGGGCATTTTCGGCCGCAAATACCTGAGTTCCCTGGCCGGCATGTTGGGCACTACGTCCATGCTGGTGGCGGCGCTGCTTTCTATACAGACGGCTTTCAATTATTTCTTCCATCCGCTCGCGGATACCTTTGCGCGTACCGTTGCCTGGAAAACGACCTGGTTGCCCTTTACGTCCGAGGTCTCCATCGACATTGGCATTATGCTCGATCCCATTTCGGTGATGATGCTGGTGGTGGTGACCGTAGTCTCCCTGATGGTGCATGTCTACAGCCTGGGTTATATGAAGGGCGAAGAGCGCTTTGCCACTTATTACGCCTTTCTTTCCCTCTTCACCTTCTCCATGCTGGGGCTGGTGGTATCGGTGAACATCTTCCAGATCTATATGTTCTGGGAGCTGGTAGGCGTGAGTTCTTTCCTGCTCATTAGCTTCTATTTCACCAAACCAAGTGCGGTTGCCGCCTCGAAGAAAGCCTTTATCGTGACGCGTTTCGCCGACCTCGGCTTCCTGATCGGCATACTTACGCTGGCGTACCATGCCAACACCCTTGACTTCAATACCCTGATCGAGCGACTCACGGCTACGGATTCACCCTGGCTGCGTTCTGCAGCAACGGCAGGATTCATGGGTGCAAGTGCGCTCACCTGGGGCTTGCTCCTTGTCTTCATGGGCGGCGCGGGAAAGAGTGCCATGTTCCCGTTGCACATCTGGTTGCCCGATGCGATGGAAGGCCCGACGCCCGTTTCGGCGCTCATCCATGCCGCAACGATGGTGGTGGCCGGTGTGTTTTTGGTGGCGCGCCTGTTCCCTGTCTTTTACATGTCGTGTCCGGTAGCACTTGAAGTAGTGATGTGGACGGGAGTCTTGTCAGCGGTATTCGCAGCAGTGATCGCCTGTACGCAAACAGATATCAAACGTGTATTGGCCTATTCGACCATGTCGCAGATCGGGTACATGATGTTTTCGCTGGGGGTATCCGGCTACGGTGGCGAGGCCGGACTCGGCTTCAGCGCATCCATGTTCCACCTGTTCACACATGCCTTCTTCAAGGCCCTGCTGTTCCTGGGTGCCGGCGCTGTGATACACTATATCCACAGCAACGAGATGCAGGACATGGGCGGTTTACGTAAAGCCATGCCGGTGACGCACCTCACCTTTTTGATTGCTTGCCTGGCCATTGCGGGCATTCCACCGTTCGCCGGCTTTTTCAGCAAGGAGGAGATCCTTACGGCGGCCCATCACAGCCATCCATTCGTCTACTATACGGCGCTTCTAACGGCAGGCCTTACCGCCTTCTATATGTTCCGGCTCTATTTCCGGATTTTCTGGAGCCGTCCGGCACAGGTACATGCAGATGCGCATGCTGACGACCACCACCACGGAGAAGGTACCTGGTCCATGAAGATCCCGCTGCTGCTGCTCAGCATCGGTGCCATCGGTGCAGGTCTTATTCCCTTCGGCAAATACGTCTCCTCCGACGGCAGTCCGCTCGAAGTCCCTTTCCACCTGGACGCAGCCATCCTGCCGGTATGCATCGCGCTCGCCGGCATCCTGCTCGCCGCTTATCTTTATAAATCGGAAAATGACAAGGCCGATGCCATCAGCAGCAGCATGGGTGTGCTCTACAAGGCGGCCCTGCGTAAGTTCTATATCGATGAACTCTATCTCTTCATCACCAGGAAAATTATCTTCCCCTACCTCGGCCGCCCGGCTGCCTGGATTGACCGTAACATGGTGGATGCGTCCGTCAACGGAATCGCTTCTGCTGTGGCCTGGAAATCGGACATGATCAAAGGGGTTCAATCCGGTAAAGTGCAGGACTATGCCGTATGGTTCTTTGCGGGCATATTCGGACTGACCCTGCTGGCCATTTACCTTCTCAACTGATACACTATGCTCTTACACGCTTTAGTCCTGTTACCTGTGCTCACCGCGCTCGCTGTCCTTTTCTTCAGCGACTTGCGTCAGGTGCGTTGGGTGGCCTTCATCGGCTCGGCAGCCCAGTTGTTGCTGAGCATATTCGTGTTGTCGGCCTTTTATGCCGAGCGTGCAGCGGGCAATATCGCCGCGGTAGTATGGTACCAGTCGCTGCAATGGTTCCCGTCGCTGGGCATCGGCTTCACCACCGGTGTCGATGGCATCGCGCTCTCGATGATTCTCTTGTCTGCCGTGGTGGTACTGGCAGGGGTGCTGGTCTCCTGGAAGATGGAAAAGATGAGCCGTGAGTTTTTCTTCCTCCTGATGTTGCTTAGTGCCGGCGCATATGGTTTCTTCATCTCGCTCGATCTCTTCACCTTGTTCTTCTTCCTCGAGCTCGCGGTGATTCCCAAATTCCTGCTGATCGGTGTATGGGGCAGTGGCAAGAAGGAATACAGCGCCATGAAGCTTGCCCTCATGCTCATGGCGGGGTCTGCGTTTGTTTTTCTCGGACTCCTCGGTATTTACTTCAACAGCGACAACGGCAGCGGTGGACATACCTTTGACCTCATGGTGCTGGCTTCTCAGGGTATTCCGATGGAAACACAGTTGCTGTTCTTCCCCATTGCCTTCATCGGCTTCGGCATCTTCGGGGCTTTGTTCCCTTTCCATACCTGGGTTCCCGACGGACACAGTTCCGCTCCTACGGCGGCTTCCATGTTTCTGGCGGGCATCTCCATGAAGCTCGGCGGATACGGTTGCCTGAGAGTCGCGACATTCCTCATGCCGGAGGCAGCACACCACTACGCCCCTTGGATCGTAGGCCTTTCCGCGGTAGCGATCTTGTACGGGGCCTTCGCCACCATGATGCAGACGGACCTGAAATACATCAATGCGTATTCTTGGTGAGCCACTGCGGCTTTGTGCTGCTGGGCATCGGCATGCTCAATGAAACGGCCATCACAGGGGCGGTGATGCAGATGATTTCACACGGACTGATGACGGCCCTCTTCTTTGCCGCCATCGGGATGATTTACGAGCGTACACATACCCGCGACCTGGCAAGGCTGGGCGGCTTGCTGAAAGTGATGCCCTTCATTTCTTCCGTCTTCGTTATCGCTGGTCTGTGCTCCCTTGGCCTGCCCGGCTTCAGCGGCTTCGTAGCCGAGATGACCGTCTTCATGGGCTCCTGGCAGCACGATGAACTCTTTTACCGCGTGGCCACCATCGCCTCCTGTGCGAGCATCGTCGTAACGGCGGTGTATATCCTACGGGCGGCGGGAAAATCCATCATGGGACCGATGGCCGACGAACATCACCTTACGCTGAGCGATGCTGCCTGGAACGAAAAGCTGGCGGCCGTGGTGCTGCTCACAGGCATAGTCATCATCGGCATAGCCCCTTTCTGGCTGAACACACTGCTGGAGCCCGGCATCGACGGACTGATGCATAACATTGGACGCCATTTAACCTATTGAGCACACCATGAGCATGACCGAATTATTGCTGTTGATGAAACACGAGCTGGTGCTTTGTCTCGTGCTCTTCATCACGCTGATATTTAAAATCAACGATAGTGGCCGTGACCCTCACCGCTGGGCGGGCACCATGCACCTCCTGCTCGCCGTGAACTTCCTGCTGGGTTTCTTCAGCAATACCGGTGGCCAGCTCTTCAACGGGATGTTTGTGAACGATGCCCAGCTGGTCTTACAGAAAAACATCCTCAACGGCGGCATGCTCATCATCTCCCTGATGGCGCATCCCTTTGTGCGCAGCCACCGCCACCTCCCCGAATTTTACATGCTCATGATCGCCTCCCTCATGGGGATGTTTTTTATGATCTCCTCCGGCCATCTCCTGCTCTTCTACGTTGGGCTTGAACTCGCCACCATTCCCCTGGCGGCGCTGGCCAATTTCAATCTCCATAAAAGCAATTCCTCCGAGGCCGGAATGAAAATGATCCTGTCTTCGGCCTTCAGTTCCGCCTTGTTGCTGCTCGGTATCTCTTTTCTCTACGGCACCACCGGTAGTATGTCCTTTGACGGT
>JBEIUM010000182.1:0-5644 GCA_040374385.1 Sediminibacterium sp. | reverse complement strand
GATCCTCCGAAAATATCATTCTTGAACTGGAAACCCTTACCAGGATTCTCTGTTAACCACTCCTGATCGGCTGGTCCGATTTCAAAATAAATATCAGCGAATTTACCACGACCACCAGTCTGCTTCTTCAGTATCTCTCTGTGCTCGATAGCCTGCGTGAAACACTCTTTATAAGCAACCTGTGGATTACCCTGGTTGATTTCTACTTTAAACTCCCGACGCATACGATCTACGATGATCTCAAGGTGCAACTCACCCATACCTGAAAGAATCGTTTGACCAGTATCTTCATCCGTCTTAACGCGTAAGGTAGGATCTTCTTCCACCAACTTAGCGATGGCCATACCCATTTTATCTACGTCCGCCTGCGTCTTAGGCTCAACGGCAACAGAGATAACGGGCTCGGGGATGAACATATTCTCCAACGTAATCGGATGATCTTCTTCGCATAAGGTATCTCCCGTTTTGATTTCTTTAAAACCTACAGCGGCTGCAATATCACCCGCCTCGATAAAGTCAATAGGATTTTGCTTGTTCGCAAACATCTTCATGATACGGCTGATACGCTCTTTCTTACCACTACGCACATTCAATACATAAGAACCTGCGTCGAGGTGACCAGAATAGCAGCGGAAGAATGCCAGACGACCCACGAATGGATCTGTCATGATTTTAAATGCCAGTGCCGCAAATGGTTCTTTGGGATCCGGCTTACGTGTGATGGTTTCACCGGTATCAGGATTGGTACCTGTGATGTGGTCAATATCAACCGGACTAGGTAAGTAGCGGCATACGGCATCCAGTGCAGTTTGTACACCCTTGTTTTTGAAGGAAGAACCACACATCATTGGTACAATGCTCAGGTCGATGCAAGCTTTACGAATGGCTTCATGCACTTCTGCCTCTGTGATGGAATTGGGATCTTCGAAGAATTTCTCCATCAGATTGTCATCATATTCAGCAACAGCCTCAATTAATTTAGCGCGCCAGTGCTCAACTTCTTCTTTCATATCATCGGGCACAGGAATCTCTTTAAAAGTCATCCCCTCCGTTTCCATATCCCAGATAACTCCCTTCATAGTAATCAGATCGACTACACCAATGAAGTTATCTTCAGCACCGATGGGTAACTGCAGCGGTACTGCATTAGCGCCCAGCATTTCTTTCACCTGGCTCACCACCATGAGGAAGTCTGCCCCGGAACGGTCCATTTTATTTACAAACCCGATACGGGGTACGCGATAACGGTTAGCCTGGCGCCAAACAGTTTCTGACTGCGGCTCCACACCATCAACGGCAGAGAACAAGGCAATCAGACCATCCAAAACACGCATAGAACGCTCAACCTCCACGGTAAAGTCTACGTGTCCGGGTGTATCGATGATATTGAAATAGTATGATTTAGTATTGCTGTCAGCAGTACCACGCACAGTTGGGAATTTCCACTCGCAACTAACGGCAGCAGAGGTAATGGTGATACCTCTTTCTTTTTCCTGCTCCATCCAGTCAGTGGTAGCAGCACCATCGTGCACTTCACCGATTTTGTGGATCATACCGGTATAGCGAAGAATACGCTCGGTAGTTGTTGTCTTGCCCGCATCAATGTGAGCGGCAATACCAAAATTTCGTTGTAATCTTAAGTCAGCCATAGCTTATTTTGTTAAATGATTGGGTTGCGTAATTTACAGGCCCTGATTTTGAGCCGCAAAGGTACAAATATTAATGATAGCTCCGATTTTAGTGCACACTATTTATGTGGATTACTTTTGAAAATAGCGGTAGAAACCGGTAAAAATCAATTCATATTAAAAAAAAGAGTCCTGAGATTCAGGACTCTTTTTATATACTAAAGCGTTCAATTAAACTTTAAAGTGGGAGAAAGCCTTGTTGGCTTCTGCCATACGATGGGTATCTTCTTTCTTTTTAAAAGCAGCACCTTCACCCTTGGACGCAGCAACAATCTCATTGGCTAATTTGTCGGCCATGGTACGACCGTTGCGCTCGCGGCTATAACGGATCAGCCACTTCATGCTCAAAGAAATTTTTCTGTCGGGGCGAACTTCCGTCGGTATCTGGAAAGTCGCACCACCGATACGGCGGCTACGAACCTCAACTGAAGGAGTAATGTTAGCGATGGCTCTTTTCCAGATCTCATATCCCTCTTCACCGGTAATCTTGGAAACCTTGTCTACTGCATCATAGAAGATATTGATAGCAGTACTTTTCTTTCCATCCCACATTAAGTTATTAATGAACCGGGTAACCAGTTTGTCATTGAAACGGCCATCGGGAGCCAGTGGTAATCGTTTTGCTTGTGCTTTACGCATGTGCGTTAATTATTAAAATTTGTAGGTTTATTTTTTAGCCTTTTCCTTCTTGGTACCGTATTTAGAACGGCTCTTCTTTCTATCCTTCACACCTGCAGTATCCAGACTTCCGCGAACAATGTGATAACGTACGCCGGGCAGATCCTTTACACGACCACCGCGAATCAGAACGATACTGTGCTCCTGCAAGTTGTGACCTTCACCGGGGATGTAAGCGATCACCTCAACTTTATTGGTCAGCCTAACCTTAGCCACTTTACGAAGGGCTGAGTTGGGCTTCTTAGGGGTGGTAGTATAAACACGGGTACAAACTCCACGGCGCTGCGGACAAGCATCCAAGGCCCTGGATTTACTTTTGGCCCGGATGATTTCGCGGCCCTTTCTAACTAATTGCTGGATAGTAGGCATTATTTTCCTTTTAAAATTCGGACGGCAAAGGTAATAGTAGATTCGGAAAAATCAAAAAGTTTTATCGAATAACCCCGGTTTTACCCCATATCTACCTGCGAAAGCCCAGACCGCAACTCCCTGATAATGAAACCAGCACCCCATCTTGGGGTTGACACCCGATAAAAAGCGGGAAAAAACAATAGGTAAAAACGCCTGAAAAAAGAGGCCTTTTTAACTGAATTATCTGTCGCTGAAACCGGAACACCCCCGGAAAGCTAGTTTAGTCCCCAAAATCCAGCTATCCTATGATTCGGATACAAGCCATTTTGGGTACCTCCCTTTTCCTGATCTGCCAACTTTCGGCTCAATTCAGGCCCATAACATACAATAAACCAGGAACGGTTTATACCCAAACATTCGATAGTTTACCTGCATCCGGGACTTTTACCTTTTCAGGAAAAGGCCCCTTCGACTTTACCAACCCTCCGCTCCAAAGCTGCCGAATACCGGGCTGGTTTTTCCTGCAACCCGCCGGAAGCAGTCCGCAAGCCAGTTTTTATGTCGGAAGCGGCACTTCTGCCAGCCATGGGGTGGTAAGTGCGGGTATAAGCAGCCAGCCGGACAGATCGCTTGGAACTATTTCAACATCCGGGGGAGCCTATGCTTTTGGACTCATATTGGTGAACCAGACAGGTACTGTACTCAATAGCCTATCAGTTGCAGCCTTGATTGAACAATGGCGAAAAGGGGGATCGGGCAGAAAAAATAATTGGCTGCTGAAAGTAAAGACAGGCCGCTGGCAGGGAATTGATACAGTTGGATGGATAGCCTATCCGGCCGGAAACTTTACTTCCCGTCATTTTACCGGTGGAGCTTCATCTTTGAACGGAAACCTTGCAGAAAATCAGCAACCGCTTAGCTTCCAGCTTGACCACCTTACCTGGAAACCAGATGAACAACTACTGCTTTGCTGGTTCGACCCGGATGAAGCCGGCAACGATGATCTCTGCGCACTTGATATGTTTCAATTGAGCGCAACCCGTCAATCAAGATTAGCTGTTGTAGATTCCATACTGATCGATACTATATCCCCGCAACATGCGATCCTCTCGGCAAAAGTTTATCCAGGTGGCAGCAAAACAGAAATTATCTGGGAATGGGATACCATCCCCTCATTTGATTTTCCTAAGTCCGGAGTTGCTGTTCCGAATGAGGTAAATGAATGGATAGAAAACCAAGTAACCAGGGTGCAATTGACGGGCTTGCAACCAGAACAAAAATACTGGGCCAGATTGATCGCTACCAATGAAGCGGGATCAACTATCAGCCATGCCAGTATTTTCACTACCCCACCCTACCCGCCGGAGGTCAGCATTATCAATCACCGGGTGATAGCTGTCAATCAAGTTGAATTGGATGTACGCATTCAAAATCCCGGGACAAACACACTCCCGAAGTTTGGCATACAATGGTCAAAATCACCCGACTTTACAGGAGCTGTTTCCATACCAGCGAATGTTTCAAAAAAAGATACCCTGCAAGTAAACTTGTCTAACCTCGTTCCTGCATCCATACTTTATGCCAGGGGATTTATCGAACAGAACAATCTATTCATGACAGGAAACAGGTATTCTTTTTTTACGCCTACTACTGTTTCCAAGTTCCAACTTTCAACCCCTCACAACACAAAAGATAGTTTCGTACTATTTCAACTACAACTGGTCCATCCAATTGAGCAACTTGCTCGTGAAGATTTTGAGTTAATTTCAACAGGTATCAGTGAGGCAAAAATTACTGCCATTGAAGGCAGTGGAACATCCTTCACAATTACTGTATACACTGGAAAGGGTGATGGAACGATTCGACTGGTTTTTCGAGGACTTACAAAAAATCCCTTCCCGGTCTTTGGCACCCCGGTAATGGCTATAGGGACAGCAAATGTTGACAGAACACCCCCGCTGATTAAAAGAATATCGATACCTAATCAACTTTTTAAAGTTGCAGATACGCTTGAACTGTTTGTCTCAACAGAACCCGATACCAGTTTCATCAATCTCATACGAGGCTCAATAGCAGGTCTCCCTCTACAACACTGGCAGAAGCTAAATGATTCCACCTACTTGTCAAGACTAACATTACCGGTAGGCGACCTTCACATTCCGGCATCTGACGCAATACATATCGGATTGACACTATCGGATGCTGCCGGTAACCAAAATACAAAGACTGATTTTATCATTGATCAAACTGCTGACGAAATCGATACGAAACTACCCTTCATTAGTTCGGCACATCCGCCAGCTGATAAACTAAAAGGTATTGGTGATACCCTGTTTTGGCATTTTCGGTTTTCAGAAAAAATTATGTTGTCAACTGCTGATAAAAGACCTTATTTATGGATCAATATTGGCGGAAATAACCGACAGGCGCCAATGATCAAATCGGAAGACAACTTCTTGTTGTTCGGCTATATCGTTAAAGAAGGGGAATCAGATCCTGATGGTATTACATGGAGAACTTCCCTTACCTTAAATGGCAGTCGCATAACAGATGTTGCAGGTAATCCAGCATCGCTTGAGTTCACAAATACATCACCATCCGTACCAATAAAAGTGGATGGCTTGCCTCCTAGCATTGAAAGTATCGCATTGCCTGCAGCAGGCATGTATAAACTAAATGAAGAACTGCTTTTCCGTTTCAACTTTTCAGAAAAAATCAGGTTAATCGGGAAATCTGATTCCATACAGTTGTTGTTGCAATTGGAAAGCAACGCTGCAATGGCTGTCCTCAGTAAAATAGCAGACAGCTCATTGGAATTTAAATATCGAGTGCAGTCGGGTGATTGGGATAAAAGGGGAATAATTCCGGTAGGAATTTTCTTGAAGTCCGGCAGCCAGATAGTTGATGAGGCTGGAAATAAAGCAACG
>JBEIUM010000136.1:0-6814 GCA_040374385.1 Sediminibacterium sp. | reverse complement strand
TCCCAAAACAGCATCTGTTTCCCAATTATTTATCGGCTATATGTAAAAATGAGAATTGGACTTCAATTTCCCGGAATTATAATTGATAAGTCCTTGATTATAGACGGACACCATCGATATATTGCCTCTAAGTTGCTAAACGTTCCAATTGATAAGTATCCTGGCATTCGGCCTTCAAATCATCATTTATATAGCTGGAAAGATGTTCAATTAATTGCGGAAGATTGGGACACTCCCGAAAAAATTAAATTTCTTAACCACCAAGATGCATTCTATAATGGGTATTCAATAGATGCGCTCAACGAAATTTTGAAATAAAGCGCATAACTTTATGCCATGCTCATTTTACTCGATATTGATGGAGTGATGGTTCCCGCCCGGGCATGGCAACAACCTGCACTGCTCTCTGATGGATTTCCGGCTTTTAGTTCGCAGGCTGTAAGCGTTCTAAAAGAGCTGATAGAGCCCTCTACCCGGATACTTCTAACCAGCTCACATCGGTCTCGTTGGAATGTTGAAGAATGGAAAGATATTTTCTTACGACGCGACATTCGAATCGATGAGTTTGAATTGATGGATACCCAGCCGTTATTTTTAAGCCGTAAAGATGAAATCTTGCATTGGTTAACTCAACACGCCCCCCCTGATGACTTTATCATAATCGATGATGACAGTTCTTTACATGACCTACCTGCTCATGTGAAGGCGCGGTTGGTTCATACAGCCCCATTGATAGGATTAACCACCCAACACCTGCAGACAATCCGGCAACTTTGTATCTAACATTTTTTCCCTTACTATTGAGCGGTTTTCAATGTAGCTATTCCCGCTTCCTTTAAAACTTGGTTACTAAACAAAAATTCCGTAACTTTGCACTCCTATATCGCGAGGTAGAGCAGCGGTAGCTCGTCGGGCTCATAACCCGAAGGTCGGAGGTTCGATCCCTTCCCTCGCAACCAAACTAAGGCCCTCAGGGCCTTTTTTTTACTGTATGAAGTCGGGTTTTGTCAACATATTCGGTCAACCCAATGCGGGCAAAAGCACCCTCCTGAATGCATTAGTAGGGGAGAAAATGGCCATTGTTTCCCCCAGGGTACAAACCACCCGACATCGCATCAAGGTATTCCTGAATGATCCCGGTGAGTATCAAATTGTTCTCTCCGATACCCCCGGCATTATCGAGCCAAAATATAAACTGCACCAGCACATGATGGATGCCGTTCAGTCGGCACTGGAAGACGCTGATCTGGCACTACTACTGGTTGATATCACCAGCGACTGGCAGCAGGTAGATGAAATTTTTTCGCGACTGCGACTAAAAGTACCCGCCCTCGTGCTGTTGAATAAGATAGATGCAGTAAGGACTGAAAAATTAGATGCCGCGGTTGACTTTTTTAAAGGGAAGAAATATTGTAAGGAAGTTATCCCGATCTCAGCACTCGAGAAAAAACACCTCGATACCCTGTTGACAACTATCCTCAAGTATATGCCCGAGGGGATGCCTTTTTACAGCGAAGAAGACCTGAGCGATCTGCCCGTGAAATTCTTTGTTGGGGAACTGATCAGGGAAAAGATCTATGCTACCTGCGGCGAGGAAATACCCTACCAAACTGCCGTTGTGGTAAATGAATATGCTGAAAAAGAACAACTGGTGAAGATTCAGGCCGACATCATCGTTAGCCGGGAATCTCAAAAAGCCATCATGCTCGGGGAACGCGGCAGTCGCATCAAAGAAATCGGTACCTTGGCAAGAACAGATATTGAATCATTCATCGGAAGGAAAGTATTCCTGGAGTTGTTTGTGAAAGTGCGACCAAACTGGCGCGATAATGATCGTCAGTTGAGGGAATATGGTTACCGTTGAATTTAAATATGAATTGATTATGAGTTATACAGTAGCTATTGTGGGTAGACCCAATGTCGGAAAAAGCACTTTGTTTAATCGGCTATTGGAACAAAGAAAAGCCATCGTTGACGATATCAGCGGTGTGACGCGTGACCGTCAATACGGCGTGGCTGATTGGTCAGGTAGGGTATTCAATGTAATTGATACCGGCGGTTTTGTGCCCCAGGGCACCGGATTATTTGAGGCGGAAATACGTCAACAAGTCCGTCTTGCAGTAGAAGAAGCCGATGCACTGATCTTTCTGGTAGATGTGGCAACCGGCATTACAGACCTCGATGAATCCATGGCCAACATGCTCAGGAAGAATAAAAAGCCGGTGTATTTGGTGGTGAATAAAGTGGATAACGGTACCCGCGAACTGGAAGCCACCGAGTTCTATTCTTTGGGATTTGAAAACACTTTTTTCATCAGTTCCCTATCCGGCAGCGGAACAGGTGATCTGCTGGATGCCATCGTGGCCCCCATCCCCCCGGAACAATCTATAACCGAATCTGATGAAGCTGCCTTACCCCGATTTGCCATCGTTGGTCAACCCAATGTGGGGAAATCCTCGCTCTTAAATGCACTGACCGGCACCGAGCGCAGCATCGTAAGTGATATCTCCGGCACCACACGCGACTCTATTCACACCCATTACAAACTCTTCCAAAAGGAATTTATCCTGATCGATACAGCCGGCATCCGTAAAAAGAGTAAGGAAAAAGATGACCTGGAATTTTATTCCATCATTCGTGCAATCCGTGCTATGGATGAAGCCGATGTATGTATGGTGGTACTGGATGCTGTAAAAGGTATTTCTGCCCAAGACATCACCATTCTCAGTCTGGCCATCCGCAAAGGAAAAGGCATCGTAATCTTGGTCAATAAGTGGGACATGGTAGAAAAGAATACGCAGACCGCTAAAGAATATGAAAAGATGGTGAAACAAAAGCTGGCACCCTTCACCGATGTTCCTGTTGTATTCATTTCAGCTAAAGAAAAATTACGCATTCACAAAGCCATTGAAATTGCACTCGACGTGGCAGACCGCAGAAAGCAAAAGATACCCACATCAGCATTGAATGAGGTGATGCTGAAGGCAGTGGAAGCTTATCATGCTCCGGTCGTGAGAGGTCATTCGGTGAAAATCAAGTACGTTACCCAACTGCCTACACCAGTGCCATCATTCGCCTTCTTTACCAATTTTCCCGATAACATCAAGACGCCATATAAAAATTACCTGGAGAATCAGTTACGCGCCCATTTCCAGCTGACAGGGATACCCATACGGCTCTTTTTCAGGAAAAAATAAGTGCACCGACAGTTCTTGTCCCTTTTTACGTTTTTGCTGTCAGTTTGAACCCCTTGTTCCACAAAAACACGCTTGGCATTAATATTGCAAGTGTTAAAACGACTGGGTTCTGGCGCCCGGAACTTTTTCGCGTGCCAAATTGTCGTAACTATACATAATTTATGGCTTATAATCAACAATTCAATCAGGCAGAAGAGGAATCAGATTTTATGCCCATCATCCCCATCTCGGAGGAGGACCTGGACATTGATAAAGATCTGGAGGTACCCGACGTATTGCCACTGCTACCACTAAGGAATACTGTTTTATTTCCCGGCGTTGTATTGCCCATTACCGTAGGCAGGGATAAAAGCATCCTGGCCGTCAATGAAGCATACAAAGGGGAGAAGCTGATCGGCGTTCTCGCACAGAAAGATGCGGCAGTGGAAGACCCTAGTCCCGATGACCTTTGTCGCATCGGAACCGTTGCCAAGATTGCCAAATTGATCAAAATGCCCGATGGGGGCACTACCATCATCATTCAAGGTAAACGCAGGTTCGCATTGGGTGATCTGGTACCCGGATCTGAATATTTTAAAGGCGCCGTGACCCTATTACCGGAAGGTGGTGTTCCAACCACCGAAGAATTCAGGGCACAGGTAAGCACCATTAAAGACCTGGCAACGCAGATCATACAACTCTCACCGAATATTCCAACTGAAGCATCCATCGTTCTGAAGAACATCGAAAATCCTTATTTCCTTATCAACTTTGTCAGCAGCAACCTGAACAGCGAACTGAATGAAAAGCAACATCTGCTGGAAATGGATCAAGTGGAAGATCGGACAGTTCATCTGATAAAAATTTTACAAAAGGAATTACAGTTTGCTGAACTGAAAGATAAGGTTACCAATAAGACGCGCACCGAAATTGATAAACAACAACGCGATTATTTTTTACAGCAACAGCTGAAGAGCATCAAAGATGAACTGGGGGGCGATAGCAACGATCGCGAGTTGGCAGATATGAAGAAGAAGGCCGAACAGAAAAAATGGCCGGAAACTGCTAAAACTGCTTTTTACACGGGTATGGCCAAGTTGGAAAGGATGCATCCTTCCACGCCAGATTATTCCGTTGTTTACAATCACCTCGACCTCATGCTCGATTTGCCCTGGGAGGAATATACCCTCGACAACTACGACTTGCAGCATGCTGCGGAAGTGCTCGATAACGATCACTATGGGATGGGAAAAATTAAAACCCGTATACTTGAATACCTGGCTGTGCTGAAACTGAAGGGCGATATGAAGAGTCCCATACTTTGTTTCCTCGGCCCTCCGGGAATTGGTAAAACATCGCTCGGTCGCTCCATCGCACACGCCGTCGGCAGAAAGTATGTGCGGGTAAGTTTGGGCGGACTGCATGATGAAAGTGAGATACGCGGACATCGGAAAACCTATATTGGCGCCATGCCGGGCAGAATCATTCAGAACATCCGTAAATGTCATTCATCTAATCCGGTAATGATTTTAGATGAGATCGATAAAATTGGTAATGACTTTCGTGGAGACCCTTCTTCCGCTTTGCTGGAAGTGCTGGATCCCGAACAAAACCATTCCTTCTACGATAACTACCTGGAGTTGGAATATGATTTGAGTAAAGTGTTGTTCATTGCAACGGCCAATAACATACAGCAAATTCAACCTGCCCTCCGGGATCGACTCGAGATCATCGATCTCAGCGGTTATGCGACCGAAGAGAAAATAGAAATCGCCTTGCGACACCTGGTTCCCAAACAAAAGGAAGCACACGGACTCAAAGATGTGTCATTTCAGATTACGGCTCCCGTTTTGGAAAAGGTGATAGAGAATTACACGCGGGAGAGTGGTGTGCGCGAATTAGATCGTCAGCTGGCTTCCATCATGCGCTACCAGGCTAAAGAACTGGCAACAAAAGGAAAACTGAAATCATCTGTTACCCTATCTGATGTAGAGAAGATCCTCGGTCCGATACGGTATAACAATGAAATTTATAAAACGGCGCTCATACCGGGCGTATCGGTTGGGTTGGCATGGACCTATGTAGGGGGTGATATCCTCTTTATTGAAACACTTTTGAGTGACGGTAAGGGAGAATTGAAGTTGACCGGTAACCTGGGGAATGTGATGAAGGAAAGTGCTTCGACAGCCTTTACCTTTGCTCAAGCCCATGCTAAGAAATTGGGCATTGACCCAACACTCTTTACTCGGAAGAACATCCACCTCCACGTTCCAGAAGGGGCTACACCCAAAGACGGTCCCAGCGCAGGCATCACCATGCTGACATCCATTGTTTCTGCCTTCACAGGTAAAAAGGTAAAACCCTACCTCGCCATGACAGGTGAAATTACCTTGCGCGGACAAGTATTACCTGTAGGTGGTATCAAGGAAAAGATCCTGGCAGCCAAAAGAGCCGGTTTGAAGGAAATCATCCTCTGCAATCAAAATGAAAAAGACATAAAGGAAATTGATCCCGAGTTTATAACGGGACTCCAATTCCACTATGTGAAAACCATGCAGCAGGTGATTGAACTCGCCCTTGTTTAATATTAGCGGTTGCTGTTGCAGATTCTTCGTTAGTTTTGAATCATGTTCCAGCGGAGATATACCCTTTTTCTGCTTTGTCTGCTTTGTGCCTTTTGCAATGCGATTCAATCGCAAACATTGGGTGGAAACGCTGTGTTTTCTTTTCTCCGTCAGCCCATCGGAGCAAGAACCTGGGCACTGGGCGGAACCAATATTTCTACCCTTTCTAACGACGTATCCCTGGCCTTCCAACAGCCTGCTTTACTTCGGTCAAGCCAGCACGCACAAATCAGTACTTCAGTACAATCATTCGTTGCCGGTATCCGGAATTATTCCCTGATGGCTGCAGCCGAAATACCCCGCTCCAATTGGATGTCTGCCATAGGCGTGAATTATTTTGATTATGGTTCTATCACCCAAACCGATGCAGCTGGTAATACCCTTGGACAAATTACACCTGCCGATTTTGTTGTTCAGGGTATGCTGAGCAGAACTTACCAGGAAAAGTTCAACCTGGGTATCACAGTTAAATTCATTCATTCAAATTATGGGGCTTTCCGTAGTTCCGGTTTAGCAGCCGATATTGGTGTAGCTTATCGTGATTCCAGCAATGGATGGCAAGCCTCGTTTTTGGTAAAGAATATGGGTACCCAACTGAATGCTTACAGTGCGGGAGGCGTAAAGGAAGAGCTGCCTTTTGAAATACAGGCTGGCATTTCCAAGCGACTGGCGAATGCTCCGTTTCAGTTTTCGCTAACAGCCGCGCGTTTACAGACCTGGAATACTGTGTATAATGACACTAGCTTCCGCGCCGGCGAAGGTGAAATCAATTATACAGGTGTTACCTTCTTGAATAAACTGGTCAACCGTCTCACAGTAGGGGTGCAGGTTTATCCGCATGAAAAACTGGAACTAATGGCCGGGTATAATTTTCAACGCCGGGCAGAGCTGAATGTATTTAATCAGGTAAGCGGATTAAATGGTTTTACATTGGGAGCGGCGCTCTTATTGAAAAAAATGCATCTTCAATACGCTACCGGCTTCTACCAGCGTAATATGTTTCATCAACTTTCC
>JBEIUM010000305.1:0-2292 GCA_040374385.1 Sediminibacterium sp. | reverse complement strand
GCAAATCTTGATTTGGTGCTACTCACCCACGGTTGGCGAAGGTTTAATTGGGATAAATTGAAAGCCGGAGTACCTCCTGCTATCAGTTATCCGGTGGAGCAGAGTTTTATCAAACTACAGGGTAAAGTTTTTGGTTTAAAACCGAATATGTCTGCTGCCCCACCTCAATTAAATTTGATCATGACGGGTAAAGACAGCAGTAAGCAATTTTATTTTGCGCCAGTAAATCGAGACGGTTCCTTTGAAGTGGCCGATATGTTCTTTTATGACACGGCAAAAGTTTACTATAATTTTAACTCGGGCAATAAATTGACCGAAGTAACACAGGTACGCCTAGACAATGGATTATTACGTTACCAGCCTGGGAGAAAGACTTTCCTCGATAAAAATCCTATAACACCTTATGCGGATAGTATTTTGCGTGTTCGTATGACCGCTATTTTCAATGAACAGGAGCGATTGAGAAAAATGATGCAAGCAGCTACCCTACAGGAAGTGGTAGTAAAAGCCAAGACGAAGACCAACCTCCAAATATTGGAAGAGAAATTTGCTACCGGATTGTTTTCCGGGGGCGATGGTTATGCTTTTGACATTGGTGAAGATGCGAAAATTATGGGCGCTATCGATGTATTGACATTTTTACAGGGTCGGGTAGCAGGTTTAATGATCTCCGGTTCGGGTGCCAATGCAACGCTGAATTGGCGGGGATCTGTGCCTGATTTATATCTGAACGAGATCAGGGCACAGATTGATATGATACAGACGATTAACATCCAGGACATTGCCTTTGTTAAGGTATTTCGTCCACCCTTCTTTGGATCGGGTGGGGGTGGAGCAGGCGGTGCAATTGCCATATATACCAAACGTGGTCAAGACACCCGAAAGGCTGATCCAAACGCTAAAGGAATGGAATACGCAATTCTGGGTGGGTACTCGCGTTTCAAGGAATTCGCCCAGCCTCCCTATGATAAACCTGAAACGGTCTTCGACCCGGATAATAGAACAACATTACTTTGGAACCCTTATATACTCACGAATAAGAAGAGTCCACGCATCAAGTTGACCTATTATAACAATGATTTTAGTAAGAAACTACTATTGGTTTTGGAAGGAATGAACAGTGAAGGGAAGTTAGTAAGGGTAGTAAAACCGATTGACCCTACTTCACAGGATTGATCTGATTTCTTAATATCCTACAGTTACATGACTGACACGAACCAACTACCCTTACTACTTGATTGCCATCAGCATTGTTGGAAATACGATCCGGTTGTACATAACTGGATTACGGACGGGATGTCTGTTTTAAAGCAGGATTATCTTCCATCTCAGTTGGGGAATCTGCTATCAGCTAATAATGTAATGGGTACGATTGTAGTTCAGGCAGAACAATCTGAAGCTGAGACCGGCTTTTTATTAGAGCTGGCAGACCAACACCCCTTCATCAAGGGAGTTGTCGGCTGGATAGACTTATGTCAACCCGAATTGGCTGAGCGCTTGGCAAAATATGAAAATGTAAAAAAGCTCAAAGGATTTCGCCATATCCTTCAATCAGAGACACCTGATTTTATGCTTCAAAAGGCCTTTGTCGATGGATTGCGAATACTTGGTAATGCCGGATATACTTTTGATCTTTTACTATATCCCCAACATATCGCTGCTGCAACAGAACTGGTCGGCCAATTACCCCACCTGAATTTTGTGGTCGATCATATGGCCAAGCCAGCTATTAGACAGGGAGTAATTGCTGGATGGCAGGAGGACATTGCAACCCTGGCTAAATATCCCAATGTTTCTTGTAAACTAAGTGGCATGGTGACCGAGGCAGACTGGAAATCTTGGAAATACGATGATTTTGTTCCGTATTTAGATCATATAGTCAATTGTTTCGGTACAGCTCGTTTGATGGTGGGGAGTGACTGGCCTGTTTGTTTATTGGCTGCCTCTTATGCTGATTGTCTTGATATTGTTCGTACCTACATAGGCAGTTTTACCATGGCTGAGCAAGTCGAAGTATTAAATGGTAATGCTGCACGATTCTATCGTATCAGCTAAGTAGATGCTTACCCTCAGCAGGTTATTTACCAAAAGAATCCATCAATCTACCTGTTTTACCGGGCTTTCTGAAGATCAATGAAAGTTCGAAAGTGCGAATAGCTCCAGTAGATGAATTTCCTACATAAATGTCATAGGTAATACCAGCTTGCATATTCTTGTACATGATACCCAAGTAGGGGATAACGGCAGTATTTTGTTTATACCAGAGACCCGCATTCAATACAGTTGGTAAAT
>JBEIUM010000245.1:0-3874 GCA_040374385.1 Sediminibacterium sp. | reverse complement strand
TGCACAAAGTGAATACAGGTTTCAAGTATGGAAATGGGTACACGCTTCCATCTTTACCGCAGGAGGATTTTCCGCTTCGTCACCGGGCGATTATCAGCTACAGGATTTTTTATGGACCGGCGGGGCCGGATTGCGATTCCTGATCAATAAGAAAAACCGCATGTTTGTGCGAATGGATTATGCACGCAACAGCACTTTCGGTGGCGCCTTCTATCTGCGACTGAACGATGCATTCTAATTACACACCTATCGGCCGAGGGTATAGAATGCTGTGCAAAATCCTACAGGTATTCCTTTTTTTAGAATGAATTGCTTACATTTAAATATCTCTTTTAATGCCCAAGCATTTTTTCTATGGATCGTAGAAACTTTCTGCAAAGCATGTCAGCAGCTACCGCCTCTACCATATTATCGACAACCGAGTTGTCTGCCCGCGTGAGGGCCGCAATTGAAAAACCCAGAGACCTCCCTACTCTTTTTGATGTGATTGTACTCGGCGTAGGCAGCATGGGCTCTTCTACCTGTTATCAGCTCGCCAAACAAGGATACAAGGTTTTGGGGTTGGAACAATTTGATATTCCACATGAACTCGGTTCGCATGGTGGACAAAGTCGTATTATCCGAAAAGCCTATGCAGAACATCCCGACTATGTGCCTTTGCTGCAGCGCGCCTATGAAAACTGGAAAACCCTGGAAAACGAAACCGGCACCCAGGTATTTTTCAAAACAGGACTGCTGTATTGCGGAGAAACCAACGACCCCTTCATCAAAGGAGTGAAACTATCATCTGAAAAATATAATATTCCTGTAGAAGAGCTGTCGCAGGCAGACGCCCAAAAAAGATATCCTCAATTTAAACTGCCCGATGGCTATAAGCAACTATTAGAGCCCGATGCCGGTTTCGTTACGCCCGAAAGAAGCATCCTACTCTTCACCGAACAGGCGATCAAGCGCGGAGCCATCATTCGCACCAGAGAGAAAGTATTACAGTGGAAGCGCGACAACGGCACCATCAGCGTTACCACCGACCAAGGCAGCTACCAGGCAAAAAAACTGGTCATCACGGCCGGGCCCTGGGGAGGAAAGATGATTCCGGCATTGGCTAATAAACTTACAGTTACGCGCCAAGCCATCGCCTGGATGAAGCCAAAAAAATGGGACGATTTTACCCTGGGTAATTTCCCCTGCTGGATCATTGAACACGGTGGTCGTGACTATTATGGATTTCCCATATTGCCCGTCGGGCAACTCGGCGGTCCCGCAGGATTAAAGCTGGCCATGCATGCACCCGGCGGAGATATAACCGATCCGGATCATGTTAACCGGAACAAAAAAAATGAAGACGAACAAGTATTGATAGAAGCGCTGCGACGCCTGATACCCGACGCCTATGAGGCAACACTGACAATGAAAACCTGTCTGTACACCAATTCGCCGGATCACAATTTTATTTTAGATCATTTGGCGGGGTATGATAATGACGTAGCAATTGCTGCAGGCTTCAGTGGTCACGGATTTAAATTCGTGAGTGTAGTAGGAGAAATCATGGCCGACCTGGCTGTGAAAGGGCAAACAAAATTGCCGATAGGCTTTTTGCGGGCGAGTCGATTGCAGTAAAGAATAGACCGCCCCATTTAATCTACTGATCGATACTTATTCTATTATAGATAAACACGCTTTCCTCATGCAACGATTATCCATCTTGGTTCCTACACTCATCGCTTTATGTTACGGCTGTGGAAATCCAACTCCGCATACCAGTCAATCTTTATTGGTTGATCGTCTCTCCCAGGCAGTGTGGGACAGAGACCTGACAACCGGGAGAGCAGTAACCGTGGCTGGAGGCAAATCAATGCTACCAGATAAGCTATATGCTGGCACAATGGTTGACATGATCGAAGACTCTATCTATTTTTCCAACCTGCTAAGCCAATTAAAAGAAGTTGACTTCAATACGCTATCGGCTGCAAAAAAGATTGATTACGATCTTTTGAAATGGACCACCGAAATCAGACAAGAGGGAACACGCTTCTACAATAATATGTTCCCGCTCATTACTCCGTATGCCAGCTATTTGAATAGCACTGAAATGACATTTAAGCAAGCTTCTTTCGAGCAACCGGTAGATGTAGACAAATATGTAAAACTACTGGGTCAATATGAAGAAGTGCAAAAATTTTATCTCGACAAGTTACGGTGGATGGAATCGAAGGGTATACGTTTATCTAAACCAGAAATAGAGTTGACACTTGGGCTGATCAAAACCAGGCAGGTTCAGCCGGAACAGCACTTTTTGTATCCTGCGGATGCCCGATTGAAAAAAATTGATAGTGCTGTAAGAAAAAAATTTCAAGCTGCCGCAAAGGATATATATTGCAGAATAAAATTATTCCGCAACATGATTCGCTGGCCAACTACCTGAAAGGAGATTACCTGAAAAATGCTACTGACAAAGTTGGCTTGGCACAGTACCCGGGAGGAAAAGCCTATTACCAATACTTGGTAAAATTTTACACGACATCCGATTTGACACCCGAAGCAGTGTTCGATATGGGTAAGCAACAGGTAGCCATGATACTGCAACAGCTCGACAGTATTCGTTTATCGACCGGGTTTCAGGGAGACAGAAAAGCATTCTATCGCTTTTTACAAACCGACAAACGGTTTTTAGCCTCCACGCCCGAAGAAGTTGGCGAGCGACTTAAGAAGCCTTTGCGAAAAGTAGATACGGTGATTCATCGCCTGATCTCCTTACGACCCAAGACAGGATACGACATACGAAGGTTAGCACCTGCTTTAGAGCCTGTGATGACCTTCGGTAATTATGAGCCTCCGGCAGGAGATGAGCCACTGGGTATTTATTATTTCAATGGGTCTAAGCTCGACCAGCGTCCGTTGACGAGTGCGGTGGGATTGGCGCTGCATGAGATCTCGCCCGGTCATCACCTGCAGGGTCGCTTACAGGCGGAGAATAAAGACCTTTCCACGTTTCGGCAGAATCAATTCATCTGGGCTTTTTCAGAAGGCTGGGCTTCCTATGCCTCTCAATTAGGAACAGAGTTGGGTATGTATGATGATCCCTATGATTATTGTGGCCGGTTGCTCATGGATATGTTTGTTGCCGTACGCTTAGTGGTAGATGCGGGTATGAATTACATGGGCTGGAGTAGGGAAGAAGCAATGCAATACATGCGCGATCATGTAATAGAATCCGAAGAACAAATTAAAACAGAGACATTACGTTATAGTTGCGATATACCCGGTCAAGCACTGGCTTACAAATCTGGCGCCTTGCAATTCGAAAGATTGCGCAGGAAATACCAGGACAAGTTAGGCAAGCAATTTGACGTGATTCGATTCCATGATTTCATTTTAATCAATGGTTGCCTTCCCTTTGCGGTGCTGGAGAAAGCGCTGGATAGGGAGATGGGTGTTGTGCCGCAGTGAAGTAATACCAGCAACTCCTTTTTATTTATTAAAGAGCTAGGCGGCAAAATGGACCGAATCTGCCTGCAATTAATGCAAACAACTCGCACACAGCGAATTGTTTTCGAGAGATTGCACTGTTAGATCAATTTTTCAAAATATTCTCTACCTGTTTATGATGATGGGTGACATGGTAGCTGGTAAAATAGAGCATCTCACGCATGGTCAACTTGCCCAATAAAGGGTGGGGCAAAAGATACCGATCTAGCTCCTCCTCAGTTAACCCATCAATGATATGACAAAGCCGGTCCACTGACTTTTCCAATTGCAGCAATCGCTTGATCGTGTTCGATCCTGTTGCAGGCACATAGGCAGAGGGCGCCTTTCCACCTTGCTGCAGTTTAGCCTGGTAGTCGCGCACCAGGGTATCATAATCTCTGCTCTTCCG
>JBEIUM010000017.1:0-22551 GCA_040374385.1 Sediminibacterium sp. | reverse complement strand
GTCTCGATGATCCAAAATTCAAATGGGGAAAGGTGGTATGGCAAGTGGTAAAGAACATCATCGTGAAGGCGGCTACGGCTCCCTTCCGGTTAATTGCCAATTTATTTGGGGGCAAGGAGGAGGATTTTAAAGAAGTGTATTTCGATTATGTGCAGTTGGGTATTGAGCCGAAGCAAAAAAAGGTACTCGATAATCTTTGTAAAGTTTTGCAACAGAAGCAGGAAATGAAAATGGAGCTGATACAGGAAACCAACCTGGAAGATGAGGCGGCGGTGATTGCAGTTAGTGAGACCAAGAAAAAATACCTGCGTATGCCGGCCGGCGGGTCGTTAACGGAAGCTAGCAAACAGCGGCTCGATAGTCTGGCTGAAACCGACTCGCTTTTTGTGAAGTATGTGAACAGTCTGGTAACCGGACAACTTGATCTTCATTCAACGGAAGAGAAATGTGTTCGCATCATGGGAAAAGAAACGCTCACCAAATTGGTTGCAACAGTGATGGAGCGCCGCAACGCTGCCGTGGTAGCCTACCTGCAAGAAAAGCAATTAACGGCGACACGCTATAAGATCAGCAATGCCAAGCCGGATATGCAACTGCAGCGAAGTGCTCCTCCAAAGTATATTATTCAGCTAACGGCAGAGTAGTGCATGGTGGTGGGTTATCTCATTTCTCAACATATTTCAGTTAATTCCTTCCGTTTTATGAGAACGATTTTCTCTCTTTTGTTATTTGTTTCTTTGGTATCATGCAACGCCATTCGAGTGTTACCTGTTGAGTCCGCGCCCGGTGTAAACTGGCAGGAAAAAAAGACTTTCGGATTTTATCAGGTTCAGGCCAGTGGCGATACGATTACGGCACAGTTTGCCGAAGGCATAGCTGATTTGCAGCAGGCAATTGCGGCGGAATTAAAGCAGCGGGGGTATGAGCAAAGCACTGATCGACCGGACTGGCTCATTAACATCGGCATAGTCGTCAACACGCAGGTGCAAACCCGCCAGACCGATTTTCGTACCGATGGAGCTCCCCGTTATATCGGACAGCGCAATTATAGCTGGAAGAGCGAAACGGTTGAACTAGGTCGCTATCGTGAGGGAACCGTTTCGGTACATGTAGTTGATGCCGCGCAGCGGGAATTAATATGGAAGGGGGCTGTACAGGGCGTTATTCCCGACAAGACGTCTGCCCGTATGGCTGCAGCTGCAACGGCTATGCGTATGTTAATGGAACGATTTCCCGGGCGGGTGAATTAGCGGATCAGGAACAGTTCCTCCCAGCGGGTGGTATAGCGCGGACTTCGCATCTCTTGTCGCATTTTCCAATGGCCGGCTGTGCCTGCAGCAGCAAAGTTGAGCAGGTGACCACGCATGGAGAAGTTAACATTATCGATCATTTTCATCAAGGCAGCTTTTTTCGGATCATCCGGATCAAACAGTGAACCCTGCACCGCATTGATGGGTACAATACCCGACAGCATCACCCCCGCTTTTTTATAGATCAATCCCTCTTCAAAAATTTCATCTACCATCTGCAAGGCTGGCTTGATCAAATCGTTGGTGGCATCGGTAGCGCGGGGCAGGGTGGCATAGGTTCCGATCACGGGCCCATGTCTGAATCTTCCGGTGGTAGGAGGCGACTTCGGGATGAGAAAAACATGGATGCAGGAGGCAGCACCTTTTTGCCGGCGTAGTTTTTCCGCTGCGCGGGAAGTGTAGGTAGCGACGGCTTCCCGGATGGCGCTGCGTTCCCGTACATCTTTTCCAAACATTCGGGTGGTGGCAATCATTTTTTTGGTCACCAATTCTTCGAGCATGCCGATGCAGGGCATCCCCTGTAATTCCTGCAGTAACCGAACGCCGGTTACGCCTCCCAGTATTTTTCTTGCCCAGGCTGTATTTTGTGCGCGTAGGTCTTCTGCTGTATGGATGCCCATTGACCGCAGTTTTTCCGCATACTGGCGGCCAATGCCCCAGATATCTGCTACGGCTGTTTTTCGCAGTGCTTCGGTTATTTTTTCCGCATCATCGAGCACCCATACACCTCCGGTGGCTACCTTATTTTTTTTGCAGAGCCGGTTGGCTACTTTGCTGAGCACTTTGGTAGGTGCAGCTCCGATGGATACCCGTATACCCGTCCATTGCTCAATTCTTTCTTTCACTTCTATACAAAAGCTGTGAATTTCTTCAGGCGGCAGATGGCTTAGGTCGAGAAAAGCTTCATCCACGGAATATACTTCCACGCATTCGGGTGGCAATAGACTGCGCATACATTCCATCACGCGCCAGCTCATATCGCCATAGAGGTAATAGTTTGATGAGAAGGTGGCAACTTTATTTTTCTCTATCAGATCGCGGGCTTTGAAATAGGGTTCCCCCATGGCAATACCTAACTGCTTGGCTTCATCACTGCGGGCGATGATGCAGCCATCGTTGTTACTCAGTACGACCACAGGCCGCTGGTCGAGTACCGGTCGGAAGAGTCGCTCACAGGAGCAGTAAAAACTATTACAGTCTACAATGGCACGCATGTTACACTGTATGAATGGCGTATACAACCACCCCCCAGACCGTCAGTTCATTTTCCCGGTCGATCGGAATGCTGCGCATGGTTTTGTTGTCGGCGGCGAGCCATGTTTTTCCCTGCTGTTGCAGCAGTCGCCGCACCATCATCTCTCCATTGACCACGGCGATAATGACTTTACCATTGAGTGCCGGCAGGCTTCTGTCAACGATCAGCACGTCGCCCGGAAAGATGCCTGCCTCCTGCATGGCTTCGCTGTTCATGCGGAAAAAAAAGGTAGCCGGTTTATTTCGAATGAGTTGTTCATTCAGGTCGATGCCTCGCTCCATATAATCATCAGCGGCGGCACCAAAACCGGTGGCATTGGCGGTGGGCACTTCCAGTTGGGAGAATTCCTTCGATCCCCGATAGGCGGTTTCATATCCTTGTTCCGGCAGCATAATTTTTGATTTTGAAATGCTAAAATAATTAGTATTTTTATGCTAAAATAATTATTAACTGTTTTTTTATGACGACAACAGTGGCGGCAGGTACGGGTAGCAGGCGCGTTATGGCGGGCTGGTGGCATTATTGGCTCACGCTGCAGTTACCGGCGGAAGTGCGGGAACGACTTTGTTTGCCTGCGCAGGCGGGCTGTGTGGCAGCATTTCTGGCACGGGAGGGGATGGAAGATACCCTGATACGCTGGATGCAAAGAATCTGTAGCACCCAGCGACAATGGTTGGTCACATTGGATCTGATCAACTCAGTACCCGGCGCACCGCCTTGCTGGCAAGTGCGGCAGCCCGCAGCTTTTCAGGGATTGCAGCAGCAACTGACTTCTTTAAATCCCTATTTGGAGGGCAGTGATTGTCCGGCAATACAATTAGGCCAACCTATTCAATGGCGGGTGCCGGCGGAGGCCCTTGGTGAGCGAACCGACTCGATTCATTTTATGTTACAGGGCATTTTGCTATTCCGACGAGCCTGCTATGCTGCGGAAGGCAAGGAAATAACGGTGTTTGGTTTAAGGCCCTGATCAGATCATCGAATGGTGAGATGGACCGATAGTACATCTGAGAAAAGATTATTGGTTCTGGTATAGTGGCCATACCTTACCTCCATCGCACTCAGTTTTTCCCAGCCGAGAATGCCGCCGGGGGGAGCCAATCGTAAGCCACTACCGAAGAAATGGCTTGTAAAAGACGAGAGGTCGAAATTGCTGGTATAAAATTGATTCGCAGCTGTATGAACCCCAAAGGGTGCAAAATAGCGGGTAGCCTGTTGAACATATAATCTGTAAAAAGGACTGATTGAGAAAAATGCTGTGGGTTTAAAAACCGGCTCTAAGCTGATGGTATGTGCTGAAAGATCCCAGTCGTCTTGATAGTAGCGATAGTAGCCTCGGAGAATCAGTTGATCGCTGGCGAAATAACTAAAGCGAAGTGAAACGGGTATCTTCAGTCGGGTAGTCGGCAGGTTCTCCATATGAACCGAGTTGTCGCTGAAATAAACGCGATGAAAGGGAAGTCCGAGAAACCCTTGTTGATAAATGATATCTGCCAGCAGTGCCAACTGCAGTTTTGCATTAATGATCTGCGTATAACTGAGGCTGGTTCCAAATGTATTACGGTCAGTCATAGGGTATTTGGTACCTCTCGGAATAAATGGTCCCGATCGCAGCTCAACAGGAAGAATCATCTTCATGTTATCAAGGAAGGTAAAAACCTTTACACCCCACTCGCCACTTTTATCTTTTGTCTTTTTGGAAGCATTGAACTGTCCGCCAATAGAAAGGTAATCGAATTCTGCGGAGACGGATCCACCTGCGCCAATGGTTGTTCCCTTTTTTTCATTTTCCATCGACCAGTTCAACGAAGGATAAACCCTTGTATCATTGTAGGAAGCAGAAGAGTTGGCTTTCAAGTCGATCCTGTCGGAGGAGGCCGATGTATAGTGATCGATGCCAAGTTCCATATCAATGGTGTGCTTGCGCCATTTTTTATCTATTTTTTTCAGCTTCACTGAAAATTGACTGGAAATATCTGTGAGTCTTTCAGTACCAATGCCTCCGGTGATGGAGGAGTTGTTACCGTCTTGTTTATAGTAACTGGTTACGAGATTAGCTTCTTCAAAGCTGAGTTTTCTTTTTTTATAAGTCGAATCCATCTGCCGAACCGGCTGTGCGAACAGCGATAAGACACCCAGATAAAGGGCGATCATGCTTAAGGTTAATTTCTTCATACTACCGGCAGTTTTGGGTTGTACTTAATTGCAGCCACATCCGCCTCCACTCTTACCGGCATTTGCACCGGATGCACCTTCTCTGTAAGACATAAAACTCAATTCCGTTTTTTCAATTTTTCGGTTGGAGAGCACCATCTCACTATCGTTCAATTTATTTTTTTGGTATTCTTTCACGGAGGTACAAGCACTTAGCTGCACAAGCAATACACTTGATAACAGAAGGATCATTATAAACTGACTATATCCTTTTTGTTTTAAATGGGTGAATAGATGATTTGTCATCATTTTAATTTTGCTGGCTGGATTTAATGAGCGGGTTTAGTTCCTGTATAAATGCTGCGGCAGACTTTTTCGGATTTCCTTCCCATGATTTTATTACGGTTCCATCATGATTCAGGAGGAGCGTAAGCGGAAAAGTACCGTTTGCATTGTATTGATCTGCTAACTTATTATTTAGCTCCTGTTGACTTTTTGATAATTGGTTTTTTTTATCTCTGGGAAAGTCAGCGTTGACCAGTATAGCGTGATTATTGGCCCAGGCAATAAAGTCCGGATGATTCAATATCTCCCGCCGCATTTGAATACAGGGGGCACACCAGTCTGACCCGGAAAAATTCAATAAAATCATTTTATGTTGCTCAGCGGCGAGTTTTTTGGCGGTCGCCATATCGGTTTCCCATTTAACCTGGTTGCCCCAGCCCATCCACAAAAACACGTATAAAAATAATTTCAACATAGAAATATTTTTAGCAAGACAAACAACAGCAAGCGACTGCTGCTTACATATAGTAAATATACTGGTAATAATAACGGGAAGGCACAGTTCTTTCCGTTATATTTATTCAAATATTCCTCATGTCGGGTTTGCGCAGAACGCTGGGTTTATCCTCCACCATTGCTATAGTGGCTGGGGGCATCATTGGCTCAGGGGTATTTATGAAACCGGCACTCATGATGTCGCAACTGGGGTCTCCGGTATGGTTGCTGGAAGTATGGGCACTCGCAGGCATCATTACACTCTTCGGTGCATTGTCGAATGCTGAACTGGCAGCCTTATTTCCAGAAACCGGCGGGCAATTTATTTTCTTTCAAAAATTATATGGAGATCGCTTTGCCTACCTGTACGGCTGGGCAGCCTTTGCAGTTTTTAATACGGCGGGAAATGCCTCTGTTGCCTATGTTTGTGCAACCTATGCGGGCTATTTCTTTCCGCTTCCCCAATTTTCCGCAGCTACAGCACAATCCTTGGTGCTGCATATTCCGTTGATCGGCGATTTATATCCATTGGATAACATCGGTGTGAAGTTGCTCACCATTCTAATGGTGCTATTGCTCACCTGGCTGAATTATTTCAGCGTAGGGCACAGTGCCGCCCTGCAAAGGTTGCTTACCTGGATCAAGTTGCTCGCCATCACTTTATTGGTTGTCGGTTTATTCTCTTCCTCTGCGGGGTCTGCTTCGCATTTCTCATCTACCCTCACACACAAGCCAACAGGCTGGCCAGCACTCGTTGCCTGGATGGCCGCTTTGTCAGGGGCATTCTGGGGTTACGATGGATGGAACAACATCACTTTCATTGCAGGGGAAATCAAAGAACCTCGACGCAATATTCCGAGAAGTTTATTGGCGGGATTGCTCATTTGCATGCTGGTATATGTTATGCTGAATGCTGCATTTGCTTATGTATTATCGCCGGCTGATATGGCAGCATCTTCCTGGGTGGCTGCTGATGCAGCTTATGTTGCTGCGGGAAAAACCGGAGCACTGGTGATTACTGCGTTGGTGGTCATCTCCACCCTCGGAGCTGCCAATAGCAATATACTTTCCACTGCCCGGGTGACTTTCGCATTGGGTACCGCCCATCCTGCTTTCAACTGGGCCGGCAGGGTGCATCCGCGTTTTCATACCCCGGGCAATGCACTCTGGCTCAATGGTATCTGGACTGTCGTGCTGGTCATGACAGGATCGTTTGATATACTCACCGATATGCTGATATTCGTCAGCTGGTTCTTTTATGGTATGAGTGTATTGGGAGTGATGCTGCTGCGTAAACGACTTCCTGATGCTGAGCGACCTTATCGTGTTCCAGGATATCCTTTTGTGCCGATGATTTTTGTGCTCTTTACTGCCTGCTTCCTGGTCATCACACTAGTGACGGATATTCGAAATTATGTGCAGGGCGAAAGCCATTTGATTCATTCGTTGCTGGGAGTGGGTATAACCCTTGCCGGACTCCCCTTATATTATCTTTCCAAAAAACGAAATAGCGTCTAAAGATTCAATGCGAAACTTTATTTTCGCAGGAAACTAACCACCGCATGGAAACTGTATGGCAGGCCATTCGTGATCAGTTTACCGCTATTTGCGGTAAAGTGCCCGAACGCATCGAAATGTTACCCCAAAGCGGGGGTGACAGGATGTACTTCCGAATCTACCATGCGGGAGGTACTACCATCGCTACCTATAACGAAAACCGAAAGGAGTCGGCTACTTTCATCTACTTCACGCAGCACTTTAGAAAAGCAGGACTGCCTGTTCCTGAGATATATGGGCAGAATGCAGACCATACTATTTATTTTCAGCAGGATTTCGGGCCCCACTCTTTGTTACAATTGCTCGAAGCGGAAGGACACACGGAACATATTTTTCAACTGTTTCAGAAAAGCCTGGCTCAGCTGGCCCGGTTACAGTTATTGGGTGATCAGGGACTGGATTATGATCAATGCCTCACTGCCAAGGTATTTGGTAAGCAGGCCATTCTGAGTGATTTGTTGTATTTCAAGTATTACTTCCTCGACACACTTCAGCTTCCTTACGATAAGCAGGCGCTGCTCGACGATTTTGATGCACTCAGTAACTATCTTACGCATACACACTATAAGTTTTTTATGTTCCGTGATTTTCAAAGTCGGAACATACATATTCAGCAGGACGATGTCTTTTTCATCGATTATCAGGGTGGTATGAAAGGAGCACCTCAGTACGATGTGGCCTCTTTACTCTGGCAGGCCAAGGCAGAATTGAGTGAGGAGTGGAAAAACCAATTGTTGGATTACTACATGGATTCTCTGGAGCCCTTGCTCGACCAGCCCATCGACCGGGTTACTTTTGTGAGTCAGTACAATGGCTTTGTACTTATCCGCCTCTTGCAGGTGCTGGGGGCGTATGGCTTCCGCGGACTTTTTGAAAGGAAGGCACATTTTCTCGCCAGCATTCCCCTGGCCATGCGGAACCTGCGCTTTTTCATTTTAAATAAGCGGGTGGGTATCGTTACACCTGAATTCGACAGGCTTTTGCAGATATTGATCAGTGATGAAATGATTGCCCGCTATGAAACAATCCAGGCCAATGAGCAAACCCCATTGCGCATTGAAATCAATAGCTTTAGTTATCGACATGCGCTGCCCGCAGATGAATCGGGCAATGGCGGTGGTTTTGTTTTTGACATGCGCGGTATTACCAACCCGGGCAGATTGGAGGAGTACAGGTGCCAGACCGGGAAGGATAAGCCTGTCATGGATTATCTGGAACAAAGAACCCGCATGACCGAATTCCTGAATAGTGTTTGGGATCTTGTTGATATTCAGGTAGAAGCCTATTTGAAAAGGGACTTCCAGCATTTACAGATCAATTTCGGTTGTACCGGAGGTCAACACCGCAGTGTTTATGCCGCTGAGCAGACTGCCCGCCACCTACGAAATAAGTATAAGGTGAAAGTGGAAGTAACCCACAGAAATCAGGCGAACTGGGTAAAGGTGTGATTTATAAAAAAATTGTATATTCGGCTTATAGTAAAACCTAATTTTTTTAGCATGAAGGCCATGTTATTCGCTGCTGGATTGGGAACCCGCCTAAAGCCGTGGACCAATGAGCATCCCAAAGCATTGGCTATGGTGAATGGGAAAAGCTTGCTGCAGCGTAACGTTGAGTACCTGCAGTCTGCCGGCATCCATGAGGTAGTTGTCAATGTACATCATTTTGCCGACCAGATTATACAAGCGGTAGCAGACAGCAATGGCTGGGGTTCTACCATTCATATTTCTGATGAATCTGAAGCATTGCTCGATACAGGTGGTGGGTTGCAGAAAGCCGCTGACCATTTCATGGGTGAGCCATTTTTCGTCGCCATGAATTCGGATATTTTGACCGATCTCTCACTCAAAAGACTTATTGAGCATCATCAGGATAAGCAAGGTTTGGCCACCCTGGCAGTGACCGATCGAATGAGCAACCGACATTTTTTATTTGATGAGGAGCAATCCTTGGTTGGTTGGCGTCAACTGGAGCCATTCAGCGAAAAAATCGTCAAAAACTCACAGTTTCTGATTCCCAAAGCTTTCAGTGGTGTTCATGTAATCAGTCCAGATATTTTCAGTAAGATCACACAGCAAGGAAAGTATTCTTTGGTGGATGTTTATCTTTCTTTGGCCAATCATTTTCCCATTATTGGGTATGATCATACCGGCACCCGCTTTTTAGATGTAGGAAAACCGGGAAGCCTGCAAATGGCCAACGATTTCTTCCATTGATGAGGGCTAAAGCTACCTATAACCCAACAGATGACGCAACCCAATGACCCATTCCGGACAGCCGGCATCAACGATGTGCAGATGGGCGAACGCGTTACCTGGATAGCCCCCTGTAATATGTATGGTTGTACCATTGGCGATGACAGCTTCATAGGTCCGTTTGTCGAAATTCAACGAGGGGCAATAATTGGTAAAAGATGTCGTATTCAGTCCCACAGTTTTATCTGTGAGCAAGTGACCATTCTTGATGATTGCTTCATCGGGCACGGTGTCATGTTCACCAATGATTTGTTTCGTAACGGAGGTCCCTCCGGAGACCCTTCTGGTTGGAAGCCAACGTTGGTAGGCAATCGGGTCAGTATCGGCAGCAATGCAACCATTCTGCCTGTTCGCATTGCTGATGGTACAGTTATCGGCGCGGGGGCGGTGGTTACACGCGACATCACTGAGCCCGGAATATATGCCGGTAATCCTGCCAGAAAAATTCGTTCCCTGTAAGAAAATTAGCAGTTGCTCTGCTGTCAGACACGGATATAAATCTTCTTCTTATCCAGCAGATAAACGATCAGCCAATAAAATGCAATCATAAAGAGGGCGTATAACACAGAGCCGACTCGTTGGTCTTCGGCGATGGGCTTGAAAATATGTTGATACATCCACGGTAGGGCAGAAGTATATACCGGCTTTCCATTGGGTCCCACATGATCGGTCCAGCGAAACAATGCCAGTACGCGCGGTAAAAAGCCACTCAATACGAAAATGAATAATGGATTTTTCCCGAATACATTGAAGAAGCGACTCCAGGTAGGACGTTCTTCTGACCAATCAAGTGTATACATCATAATACCCAGCAATAAAATGGCTAAACCTGTTGTATACATGACATAGCTGCTGGTCCATATTTTCTTATTCACCGGAAACACCATATCCCAACTATAGCCGATGGCCATCATGATACAGCCGATAACCAGCAACCGCGCAAGCATTTCATATGATTTCCCTTTTTCGCGAATAAACTGTCCGGTAAGATAACCTAGTATTACTTGTGCAATGGCGGGGAGGGTACTTGCCAATCCTTCCGGGTCAAAGGGTACGCCATTCATTTTATACATGTGTGACTTGCCCAGTAGTTCTAAGTCCCAAGCTGTTCCAAACCAACCCGCCTGGCTATAGGGGTCAGCAGGGTTTCCGAGCACTAGGCACATGCCCCAATACCCAAGTAATAAGATGGCGGCGACCACAAATCCGCCCCGGGGGCGGGAGAAATATACCAGTAGTGCAGCCAGCAAATAAGCAATCGCAATACGCTGGAGTACACCTAGAATTCGTACCTGACTCCATGCTTTCGCAACGAGCTGGTCATTGTCCCATTTAACGAAAGGACTCCAATTCAGAAACAGTCCGATGGCGAAAATCAGTAGTGCCCGCTTGCTGACTTTTGCCAGGAAATAGCTTGTGCTGCGGGTTTCCATAGTGGGTAGAACAAATGCGAGCGCATTGCCGACCGCAAATAAAAAGAAGGGAAATACCAGATCAGTGGGGGTACAGCCATGCCAATCTGCATGTGCCAATGGACCATAGATATGTGACCAGGAACCGGGGTTGTTCACGAGGATCATCAGGGCTACCGTCGCACCCCTGAAAACATCCAGGGAATAAAATCTTTGTTGCATAGAGCGTGTTTGCCCTTGTAAATTAATGGTATTTATTCAAATCAGCTATGGGGGTAGCGGGGTGATGGATAAACTGCTAATTTTATTGTTTCTTTGCACGGAAATCAAAGGGCATGGACAAAAAAATTTTAATCACGGGTGGTGCGGGTTTCATCGGCTCACATGTGGTGCGCTTATTTGTGCAGCAATACCCGGCTTATAAAATAGTGAACCTTGATTGCCTGACTTATGCCGGCAACCTGGCCAACTTGCAAGACATTGAAGATTCCCCCAATTATTTTTTTGAGAAAGTAAATATTCTCGATGCAGCTGCATTAGAAGAGGTGTTTCGCAAGCATGCAATAACCGATGTGCTGCACCTGGCAGCAGAGTCGCATGTGGATCGGTCGATTTTGTCCCCCCTTGACTTTGTCTATACCAATGTAATTGGAACGGTTAATCTGCTGAATACAGCCAAATCATATTGGAAAGAGGATATGGCTGCTCACCGTTTTTATCATATTTCTACGGATGAGGTTTACGGAACCTTAGGTGATACAGGGTTCTTCTCAGAGGAAACGCCCTATGCACCCAATTCTCCTTATTCCGCCAGCAAGGCTTCATCTGACCATTTTGTTCGTGCTTATCATGAGACGTATCATTTACCGGTAGTCATTTCCAATTGCTCTAATAATTATGGTCCATATCATTTCCCGGAAAAGCTGATTCCGCTCTTCATTAATAATATTATACATAGCAAACCCTTACCGGTATATGGCGATGGAAAGAATACCCGTGACTGGTTATTTGTAATTGACCACGCCCGCGCTATTGATGTGGTATTTCACCAGGGAAAAACCGGTGAGACCTATAATATTGGCGGATTTAATGAGTGGAAGAACATTGACCTCGTTCATTTAATGTGCAAATTGATGGATGAGAAGCTGCAACGTCAGCCGGGAACTTCCGCACAGCTCATTACTTATGTAAAAGATCGTCCCGGTCATGACTTTAGGTATGCGATTGATGCGACGAAGATCAACCTAGAATTGGGATGGAGGCCATCGGTGACTTTTGAAGAGGGGCTCAGTCAAACAATCGACTGGTACTTGAGTAATAAAGCATGGCTCGAGCAGGTAACTTCCGGCGCTTATCAGCATTATTATGAAAAAATGTATCACCACTCATAAGCAGTAACTCCTATGCATGTTGAGTCAACACCTTTGTCAGATTGTTTTATCATTCACGATAACCGGCTGAAGGATGGCCGGGGATATTTTTTCGAGAGCTACAATCGGCAGCGATTTTCAGAAAAAACAGGTTTGGATCCCCAATTCGTTCAAGACAATCAATCTTGTTCACAGCGGGGAGTGATTCGGGGATTACATTTTCAGTTGGGCGAGCATGCACAAGCAAAACTGGTGCGCGTATTGCAGGGTAGCGTGTTGGATGTGGTGGTAGACATCAGAAAAAATTCGCCCACCTTTGGTCAGTCTTTCAGCATTGAACTCTCCGAAGACAGTGGCACACAATTATTCATACCGCGCGGGTTTGCGCATGGATTTGAGGTATTGAGCGAGCAGGCCGTTTTCTTTTATAAATGTGATAATTATTATAACCGGACTGCGGAGGGGGGTATTTTTTATAATGATCCCGCACTCGCCATCACCTGGAAAACACCGGAGGAAGAGCGTGTGCTCTCTGACAAAGACCGTGTATTACCTTTGTTGCAGGCTGTAGTCAACACACTTAACTTCGCATAGCTTCCCGCCCCTCAAATCGGGTTCATACTAAATAACGACTATGAAAGGTATTATTCTGGCAGGTGGTTCCGGTACGCGTTTGTATCCCATCACGAAAGGGATCAGTAAGCAACTCATGCCGATTTACGATAAACCGATGATTTATTATCCTTTATCTGTTTTGATGTTGGCGGGTATTCGGGAAGTGTTGATCATTACTACCCCTGAGGACAGCAGTCAGTTCCAGCGTTTGCTGGGAGATGGAGCAGAGCTGGGTTGTAATTTCTCTTATGCGGTGCAGGAAAAGCCCAACGGACTGGCACAGGCGTTTGTGATCGGCGCAGATTTCATAGGAAACGATAAGGTGGCACTGATATTGGGCGATAATATTTTTTATGGTGCCGGCTTCAGTAAACTCGTACAATCGTTCAATGACGTAGAAGGGGCAGCCGTATTTGCCTATGAGGTCAATGATCCCGAGCGCTATGGCGTGGTTACTTTTGATGATAAGCATCGTGCCATTTCCATTGAAGAGAAACCCGCACATCCCACTTCCAACTATGCGGTGCCCGGTTTATATTTTTATGATAATTCCGTCGTAGCGATTGCCAAAAATATTCAGCCTTCCCCCAGAGGGGAATATGAAATCACCGATGTCAACCGGGTTTACTTACAGCAGGGAAAACTGCAGGTAGGTATCATGAATCGGGGTACTGCCTGGCTCGATACCGGCACCTTTGATTCCCTGAGTGATGCGAGTGAATTTGTTCGGGTGATTGAAAAACGGCAGAGCCAGAAAATCGGCTGTATTGAGGAGGTTGCCTACCGGATGGGATTCATTTCCAGAGAACAATTGATGCAGCTGGCAGACCGGTATGCTAAAAGTGGCTACGGGGAGTACTTGCGCCGAATTAAGTAATCATTTCATTTCCAGTTGTTTAGTCAAACTATTATTTCTTGATCTGTTCAGGTTAAACAATTTTGGACAAGGGGTGTTATTATCCACATGAATACCTTTACCATCAAGGATTTGGAGAATTTGTCGGGCATCAAAGCCCATACAATTAGGATTTGGGAGCAACGGTACGGGTTACTGTCGCCGCAGCGTTCCAAAACCAATATCCGCCACTACTCCAATGTTGAACTCAAAGCCATCCTCAACATTGCGCTGCTCAATAAATATGGCTATAAGATTTCCCGTATCGATAAGATGACACCGGAGGAGATGCAGCAAAAGATTGCCATGCTCTCCCAGTCTGAAGCGCAGCAGGAAAAACTGATCAATGATTTGGTCGGGGCCATGGTGGATGTGAACATAGACCAATTTGAAACATTGCTGGATGAGCACATTCGCAATAAGGGCATAGAGAAAGCCATCATCCGCACAATTTTCCCTTTTTTAGAAAAAGTTGGAATCCTTTGGCTCACCAACCACATCAACCCTGCTCAGGAACACCTGGCTACGAATGTAATCAGGCAGAAGCTGATTCTCGGTATCGAGGGACTGCGTTCAATACCCGAGAGCCGCAGCTCCATCCTGTTGTTCTTGCCGGAAGGCGAATACCATGAAGTGGGTCTGCTCTTTCTGAATTATATATTAAAGTCCCGTGGCCACAAAGTATATTATCTCGGTGCCAATATTCCGCTCAAGGATGTTGAGTTCATCGCCAATGCCAAGAATGTGCCTACTTTGTTCACCCATCTTACATCTGTAGCCCCGAATTTCAATTTTGAGAAGTTCATCATCAATGCCCACAACCGCATGCCAGATCGGCGCATTATGATTTCTGGTTTGGTAGCACAACAGTACAGTAAAAAGGTTCCTCCTAGCATCCAGATCTGCAAGTCATTGGGTGAAGTGATGGATTTCTTTGGCATTCCGCGCCATGCGGATTGATGCTTTGCATAGCTGATTCACTTTCTATTTTACTGCTAATTTGTTTAACTAATGATGGTCCCTCCGGGACCATTTTGTTTATCTATTTCCTAAAAAAATTAAACAAATAATTAAAGTATATATTTATATAATTGAATATCAACACTAAAATAGTATATATGATAAAATTGCATGTGATTGCTATTTGAAAAATGTTTAACTTTGACGTCTATTAAATTAAACAAAAGGCCATGTCAACGTTAGAATTCAATCGTCTCCTGCTGAACAACGCCGAGTTCCTGAAGCCATTTGCACAGACCCTGACGCACGACCATGAAGCTGCGAAGGATCTTTACCAGGAAACACTCTACAGGGCCTTAGCCAATAAGGATAAATACAATGTAGGTACCAATATCAAAGCTTGGCTCTACACCATCATGCGGAATATCTTCATCAATAACTACCGCAGAAAAGCCAAGCAGCATACGATTTTCGATTATACGCCGAATGATTTTCTGCTGAACGCGCAGCAGGGTACTGTGGTAAATGAAGAGGTTGCTTCCAACAACTTGAAGGAAGTACAACAGGCCATCAGTGAATTACCCGAGATCTTCCGTAACCCCTTCCTGCTCTATTTCGATGGATACAAATACCATGAAATAGCAGATATGTTACAAGAGCCGCTGGGAACGATTAAGAGTCGTATCCATTTTGCGCGTAAATTGCTGAAGGCACAGATCACGCGTCATTAATCACCCTCAACAATTTCCCGCTCTTGCAAAAAAAAGCCATCATCATTGGAAGTGGTTTCGCGGGACTGTCAGCTGCCAGTTTCATGGCGAAATCGGGTTGGAAGGTTACAGTTCTTGAGAAGCACCTTCTTCCGGGCGGCAGGGCCCGAAAACTGGAACTCGATGGTTTCACCTTCGACAGAGGACCCAGTTGGTACTGGATGCCCGATGTCTTTGACAGGTATTTCCACCTTTTCGGAAAGAAAGTAAGTGACTATTACGAATTGAAGCGATTAGATCCTTCCTATCGAGTTTATTGGCCCGATGGGCATTGGGACATACCTGCAGGCAGAAAAGCATTGCAAGACTTCTTCGAATCCATTGAGCCGGGCGCCGGAGAACAACTCAGTAAATTTTTATCTGAAGCTGCGTATAAATATCAGATCGGCATTCATAAACTGGTACACAAACCCGGGCAATCGCTGACAGAGTTCATAGATATGGACCTGATCAAAGGGTTGTTCCGACTGGATGTATTTCAATCCATGAAAAAACATGTGGCGCGATTCTTTAAAGATGCCCGGCTGCGTGAATTAATGGAATTTCCGGTTCTTTTTTTAGGCGCATTACCTGAAAAAACGCCGGCACTCTATAGTCTGATGAATTATGCCGATATGGAAGGCGGTACCTGGTTCCCTGCCAAGGGAATGTATCAAATCGTACAAGGCATGTATGACCTGGCACTTGAACTGGGTGTTGAATTTCACTTTGAACAGGAAGTAACCGCTATCGAGGTGAAGAACGGCGTCGCAACGGCTGTATACACCGGTGCGCAACCCGGCGAAGAGAAGGCAGTTGCGCATACTGCCGATGTGATCATTGGTGGGGCCGACTACCATCACATTGAATCCTCACTCTTGCCTGCTGCTTACCGCTCTTATTCGCCCGCTTACTGGGAATCACGTGTGATGGCTCCGGGCTGTCTGCTCTATTATGTTGGTCTAAATAAGAAACTGGGAGCAGTGCCCCATCACTCCTTATTTTTTGATACCTCTTTTGCTATTCATGGGGAAGAGATTTACAACACCCGCGAATGGCCTTCAGCACCATTGTTTTACCTGAATGTGACATCTGTGACCGACCCTTCTACCGCTCCACCGGGTGGTGAGAACCTGTTCATTCTCATTCCGGTAGCTGCTGGATTAACCGATGATACTCCGGAATTACGGGAACATTATTTCCAGCAGGTGATGGATCGACTGGAGCAGCGATTTGGTCAATCCATTCGCGATGCCATCGTTGTGAAGAAGTCAATCGCACCGCGAGATTTTATTGATGACTATCATTCCTTCAAGGGGAATGCCTACGGATTAGCGAACACTTTGCTCCAGACAGCTGTTTTAAAACCATCTATGCGGAGTAAGAAAGTGAAGAATTTGTTTTTTACCGGTCAACTCACTGTTCCCGGACCAGGCGTGCCGCCCAGCCTGATCAGTGGGGAAGTGGTTGCGAAGGAAGTGAATAAACTATTTAATTGATCATCAGATAAAGACAATGAGATCGACGAGAGCAGCTATGATTGATTTGTGCATTTCAAAAAAAATCATTAGATTTCTCATTTAATTTGTCAGTATGGAACGCTTATACCAACAACTCAGCGAGTCTGCCAGTAAACTGACAACCGAGCTGTATAGTACCAGTTTCTCCTCTGCAATCAAGATCCTGCACAAAGACCTGCGGGCGCCCATATTTAATATATATGGCTTTGTTCGCCTCGCCGATGAGATCGTTGATACTTTTCACCAGCATGATAAGGCGTTTTTATTGGCTGACTTCAAGCGGCAAACATATGATGCCATTGAAAGAGGCATCAGCCTGAATCCGATTTTACACAGCTTCCAATTAACCGTTAATCGATATCACATTGACCCGGCATTAATCGAGGCATTCTTCCATAGCATGGAAATGGACTTGAACAGGGTCAGCTACGACCGGGCAGGCTATGAGGAATATATCTATGGCAGTGCCGAAGTGGTAGGACTCATGTGCCTGTTTATTTTCTGTGATGGTAATCGCGAACAATATGAGTCCCTGAAGTCCTATGCCCGCAGTCTGGGAGCAGCTTTTCAGAAAGTCAATTTTCTTCGCGACCTGAAAGCAGATTACATGGGGATGGAACGTATTTATTTTCCGGGATGTGACTTCAATAATTTCTCACAGCGTGACAAAGACCTGATTGAAGAAGATATTCAGCGAGATTTTGACAATGCCTACCAGGGTATAATAGCCTTACCCCCAAAAGCCCGTTTTGGCGTTTATGTAGCTTACAAATATTATTTATCGCTGTTTCAAAAGATTAAAAAAGTACCACCTCAAAATATTTTACAATATCGTATTCGTATACCTGACTATGGTAAAATGTTGATTCTCGCAAAAGCCGGTATCCGCAGTCAGCTGAATTTATTATAAAGTAACCTTGGCAATGGAGCAACTTATCCTGGTGAATGAAATGGATGAAATCGTGGGCACCATGGAAAAAATGGAGGCCCATCAGAAAGCCATGTTACACAGGGCCTTTAGCATTTTTATATTCAACTCCCGGGGTGAACTGCTGCTCCAGCAGCGGGCGCAAGGCAAATACCATTGTGGTGGTTTGTGGACGAATAGCTGCTGCAGTCATCCCCGACCCGATGAGGATACATCCACGGCAGCCCAACGTCGCCTGCAGGAGGAACTGGGTTTCACCACACCCCTGAAAAAAGTTTTTGACTTTGTATATAGAGCACCCTTCTCCAATGGGCTCACCGAATATGAATTTGACCATGTTTTCTTCGGGCAATATGAGGGCGAAATAGAACCCGATCCGAAGGAAGTCGCTGAAGTCCGCTTTCTGGATGTAAACACGATTCACAGCTTGATGGTCGAAGCACCAGATAATTTTACACCTTGGTTTCACATTGCTTTTCCTAAAATGATTGACTGGTTAAGTTGGCAACAAGTAGCATGAATCTTAATCAACCATCCGGCAAAGGCCGCACTGCCATAGTAATTGGTGCAGGTGTGGCAGGACTCGCTACTTCTATTCGATTGGCCTGTCAGGGATATGAGGTAAAAGTATTTGAGAAGAATGCTTTTCCCGGCGGTAAGCTCCACCATTTTGAGCAGGATGGATTTCAGTTTGATGCAGGCCCCAGTCTATTCACACGCCCGCAGTTAATTGAAGAATTATTTACCCTTGCGGGTGAACCCATTGAGGCGTATTTTTCCTACCAGCGACTGCCGGTTTCCTGTCATTATTTTTATGAAGACGGCACACAGCTCAATGCTTATGCTGACAGAAATCTACTCGCCCGCGAACTCAGCGAAAAGCATGGTGAGAGCGAAGCACATGTTGTAGGATATTTAGATAAAGCGGCCGGTTTATTTGAAAAGGTCGGAAATATTTTTTTAGAACACTCATTGCAAGATGGTGCTGTATTGCGCGAGGCCTCAGTAAGCAGTGCTATACGGGCTACACGCTGGCAGCATCTGTTCAGTTCCATGCACCGGCTCAATGCTGCAGCTTTCGTCAATCCGAAGACCACACAGCTATTTGATAGATATGCTACCTACAATGGCAGCAATCCATATCAGGCACCCGGTATGCTCAGTATGATCGCGCACCTCGAACACAACGAAGGCAGTTTTTATCCACGAGGTGGCATGATCAGTATTACCCGGGCATTGCATCGGCTCGCTGAGAAAAAAGGGGTTCAATTTTACTTTAATGCACCGGTAACGCGTATAGAAATTACCAATGGACGAGCAACCGGTATTTGTTGTGGTGATGAAAAGTATGCTGCCGATGTAGTAGTGAGCAATGTGGATGTTTATTTTACCTATCTCCGTTTATTGCAACAGCCAGCTATGGCCAAACGTATCCTCCGGCAGGAACGGAGCAGCAGTGCCATGATTTTTTATTGGGGCATCCGCCAAAGTTTCCCGCAGTTATCGCTCCATAACATCTTTTTTTCTGCCGACTATGAGCAGGAATTCGATCACTTATTTCGGTTGAAGACTTTGCACGATGACCCCACTGTCTACATCAATATCACTTCCAAATGTGAGCCGGGGGTACAGGCGCCACAGGGTATGGAGAACTGGTTCGTGATGATCAATGTTCCTGCCAATATCGGGCAAGATTGGGAGCGCTACCGCACTGAATCTCGCGCACGGATACTCAAAAAGCTCAGCCGTTTGTTGGGACAGGATATAGCTTCCCTGATTGTCAATGAGTCGGTGGCCGATCCGGTCAGTATAGAAGCGCTGACCGATTCCTACCAGGGGTCTTTATATGGTACCAGTTCAAATTCCAGGTTGGCGGCTTTTTTGCGCCACGCGAATTTCAGTAAGTCAATTCCCGGCCTTTACTTTGTGGGTGGAAGTGTTCACCCGGGTGGAGGCATACCGCTATGTTTAAGTAGTGCGGCGATAGCGGCAAGTGTTATTCAGCGAAAAGAAAAATAAATTCGGTTTATCGGCAGAATCTTTGTGCATTGAATTATGACTACCGAACAGAAAACAAATATTGCCTCCCTGACTGCCATCGTCATTCACCTCAGTGGAGCCATTGGAATGATTGCCAGTAGTCATGCCGACTGGTTCGTCAGTATGACACCCTATAATTTGCTGTTAATGCTGGCTTTGGTGATATGGACTCATGAGGAAGACAATCGACCATTTTATATTTTCCTTTTTCTGGCTGCTGCCGTTGGTATAGTAACTGAAATGATTGGGGTCAATACTGCCCTGCTCTTTGGAACTTATCAGTATGGCAGCACATTGGGACCGGGTTGGCTGGGTGTACCATTTCTCATTGGGGTAAATTGGTTCCTGGTCGTTTGGTCTGCCGCCCAGTGCATGTTACTGCTCCACAGCAAATTGGCTCAAACACCCATCTGGTCAGCCGGCATTGCTGAAAAATGGATGGGTTGGTCTTTAGTGGTGGATGCTGCTTTGCTGGCAACGGCATTTGACTGGCTACTTGAGCCGGTTGCCATCAAGTTGGGTTATTGGAGCTGGGCCAATGGTACCATCCCCTTTTTCAATTATGTTTGCTGGTTTGGCATCAGTTGCGTCTTATTGCTGGTATTTCGTAACCTGGGTTTCAGACGTGTAAACCAATTCGCTGTACATTTGTTAATCATTCAGACTCTATTTTTTTTCGCACTCCGAATCTTTTATCACCCATGATGTACGTGCTGGTTGCCCTGTTTACCTTTCTTTTAATGGAGCCAATCACCTGGCTTACGCATCGGTATGTGATGCATGGCTTTCTTTGGTATTTGCACAAAGACCATCACCAGACGGAGGAGGGTTTCTTTGAGAAAAACGATGCTTTCTTCCTCATTTTCGCCATACCGAGCTGGTTGTGTATCATGCTAGGCAGTATGAAGGAAAATTATTGGGCTGTAGGTATCGGATTCGGAATAGCCATGTATGGGTTTGCTTACTTCGTAGTACATGAGATCATCATTCATCAACGCTTCAGGTTTTTTACCCGCAGCAATAACCGCTATATCAAAGTGATTAGATGGGCACACAAGATGCACCATAAGCATTTGGGTAAAGAAGACGGTGAAAGCTTTGGCATGTTATGGGTAGCCCGTCGTTATTGGGATAAAGTTCGGCACGACGAAAAGCTGCAGAAAAACTGAATCATCGCCCCCTTAAACTGACAGTTGGAAGATCGCTACGACTATATCATTTCCGGAGCAGGGTGTGCCGGCATGAGCGTACTGGTGCGTATGCTGCAGGATTCTTTTTTTCAAGATAAGCGCATATTGGTGCTGGATGCAGCTGATAAAAATACCAATGACCGTACCTGGTGCTTTTGGGAAACGGGTACCGGTGTATTTGAGCCGATCGTAGTTCATCGCTGGAATCATTTACATTTTTTCTCTTCTGATTTCGAAACCACACGTTCCCTGCGTCCCTATCAATACAAGATGATACGGGGACTTGATTTATACAGGTATGTTCAGGAGATGGCTGCTCGTCATCCCGGCGTTACCTGGCAAAAGGAGCGGGTACCTGCCATTCTGCCGGCTGCAGACGGCGCTGCCATCCAGTTGACGGACAGGCGGGTTGTAGCACCAGTAATCATCAATAGTATTGTTTGGGAAGATACCCGTGAGTTGGCCAGGGCCAGCGGGGCGCATCATTTGTTACAGCATTTCAAGGGGTGGTTGATAGAAACATCGGAAGATTGCTTCAATCCGGACATAGCTACGTTCATGGATTTTCGTATCAGCCAGGAGCATGGGACGGCATTTGTATATGTGTTACCTGTTTCAAAGCGGCAAGCATTGGTAGAGTATACATTATTCACGGCTGCGTTGTTAGCGCCGCAGGCATACGATGATGCATTGCAGCAATATATCACCAAGTATATCACGCGACAGCCCTTTACCTGTTTACATACAGAGTGGGGGGTAATTCCGATGACCAATCATCGGTTCCCAAAGCGAGCCGGCGCCGTATTGAATATTGGATTGGCGGGTGGACAGGTAAAAGCCAGCAGTGGATTTGCTTTTCAGTTTATTCAGCGTCGGGCCGATGCTTTGGTCGCTGCATTGATTTCCGGTGATGATAGCTGTCATCAAGCAACCTTTTCCGATAAAAAATTCCGTCTTTTTGATGCGGTATTATTACAGATATTGGAATCGGGGCAGTTGGGTGGCGACCGTATTTTCACTGACTTATTCAGAAAAAATGAGGTTCAGCGGATTTTTCGATTTTTAGACAATCAAACCGGACTGGCGGAAGATATCCGCATGATGTGGAGTGTTCCCACCCGTGTTTTTCTGCCTGCCGCCTTGCGCGAGCTGGGGGCTTGAATTTCACTGCGAAGTGTTACTTTTGCAGCCCGGCCTCGTAGTACAATGGATAGGATAAGAGTTTCCGAAGCTCCAGATCCAGGTTCGATTCCTGGCGAGGCCACCAGAAGCCAGTGTGAGTGTGGGATTGAGTGTGGATGGTAAAACGAAAATCTCCACGCCCACACTCAAGCCCAAACTCGGTTTTACGATTCCTGGTATTGACGAATGCGCTGCTAGCGCATTGTCAACGTACAGACTTGTGCTTTTAGCACAACGTCAGTACGAGGCCACTAGAAGCCAGAGTGTGTGTGGGGTGTGGGTGTGAAAATCTCTACACTCATGCTCCAGAGGTGCACAAGCTCTTAAACTCACACTCTTTTTAGCACAACGTCAGTACGAGGCCACATAAAGCCAGAGT
>JBEIUM010000079.1:0-10400 GCA_040374385.1 Sediminibacterium sp. | reverse complement strand
GCAACAAAGTTGAGCATGGAAAACATTATCTCTATACGGAAGAATTCCTGGATGCTTTGGATAAGAACCTGCAAGCGAAACTGAAGCAATAAGTCAGTCAAGCAACGCTAAAATCGCAGTTACACCTTACTTCTGGAGGCGGGAACCTTCCTGCAACAATGCCTCCTGCAATACCTGTCCGACATTGCCATTCGGTGCCTGTATATGCAATAGGGCAGCAACCGTTGGCGCAATATCCGTCATGTAAACTATTTTATTGCTGCTACCTTTCTTGATGCCCCATCCATACCACAACAATGGAATATGCGTATCGTATTGGAAAGGGGAACCATGGGTTGTTCCGGTGTTGCCACCAATAAAATAACCCGGCTTGGGTATAAAAATAACATCCCCACTTCGGGAAGGATGAAAGCCATTGGCATACATTTCACGAATTGTTTTTGGCAGCGGGGAAATAAGTATATCATCACTGGCAAAAGCATGTGTGATCGATTCATCTTTCATCAGGTAGGCTGCAATCCAGTTTTTGATCTCGAGTATATCTGCTTTTGTAGTATCCAGTCTTTTCCTGCTGAGATAAACCTGTTCATTCATGATCGATGCAATGGCATTCTCAACACCAAACCGTTGTTTGATTTGCAAGTTCATGTCCTTCATCATGCCCGTCATATCTAATAGGCCGCCCGGAATTTTATTTTCCTTTAAAAAGCCCGGAACATGTGCAACGGCATGATCGGCTGTCAGGAATACGGTGTAAGATTTGGCACCAAGTTGAGCATCCAAAAACTGAAAAAATCTTCCCAATTCCTGATCGAGTCGAACATAGTCATCTACGTTTTCCCATGAATTCGGACCGAATGAGTGGCCGATATAATCCGGCGATGAAAAACTAACAGCTAAGAAATCGGTGGCCGAACCCTGTCCAAGTTTTTCACCTATGATGGCCGCTTTTGCCATTTCAGCTGTCAGGGTATTGCCCCAGGGGGTGCTGGAAATTTTGCTGTAATCCTTACCAACGAACTTACTCAGATCATAGGGGAAGGCAACCGCCTCCTTACCAAATGGTTTGCTCTCATATGATTTCTCATCTGCTGTTGCATAAGCAGTATAAACAGTGGGTGGTAAAAGGGTTTTCCAGCCCAGTTGATACAGAGAATCCGGCAGTTTACGCTGATTGAATTTTTGCGCCCAAGCGGGTAACTCGTTCATGTAGTAAGTACTGCTGATAAAATTGCCAGATTTGGCCTCATACCAATAAGCAGCATTGGCAGAATGTCCCGCTGGCAGAATGGCACCGCGGTCTTTAATGGCTATACCGATCACCTTACTGGCAAATTGATTGGATAAACGAAGTTCATCACAGACAGTCGTGGTGAGCATATTCTTTGGACTCATTTGTCCGTCCTCTTCGGTCTTTCCACCCACACCCTTCACTGATTTATCCTCACTACAATACATGCCTTTGTTCAGGCGATTATCCCACCAATTGTTCCCAACGATACCATGCAATGCCGGAACGCTTCCGGTATAAACACAGGTATGACCACAAGCGGTCACAGTAGGCGTATAGGGCACCTGGGTATTATCGAATGAGAAACCGTCCCCCAACATCCGGCGAAAGCCGCCATTGGACTGAAAAAGGTTGTAATAACGGGTGAGGTAGTCCCACCGCATTTGATCTACCACAATACCCACCACTAATTTGGGGTGGCTGGGTGCCTGGGCTTCACGCATTGGTTTTTGTGCCTGAATCTGACATGCCAGCAGCAATAAGAGGGAAACGGACCTTATTTTCATATGTTTTGATCTGAATGAGTTAAACAATAGCAAGTTACGGTAAGAATCGGATTTATATTTGATCACCCAAATAAACGATATGTAGCGCCTGAAAAAGGCCATAATTTCTTAACTTTGCACCATCATAGATGATTTAATTGTTATCGATATGGCAGATATTTTTGAAAAATTATTGAAGAACGCCGGTCCGATTGGTCAACACCGCAAGCGGGCACATGGCTATTTTGCATTTCCCAAGCTGGAAGGACCTATTTCCAGTCGGATGATGTTCCGAGGCAAGGAAATGGTTGTATGGAGTCTGAACAACTATCTCGGACTCGCCAACCACCCGGAAATTCGTAAAACCGATGCGGAAGCTTCTGCACAGTTTGGTCTGGCTTACCCAATGGGCGCCCGTATGATGAGTGGCAATAGTAATTACCATGAACAACTGGAGCGTGAATTGGCTGAATTCGAGGGGAAGGAAGACGCTATCCTCATGAATTTCGGTTATCAGGGTATCATGAGTGCGATTGATGCAGTTTGTGGTCGTCATGATGTTATCGTTTACGATGCTGAATCACATGCCTGTATCATTGATGGACTTCGCTTGCATCCGGGTCACCGCTATGTCTTCAAACACAATGACATGGAAGATCTGGTGAAACAACTCGACAGAGCAACCCAACTCATTCAGAAGCAAAACGCCGGGGGTATTCTTGTAATCACTGAAGGTGTATTCGGTATGGCGGGTGATCAAGGTAAATTGACGGAAATCGTTGAGCTGAAGAAAAAATATGAGTTCCGCTTATTGGTAGATGATGCGCACGGTTTCGGTACACTCGGTAAAACGGGTGCCGGTGCAGGTGAAGAGCAAGGCTGTCAGGATGGTATCGATTTGTACTTCTCAACTTTTGCTAAATCGATGGCTTCTATTGGCGCATTCCTTGCTGGAGACCGCGACATCATTGATTTCATTCGTTACAATATCCGTTCGCAAATCTTTGCCAAGAGTCTGCCCATGCCAATCGTATTGGGTAACCTGAAGCGTCTTGAATTACTGCGTACACAACCACAGCTGAAGGAAAAACTTTGGGAAAATGCCCGCCGTCTCCAAAAAGGATTAAAGGAGCGTGGTTTCGATATCGGCAAAACAAATACCATGGTAACGCCGGTATATATGAAGGGTGGGGTAGAAGAAGCTACCGCGATGGTGACCGACCTGCGTGAGAACTATCACATCTTCTGTTCGATAGTAGTTTATCCCGTTATTCCAAAAGGCCATATCATCTATCGTCTCATTCCTACTGCCACGCATACCGAGCAGGACATTGAAGAAACACTGCGTGCTTTCAGCGAAACCAAAGCAAAGCTGGATGCCGGTGCTTACAAAGTAGAAATGATACCGGATATGGCTGAAGCAAAATAATAGCTTTCATTTTTTGAAAAAGCATATAACTAAAAATGCCCTCCAAACGGAGGGCATTTTTTATGGTTCAGTTGTAACAATTTTTATGCGGTTAGAGACCTTTCAGCAACTCAGTTGCCATGCGCACATAATCCTTGTTATTTGCTTCAGTAGCCAAATCAACACACTTCTGTGCACTTGTTTTGGCGGAAGCTTTATCGCCAAGGTCGTTTTGAATGCGAGCTTGTTGCAAGAACAGCCAGAAAGCTTTAGGATTGGCTTCTGTAGCTTTTGAAATATTGCTCAATGCCTTGTTGAGGTCTTTGTCCCACTCATAGTAAAAATTCGCAGCAGCTGAATAGGCGGCCGGACTTACTGGTGTTGCAGACAAAGCTTTTTCAACCGACGCACGAATTTTATCGCGCAGATCAACACTCATGGGAATAGCAACCAGGGTATTTCCCCACATCAGTTGTAATTCACAACTTTCAGGTTTGATATTGGCAATACCAATGGTAAATGTTTCAACTGCAGCAGCCTTAGCGGGTTTTACCGTGAAGCGATGCACGTCTTCGCTGGTTTTGTAACCATCTGTTCCGGAGTTATTGATACCCTTGTTGATGATGATTTCCCAGTAATCCTTGCCGGGAATGGTGTAGAGCACATAAAGGCCACTGTCGATCAGTTTACCACCCACCATTACCTGCTCGGTAAAGCGAAGTTTGGTAGCTGAATTGGCACCTGTTCTCCACATGTCACCCAATGGAGCTACCTCACCTTTTTCTTTGAAAGGTACCCGTCCTTTGAGGCTGGGGCGAGAATAGATGATTTCTATTTGTCCGAGACCGAAATCCTGAATCACACGCTGGGTCGGACTAGGTTGCGGCATTCGAATCTGAGCCGATGCTGACAGAGTAATAAACGCTGCGAGCGCTAAACATATTTTTTTCATTTGTACGATTGTTTTGGCAAAACTAAACAACTCTGCGCATATCAGGGTCGGTAAGATGGGTGATATTTTTGCAGGGTATCGCGCAGGAAGTCTCGGTTCAGGTGGGTATAGATTTCGGTCGTTGTAATGCTCTCATGGCCTAACATTTCCTGAACGGCACGTAAATCAGCCCCGCCTTCAACTAAATGTGTTGCAAATGAGTGTCGAAAGGTATGGGGGGAGATGTTTTTGGTGATGCCTGCCTGCACAGCCAACGATTTGATCAGATAAAAAATCATTACCCGACTCAGTTGTCGTCCATTCCGGTTCAGAAAAATAAAGTCTTCCTGACCACTTTGAATGCGCTGGTGCTGCCGAACGTGTTGCAGGTATTGTTGGATGTATTGGATAGCAGTGCTGCCGATGGGTATCAATCGCTCTTTATTGCCTTTACCAATAACCCGAATGAATCCTTCGGCGGGGTAAAAGCCGGTGCAGGTGAGATTGACCAGTTCACTCACCCGCAGACCGCAACTATAGAGGGTTTCTAAGATGGCTTTATTCCGGATGCCCTCTTTTTTACTGAGGTCCAGCGCTGCCAATAATTGTTCGATCTCCCCAATGCTCAGGGTATCCGGAAGATGACGGGGTGTTTTGGGTGCTTCCAGCAGGGTAGTAGGATCTGTACTAATCAGTTGCTCAGCCAGGCAGTAAGTAAAGAATCCCCTGATACCTGAAATGATGCGGGCTTGGGATGCTGCCGACATACCCAGTTCATGTAACCAGCGAAGAAAGGCCTGCAACTGCGCGAGCGTAACATCACCGGGTGCGGGTAATTGTCCCTCAAGCGAAAGATAGCGAGCCAGCAAGCCAATATCATGCAGATAGGCAGCAACAGAATGATCGCTGAGTGATTTTTCCAGCTGCAGCCATGCCTTAAATCCTTTTAGGTAGGTTTTCCACATATAAATTGACTATTACTAGAACGTAGCAACTGGTGTTATATTATTTTGGAAGTAACCACCGACTAACCGATATTGCAACCTGCCAAATCAGCCAGCAATCCGGTACGAACATGCAAGTTAATTTACGCTCTTTCAAACAAAAAGTACGCCACCACCAGGCTAAGATGAAACGTTTTCTCAGCAAGGTAGAGCGAAAACCCCCACGTGGTCTCGATCAACTGGCTGCAGCTTTAGATACTGCCGTTTGGAAAGAAGTAGATTGTCTGAGTTGCGCCAATTGTTGCAAGTCGATGACCCCCACTTTCACCAAATCAGATATAAAGCGCATAGCTGCACATCTTCACATGACGGAAGCCGACTTCACTGAAAAGTGGCTGGAATACGATAAAAAGGAAGGCGACTGGATGAACAAACAACAGCCTTGCCAATTTCTGGATAAGCAAACACATTTTTGCAGCATCTATGAAGTGCGTCCCGCTGACTGTGCCGGGTTTCCTCATCTGAAGAAGAAGAAGATGACGGACTATATACATGTTCACAAACAAAATATTGCTTATTGTCCGGCTACTTTCAAGCTGGTAGAGAAAATGATGGAACGCATCTGATTACAGTTAGAAATACACATCTTCAATCAGCAAAAAATCGATGACCTTTTCATCTGAAAGGCAAATGGCAACTACATCAAACTGAATGTATTTCCATGCAGGATGTTGTTCCTGATAAGCTTCTGCAGCATTTTTCAGGCTTTTCATTTTATCCCGCGTGATGCTTTCCTCCGGAAACCCATAGGTCTTGTTCTTCCGGGTTTTTACCTCAATAAAATGTAGTCGATTCTCCCGGGAAGCTATGATATCAACTTCCCAATGACGGAACTGCCAGTTTCTTTCCAGTATGTTAAATCCGCGTTCTTCCAGTGCCTGGGCTGCCAATTCTTCCCCCTTGTTTCCCGTATCTTTGTTACTGTTCATTTTTTATGTGAAAGTAGTAGCGGTGCAAGATTGATTGTCTCGTATTTTTTACTGGTATTAATACTGATACATGCAACGAATTTTCTCTTTACAAGGCACACTGATGCAGTATGATTGGGGCGGACATCATTTTTTGCCTGCCTTCCTGGGAAAAGAAACGGAGGGCATACAGCCCTATGCCGAATATTGGTTAGGGGCACATCCCCGTTCATCATCCAAGATTTTGACGCATGAGGGTTCAGTTTTGCTCAGGGATGCTATTCAGAAAAACCCCCATCCATTTTTAGGGGAAGGGGTGGAAAAAAAATTTGCTTCGCTTCCTTATCTCCTGAAAATATTAGATGTAGCCAATATTCTATCGATACAGGTACACCCAACATTGACAGAAGCCGCTGTGGGTTTTGATCGGGAAGAAAAAGCCGGTATTCCCCTGGATGCTCCCCACCGGAATTACAAAGACCGAAACCATAAGCCCGAAATGTTGGTTGCTTTAAGTGATTTTTGGTTATTACATGGATTTAAATCCCCGGAGCAAATTATTCGTCAACTGGAAGATGTTCCTGAATTTAATATGCTGAAACCCTTGTATCTAAAGGAAGGTTTGGCTTCCATCTATCAGTTTGTGATGGAAATGTCGGATGAAGATGCCCGGCATTGGCTTTCGAATTTAGTGAAGCGTGAAATCAGAAAGAAAAAGGAAAATCAATTGACCAAACAGGAGCCCGGTTGGTGGGTGGCCAAATTGTTTTCGACTGATACTGACCCTGTTCACATCGATAAAGCCCTTTTCTCTATCTATATCATGAACATTGTTCATTTATCGCCCATGGAATCTCTTTTTCAGGGTGCAGGTCAACCGCATGCCTATATGGAAGGTCAGTGTGTAGAATTGATGAGTAACAGCGACAATGTATTAAGGGCCGGATTAACACCCAAACACATTGACGTACCTGAATTAATTCGATTGACGCGTTTTGAAACTACTATCCCACAGATAAAAACAGGTGTGGTAACTGATGCAGGCGAACAGATATACAGCGCCCCGGTAGATGACTTCTCCCTGGGATATATCGCACTGGATGCAGACAAAACATACAGGCATAGCAGCAGTTCACCCGAAATACTCATTATTACAGATGGATCTGTCTGCGTGAATGGCGAAAACTGGTATGCACGCGGTGAAGCCCTTTACATTCTACCCGAAACCAACTATGAGATGACTGCGACCGGTCCGTCGGCTTTGTTTAGGGCATTTGTGCCCTGATGGAGGTGCTTTTCCACATTAATTGTTCGCATTGATTTTTTCCGGTAATTTTGTTTATCTTTTCAAACAATCCCATGCGTCTAAGTAAAACAATGATTGCTGCTTTCTTGCTCATGCTGGCGGCAGCAACACTTTATCGTGTCATTCCTGGCAGACCTTACGGTTTTGCGCCCCAATGGGCCATCGCTCTCTTCAGTGGGGCGCTGTTTATGAATCGCAAGGGCTGGGCATTTGTTTTTCCACTGCTGTCTTTGTTCATATCAGATTGTATATACCAACTGCTGTATAAAGCAGGTATGTTTGAGATGCCGGGTTTCTATAGCGGTCAATGGTTCAATTACCTCTTGTTCTGCAGCGTAACAGTTTTTGGATTCTTCATACATCCTGATAAACCCTATCGCATTCTGGGCGCTTCCATCGCAGCACCTACTACTTTCTTCTTACTGAGTAATACTTCTGTTTGGATGGGTGGAGGCGGATATCATCACCCAAAAACATTCATGGGCTGGATTCAAACCATGATAGATGGTATTCCTTTTTATCAAAATAGCCTGCTGAGTACTGCCGTTTTCTCTGCTATTTTGTTCGGAGCTTATTACCTGATTGCTGCACAACAGGAAAACACTTCCATCCCTCAGCGATAATTAGTTATTGTTCTTTGCGGGCAAGTACTATTTACCCTGTTCCCTTTCATAGATATGATCTGTCAGCAGTTGGTGACCATCAGCCGCTCGGGTAGCCAATTCATCGCACCGGTTGTTTAAGGCATTGGAGGCATGTCCCTTTACCCATTGGAATCGGATATGATGTTGTGTTGCCAAGGAATTATATAGTAACCACAGATCCTTATTCTTTTTTCCTCCCTTGAAATCGGTCGCGATCCAGGTTTTTAACCACCCTTTTTGAACGCTGTCAACAATGTATTTACTATCCGTGTAAATTGTAATATGTAAGCCTGTTCTATTCAATGATTCGAGTGCTTTGATCACAGCCAGCAGCTCCATTCTGTTATTCGTGGTCAAACGATAACCCGCTGATAATTCTTTTTTTACTTCACCCCAGATCAATACGATACCATAGCCGCCGGGACCCGGATTCCCTCTGGAAGCTCCATCGGTATATATGAGCAATCGTTGCTGTTGTGACATGCTGCAAAATAAGTCGTAGATATGGATACCACAAAAATATCAGTAGGCAGTGCTGCCCACTTTTAGTCAAATGGAAAAAAAATTGTAAATTTCAGTATGACATTTGACTACATTATTGTTGGAGCGGGCTCGGCGGGTTGCGTATTGGCCAATCGTTTATCTGCCAACCCTGAAGTGTCTGTTTTATTGGTGGAGGCAGGTAAAAAAGATACTTTCCCGCTGATAAGTATACCGGGCGGATATTCAATGCTCAACCGTACTTCTGTTGATTGGGGCTTTCAAACGGTACCGCAGGAGCAGGTAGATAATCGGCAACTGTATTTACCGAGAGGAAAAACCTGGGGTGGAAGTAGTTCTACCAATGCCATGGCATATGTTCGGGGGAACAAAGAAGATTATGATGAGTGGGCATCCCTGGGAAATAAAGGTTGGTCGTATGATGAGGTGTTACCCTATTTCATTCGTTCGGAAAACAATGAACAATATGGTGCTCCCTTTCATGGTAAAAAGGGTGAACTGAATGTCACTTTCGCCAATCGTGCACAACCACTGGCCCGCACATTTGTAAAAGGCTGCACGGAAGCTGGCATTCCTGAAGTAAGTGATTACAATGGTGCTCAGCAACTGGGGGCGAGTATGCTTCAATTTACGATTAAAAATAATCGTCGGCACAGCACAGCTGCTGCATTCCTAAAGCCGATTTTGCATAGAAAAAATCTTACCGTATTGAGTCAGGCACTGGTAAGTAAAATAATAGTGGAAGGAAAAAAAGCCGTTGGAATCGAAGTAAAAGTATCAGGTGAAGATGCCATCATCATTCGGTCTCGCAGGGAGGTCATTCTTTCTGCCGGTGCCTTCCAATCTCCACAGCTATTGCTGCTTTCGGGCATTGGCCATCCCGATGAACTAAGTCAACATGGTATCGATTGTGTTCACCCATTACCGGGCGTTGGAAAAAACCTGCAAGATCATTTTTGGTCAGGCGTTTCCTGCGCTTCCAGTGTTCCCTCCAGTAATTCTGATCTGAAACCACTGAATCAAATCAAAGCCTTGATCCAGTATCTGTTGACCAAAAAGGGTCCGCTGTCAACAAGTCCACTGGAGGCCAATGCTTTCTACGCATCAGATCCTTCCCTAAAAAGACCGGATATCCAGTTTCACTTCGCACCTTTCGGACTGCATCCGGATTATTCGTCTGACCTATACGATATCAATACCATACCTCGGACAGATGGATGGAGCATACTTTCCATCATACTTCATCCAAAAAGCCGCGGATATGTCGGTTTACAATCTGCCAGTCCAGAAGATGCTCCACTGATACAACCGAATATCTTACAGGAACCGGAAGACCGAGCATTAATGCTCAAGGCTTTGAAAAAAGCCATTCAGATTGCATCGACCCCCTCCATGAACCATGTCACCTTGAATGGCATTTCTCTACCGGCACAATTCGATGATGCTTTTCTAATGTCCCATATCAGAAAAACCCTCGAAACATTGTACCACCCCGTTGGTACTTGTAAAATGGGACAGGATGAAATGGCAGTTGTTGACGAAACCTTATGTGTCAGGGGTCTGGAAGGCCTTCGTGTGATAGATGCCTCCATCATGCCTACCATTGTTTCCGGTAACACAAATGCGCCAACCATTATGATTGCAGAGAAAGGTGCCGATATGATTATCAATACATACCAGAAATGACTCATAATTGGCAGTAATTCATTACATTAGCGGTCTAAATTATTCTGTTCCCTATCGTAGCCGATTGTTTGTGATTTTCTATGAAGCAGCAGCATTCTTCCGACATAAAAAAGAAATCTCCCAAAAAAACAAGCAAAAAAGCTGAATCGGCTGTGAGTATTCGAGCCAATCAGGGTGTTGCGCGTAAAACTGCTGTTAAATCAACTGCCACCTGCAAAATCAATTTCCAGCTGAGG
>JBEIUM010000183.1:0-5566 GCA_040374385.1 Sediminibacterium sp. | reverse complement strand
GCATTGAAAGCCCAATCTTCTAAAATAGTAAAGCCCTTCTCCAATTTAATTGAATCATCAGTAGGTATGGGGAGAATGTATACCGTCTCATCGAAAGAAGTGTAGGCATTGAGATCAGCGCCAAACTCAACTCCGATGGATTGCAGATAACTCACCAACTCATTTTTAGGAAAATGCTTGGAACCATTGAAATTCATATGTTCCATAAAATGCGCCAACCCCTGCTGGTCGGGTGTTTCCAGCACAGACCCGGCATTGATCACCAGCCTTAACTGTACCTTTTTGGCCGGTAAAGCATTTTTCTGAATGTAATAGGTCAAGCCATTGGGTAGCTTTCCTACTTTCACCTTTGGATCCAGCGGCAAAGGTTGATTGGCTTGGAACTGGGCAGCAGCCGGCATCACCGACACAATAGCTGCTAATCCCAAAAGAATGGACCGAAGCATTTTCATATTGTTAAATTTATTTATCCAAAATAGAGCACGACTTCGAGATCGCTTGTTATTAAAATGTTATAAAGGACAAAAGGTGAATACTGTGCTACTTACCCGGCTCTGCCTCTGCGATTTTCTCAACAGAAACGAGATCAGTGAGGTTTACATTCATAGGTAACTGACCTATCAATACAATGGCACGCTTGCCCCGCACTTCTTTTACAGTTCCAACCTGGTGATTGCGCGTGAGTTTTACCAGCATACCTACTTCTATCGGCTGATTAGGCAACTCACGAAATGACTTATTTACCTTACCAACCATTTTCTTAACAGCCACCGACTCTTTTTTCCCGAATAAGAGGTCTTTTAGGTTTCGAATTACTTCCTGCTTATTCTCTGTCTTTTTATAATCAGTGACCACCTGCTTCAACTTCCGTTCCATATCCTTGAGGTAGGCCAACTGTGTAACATTCATCTTATTTTGCTCCCGCAGTCGCTCCATATCCTGGCGATGCTTCTCCTGCTGCAGGGTTGCTTCCATCTGTTTTTTCAAAGCAGCATTTTCCTTGAGTAATTTTTGTAATTCCACCCGCTCCTTTTGAACTACCTGGAGGTCTCGCTCTGTTCTGTTCAGTAACTTATCTAAACTGAAATGATTTTCATCGACCAGTTTGCGGGCTTTGCCAATCAGGTGTTTGGGTAAACCAATGCGTTCAGCAATCGCAAATGTGTAGGAACTGCCGGGCTTTCCAATTACCAGCTGGTAGAGCGGCTGAAGATTCGCTTCATCAAATAACATGGCAGCATTCACAACGCCCCGGGTATGATTGGCCATCACTTTCAGGTTGAGATAATGTGTAGTAACAATTCCCAATGCATGCTTATGTGATAACTCTTCCAAAATGACTTCCGCGAAAGCTCCTCCCAGGCTGGGATCACTGCCACTACCCAGTTCATCGATAAAAAATAAGGTCTTCCCATTGGCATTTTCCATGAAGTGTTTCATGTGCAGCAAATGGCTGGAATAGGTACTTAATTCAAAAGCCAGGTTTTGGGTGTCGCCCATGTGAATGAACAATTGCCGGAAGATGCCCATTTCGCTATCGGGATGTACGGGTACCAGTAATCCGCTCTGAACCATGAGTTGCAGCAGACCTGCCGTTTTCATGGTAACGGTTTTGCCACCAGCATTGGGTCCGCTGATCACTAAAATCCGCTGATCGTCGTGTAAAGTGATATTAAGTGGTATGGTTTTTTTTCCGGCAGCCCGATTGTACAACAACAACAGTGGATGATGCGCCAGGATCAATTTCATCTGGGCCTTGTCGGTAATCACCGGCATGTGCGCATCCATGTCCATCGCCAGTCTTGCCTTGGCCCTGATAAAATCATAGTCTGCATTGATTCTGTAGTATTCCCGCAATAAAGGTGCGAACACAGATAATGTTGCCGTCAATGCACGAAAAATCCGATGAATCTCCTGGCGCTCTTCATTCTCAAGTGCATATAAATCATTGTTCAGTTCAATGGTCTCCTCCGGCTCTATGAAAGCTGTTTTTCGGCTGTCACTTTCACCATGGTAAATACCTTTGACCATTCTTTTGTGCTCGGAGAAAACGGCCACTACCCTCCTGCCATTGCTGAAACTTTCAGCAATATCGGCACTGAAGCCTGCTTTCTGTAATTTGCCGACCACCCGTTCAAAAATTCGTCGCAACTCCTGTCGCTTTTTATATAGTTGCTGCCGAATGCGCTGCAGGTCGGGGGAAGCCGTGTCCTTAACAGCACCCGTATCATCAATCACCTGTTGTATCGCCTCAGGAATCTTTTTCTCATCATAACTTCCCTCGAGTACCTCCGCTAATCCGGGAAATGCTTGCCGCCGTTCCTGGTCCATCCACCGAAAGATCTGCTGTAGGCTCTCACACAACCTGAGGATGAGTAACCATTGTTCCGCCACCAAAACTGCCCCCGGTATGCCCAACAACTTCAATTCTGCATGAAGAGGAGCCGTGAATTCGCCGGGAAAATATTGCTGCTGCTGCAAAATCAATAAAAATTCATGCGCCTGTCTTAATTCCCGTATGATGAATTCCTTTTTGGTATGTATGCGCAGTTGTGCTGCCCTTTCCCGTGCAGGCTGTGTGCGGGTATAGTTGGTCAGCAATTCCGATATCTTATCGAATTCCAACTGTGTAAAAGCAGTTTCGGGGTAGCCGCGCATCTTAAACGTTTATCTCGGTTGGCAAAGGTAATATTTGGCCGGCGGCTTACCCAGAGAGAAAGAGGAAAATCCGGGCAGATACAAATCGCCGAACATAGAACCAAAAGACAGTCCGCTTGTTATAATACCAAAGCTGTCCATTATGTTCAGGAAACTTCTTACCTTTTCATTCACCTGCTGCCTGTTTTCCTGTGCGCAGTCTGCCGAACCTGAAAAAATGACCCCTATGTCTTCTTTAACCCCTCCTGCGGGCGTGAAAACCGATACTGCTTACTTTGGTGAAGGATGCTTTTGGTGTACTGAAGCCTTTTTTCAACGCCTCAAGGGTGTTTATGCCGTTGAAAGTGGTTACGGTGGTGGTTGGGTAGAAAACCCCACTTATGAGCAGGTATGTGATAAGAATACCGGGCACGTTGAATTGGCCCGTATCATCTATAACCCTGCAGAAATCAGTTTTGACGAGTTACTGGAAGTATTTTGGAAAACCCATGACCCCACCACGATGGACCGACAAGGCAATGATGCGGGACCTCAATACAGGAGTGTCATTTATTACATCAATGATGCACAAAAGCTAAAGGCTGAACAATATAAAGCCGCACTTGATAAAAGCGGTGCCTGGGATAAACCCATCGTGACCCTGGTTGAACCTTTCAAAAATTATTATCCTGCTGAAAACTATCACCAGAATTATTATAACAATAACCCCTATCAGGGCTATTGCAGATATGTGATTGCGCCCAAACTGGAGAAATTCGAGAAGGTATTCAAAGACAAGCTACGCAAACAATAAAGCAGCTTCGTCTCCTTTTTAGCTTTCATTGTTGTTTTTATATTTATTTAGCAAGGGTTGATGTATTTTTAAGGTATGAAATACATTTTATTCCTGCTGGTCATGGGAACCTTATCCTCCCTCTCTTCCAGCGCCCAGCTGATGGAAAAAAAAGAGAAGTTTACGGAGGCCGATACCCTGCGGGGAAGCCTAAACCCCCGCCGAACCTGGTGGAATGTGCTGCGCTATGACATAGTAGTTCAGCCCGATCTTGCGCGTAAAACCATCATTGGGAATAATCGTATCACCTTTTCCATAGAAAAGCCCACAGCAGAAATGCAGATAGACTTGCAGCAACCCATGCAAATCGACAGCATTGTTTGGAACTACGAAAAAGGAAGCGTTCTTCCTTTCACCCGAAGTGGCAATATTGCCATTGTCAGCTTTCCTTCATTCCCTAAAAACCTAAAAGAAAGTAGCATCACCTTATTTTTCAGTGGAAAACCTGTCATCGCGGTTCGCCCCCCCTGGGATGGTGGCTGGATCTGGGCCCGTGATGAAATGGGAAATCCATGGATTACGGTTGCCTGCCAGGGTCTCGGTGCCAGTGTATGGTATCCCTGCAAAGACCATCAAAGTGATGAACCTGATCAGGGTGCCACCCTCACCATGGTTGTTCCTCAAAATTTAACCGGCATTGCGAATGGCCGACTGATTCGGGAGCAAGTGATGCAACCGGGACTGAAATCGTACACCTGGGAAGTAAAAAATCCCATCAACAATTATAACCTGATTCCTTACATAGGCAAATACAGTTTATTCACCGATACACTGGTAGGTGAAAAAGGCAAACTGGACCTTTCCTATTGGGTATTGGAAGATCATGTAGAGCAGGCTAAAAAACAATTCGTACAGGTGAAATCCATGCTGCGTGCTTTTGAATACTGGATGGGCCCCTACCCTTTTTATGAAGATGGTTATAAACTGGTTGAATCACCGCACCTCGGCATGGAGCATCAAAGTGCCATTGCCTATGGAAATAAATTCATGAATGGTTATTTGGGCTTTGACCTCAGCCAAAGTGGCTGGGGAACTAAATGGGATTACATCATCGTGCATGAAAGTGGCCATGAATGGTTTGCCAATAACATCACCAGCAATGACATTGCGGATATGTGGATACACGAGGGTTATACTACCTATACAGAAACTTTGTACACAGAATATCTCTTTGGAAAACAGGCAGGCAATGAATACAACTATGGCATTCGACAGAACATTGAAAATAAAATACCGATTATTGGCTATTACGGTGTAAACAAAGAAGGGAGCGGTGACATGTATCCAAAAACAGCCAATATGATACATAGCATCCGCCATGCGATGAACAATGATTCACTTTTCAGGGCATACCTACGTGAACTGAATAAAGTTTTTTATCACGCGCAGGTAGACTATGCAGATATTGAGCGGGTTACTACTCGCTTCACCGGCTGGTCGGTTCAAAATATTTTCCGGCAATACCTCACTACGACCCAGATACCCCAATTTACCTATGCTTTATCAGCAGATGGTCTGACCTTGTACTATCGCTGGGAAAATTGTCTCGAAGGATTTGACTTACCTGTATGGGTGAATACACCGACCGAATCAGTGCAACTGCTTGCCAAAGCAGGCCGGTGGCAGCAGATAACATTCAAAGACAAACTAAACATTCCTTTGCTGGAGGAAATTGAAAAAATGTATTATTGTACCACACGCATGCAGCCGGCATCAGCCGTCATGAAGCGTTAACAGCATCTATCTTCTACAGAAACAGCCATCATGGGAAACATTCGCAAACAAACCATCGTATCCAGCCTATTGGTTTACTTGGGCTTTGGCGTGGGTGCCCTGAACATGTGGCTGTATATGTTAGAGTCGGGTCCCTTTTCATTGGAAGAATTTGGACTCACCAGAATATTCTTTGACTATGCACAGAATATTCTGGCATTTGGTGCCCTGGGGGTAATTCCGGTCATTTATAAATTCTATCCCTACTACAAAGATAACCTCCCCCGAGAGAGAATAGATATCATGACCTGGGGTATGATCAATGCATTGATTGGCATGATTTTCATTTTCATTTTATCGTGG
>JBEIUM010000122.1:0-7464 GCA_040374385.1 Sediminibacterium sp. | reverse complement strand
TATCTTATCAGAAATAATTCAGAAAATGGAAAGCAAGAAAATCAATCTATAAGGAAAGATAATGGGCGTTTTTTTCATCTTTTCTGCAATGCACAAATTAGTGGGAATGCAAATGGCGGTAGACAATTTCCAGCGCTGGCACCTAAGTGATGAATGGAGAATAGCTGTTGCGGTTGTTGAATTGATCGCTGGTATTGCACTTTTTACGCGGCTGGAAAGAATTGCATCTTTGGTGTTGATAGGCATCATGCCCGCCGCTGTACTGGTACACGTTCAGTTTAAAGAGTGGATGATGGTGCCTATGCCTGTTATCTTTGGAGCTTTGATGTTGGTGTATGAGGTAAAAAAACGGCCCTAATCGGATTGAGCTTTGTTCGCTTGCGTCTTTGGAAAAAACTTGTACTATGGAAAATCCCCTGTCAATCCATTATCGGGACAAATCTGATACAGAGTTGATCATTGCTGCATTGGAAGGTTCAATGGCCTCATTGGAAGCGCTTTTGGCCAGGCACAGGAATTTTATCTACAACATTGCTTTGAAAATGGTTGCCGATGTGAATGATGCGGAAGATATTACCCAGGAGGTGCTCATCAAGGTTATTACCAAGCTATCTCAGTTCAAGCAGGAAAGTAATTTTCGTACCTGGTTGTACCGGATAACGTTCAATCATTTTTTGGAAATGAAAAGGTATGGTCGCGAACTCGCAACCGTTTCTTTTGAGGAAGCCGGGAATAGTTTAGATAACATTCCAGATGATCCGCTTTCAGCGATGGAAGAACTGGAATGGAAGACTGCCATTGAAGAAACCAAGCTGACCTGTATGCATGGCATGTTGTTGTGCCTCGATCGCGAACAGCGGCTCATTTTTATTCTGAGTGAAATTTTTAATGTCAATCACACGATTGGAGCAGAGATGCTCGAAATCAGCAAAGACAACTATCGGCAAAAATTATCGCGAGCACGTAAAGATCTTTTCCGGTTCATGCAACAAAAGTGTGGGTTGGTCAACCAATCAAATCCCTGTCGATGTGCAACAAAGACCAGGGGATTTGTTCAGGCAGGGAAGGTTGACCCTCTTCGGCTGCAGTTCAATAGCGGCTATTTGCGGGATATTGAATCTGTAGCGGAGACCAAAATTGAGGAGTTAGAAAATGTATTACAGGAAAACTATGCAGCTCTATTCAGGAAACATCCTTTTCAAGAGAAAGAAGGTAAATTACAACTCATGCAAAAACTGGTAAATGAAAGCGCTATTCATTCTCTGATACATTTTGATGCTTCTAAAAGGTGAATTTGGGAAACCCCGCACACCATCGGGGGTGCATATTAAAAAAGCGCCCCTCGAGTACTTACAGAACCAAGTCTTTTATGTGACTGACAAGCAGATTGGAAGGAATCGTATTGTGAAATTAATTTCTGCAAGAGACGGGTTGATGAAAATTCAGTTAAATTAATCTAGATACCGAGCATAATTGGATTTGGCTGGTTAGTGTTGGAAACAAACTAATATATGAAAATGAAATTCTTCGCAATGGCAGCAATTGCCATTACAAGCGCATTCACATCTGCAACTGCTCAAAAAACAGTGGTAGACATCGCAGTAGGTTCTAAAGACCATTCAACTTTGGTAGCCGCTGTAAAAGCAGCCGGACTCGTGGAAACGCTCCAGTCCGCAGGACCCTTCACCGTATTTGCTCCGGTAAATGCCGCTTTTGGCAAGCTGCCCGCAGGTACCGTTGAAACCCTTTTAAAGCCTGAGAACAAATCAACTTTAACGAAGGTGTTAACCTATCACGTAGTGGCTGGAAACCTCGATGCAGCAGCAGTTGTAAAAGCAATTACTGATGGTGGTGGAAAGGCAGCAGTAAAAACGGTAAGCGGTGGCACATTAACGGCTTCTATAAAAGACGGAAAAGTAATTCTGACTGATGAGAATGGTGGTGTTGCAACAGTAGTAGCAACAGATCTGAAAGCAGAAAATGGTTTGGTACACGTGATTGATACGGTGGTATTACCTAAGTAATATTCATTTCGAATTGTATTGAAAGAGGAGCCATGCATGGGTAAAACCGGGCATGGCTCTTTTTTATTTATAAGGAGGATGGGCACCTCATTACCCATTCGTTAAAGGAATGTTGAATTACATGAATGTCGGGGGGCTGAGATTGATTTTATCACGGCAGTTAGTATTTTGATAAAAAATTAAAAGCATGTCGAACGCTCCTTTCATCAAAAATACCTTCCGAAATTTTTCATCTGCTCAGCCCTGGTCAGCTGATCTGGCCCTTCTGCTCCTGCGCATTGCCTGTGCTTTTATGTTGTTGCATGGTTGGGGTAAGTACACTGATTTTTCCGATGGGGTGGCTGACTTTCCCGATCCTTTTCATGTAGGTCCGGTAGCTTCTAAGGGACTTACCGTTTTTGCTGAACTGTTTTGTACCATTTTTGTCGTGATCGGATTGTTTACCCGGTTTGCTTTGATTCCCCTGATCATCTGTATGCTGGTGATCATCTTTATCGTGCACGGCGATGATCCTTTTGGTGACAAGGAGTCTGCATATATTTACCTGCTGATGTACCTGAGCGTACTGTTGGCCGGTCCCGGGAAATATTCGATTGATCGGATGTTGCGAAGAGCTTGATTTTCCTGAGGTAATGCTAAAGCATTTTAATTGAAGTGATTTTGGACAGGTGTAAGCGGGCGTATAATTACACGATATAATGTTTACCAAATACAACTTAATTAAAGCTTATATCAGGAAGGTATACATATTGTATTAGTAATGAGCAGAAAAACATAATCCTTTCTTTGAGTTAAATTCACTCGCCACCTATAATATGGATTTTTTTACAGGCAATCATGGACGACACATTCGTTTTTTGTCGCATGGAGTAATAGCCACTCAATTAAAAGATTTAATAATCCTTTAATCTTCAGGTAATCTTCCAGTAACACAAACAATGGTCCTTCGCGCAAAATATAGAAGGATGAAAAAAGTATGGATGGTTGCCTGCCTGCTGCTGGCACTGAGTTGTAAAAAAGAAGACAAAAACGCTGAGGTGAAAGATAGCGAGGTAGTAGAAGATATTGCCTCGTACCAAGAAATATGTTCTATTAATTTGGGCGGAGTCGGATCCGCAGAAATTACAGCGTATGACCCGGCTACCCAGCGCCTGTTTGCCGTGAACAACGGCTCTGTAAATAAAATTGATGTGATTGACCTTTCAGATCCGTCCAGGGCTTCGCGTTTCTTTGCTATCTCCCTGGCAGCGTATGGTGGATTTGTGAACAGTGTCGATGTTTATGATGGGAAGTTGGCTGCTGCCATTGAGTCTGTCAATAAGCAGGAAAATGGGAAAGTGGCTGTTTTCAATACACGCACATTCGAGGAAATTAAAGTGATAACAGTAGGCGCACTGCCCGATATGGTCACATTCACCAAAGATGGACAATACATACTTACTGCGAATGAAGGAGAACCTAATGATGCGTATACCGTAGATCCGGAGGGCACCATATCTATCATTAAAGTGTCGGATTACTCTGTAAGAACCATCAATTTTAGTGCTTTTGAAAACCAGCTGGCCTCTTTGACTGCCGGTGGATTCAGAATTTACGGTCCGGGCAGAAATTTTACCCGTGACATTGAGCCCGAATACATCACTGTTTCGGATGACTCGAAAACCGCATGGATTACCCTGCAGGAAAACAATGCTATTGCCGAGTTAGACATTGTTGCGGGCACCCTCAAACGAATTATCCCTTTGGGATTCAAAAATTACGGTCTCCAGCAGAACATATCTGATCTCAGCGACCGTGATGGAAGAATTGAATTTGCGGTACCCTATGAAAATGTATTTGGTATGTACCAGCCGGATGCCATCGCTCAATATACCTTTAATGGTATCCCTTATTTATTCACAGCCAACGAAGGAGATGCCAGAGAATATACCGGATTTACGGAAATGCGCAGAGCGGGTTCGAGTGCGTATGTTTTCGATCCAACCCGCTTCCCCAATGCAGCTGCATTAAAGGCTGACGCAAGATTGGGCCGACTGAATGTGACAACAACGCTGGGTGATATTGATAACGACGGCGATTTTGATGCACTTTACTCCCTGGGCTCCCGTTCTTTCAGCGTATGGAATGGTCAAACTGGCGCACAGGTTTATGATAGCAGAAATGAGTTAGATAAAAAAGCAGCAGAGCTTCAAGCATATGATGATGGGCGAAGTGATGATAAGGGAACAGAGCCCGAAGCCATAACAGGAGGAAGAGTGGGCAGCCGGATGATTGCAGTTGTCGGACTGGAGCGCGCAGATGCTTTTGCCATCTATGATATCACCAACCCCACTGCCCCGATTTTTGTAGAGATGTATAAAACCGGCGATGCACCCGAAGGCATATTGTTCATACCCGCATCGAAGAGTCCGATCAAACAAAGCCTGATTGTAGTCGCCAGTGAAAATGACGGTCTCATTAAAATCTACAGGACTTTAAAATAGATCTATCTATACAGCAGATTATGGCACTATCGGATAGCAACGAGCGGTATGGATAGAAGTGCATTTATTAGATGAGCAGAATCGACGGCGTTATTATTCTTTTCGCTTATAAACTACTTTTCCATCTACTACGGTGAGTAACACTTTGGTCGTATGAATCTCGGAGGGGTCGATTGTGAATAGGTCTTTTGATAAAACGACAAAGTCAGCATAATAACCTGGTTGTAATTTGCCTTTACTATTCTCCTCATAGTTGCTGTAAGCACCACCCATCGTGTAGGCTGTCAGCGCATCTTTGATGCTGACTTTTTGCTCAGGAATCCATCCTCCCGGTGGCACGCCGTTCGGACTTTGCCGATTGACAGCAACATGCAGTCCATGTATGGGGTCGAGATTGATACAGGCGGGCCAGTCACTACCAAAAACAAGGTTCGCTTTAGATTGCAGCATCGATTGCCAGCCAAATGAGTAAGGCAGTCTTTCCTGGCCTACGGCTTTAGACCACACAGCAACGGTAGCCGGATCGGCATGAATCGGTTGCATGGAAGGCAATACATGCAACTGCTGAAACCTTGCTATATCTGCAGGATTGCATTGCTCGATGTGTTCAATCCGGTGCCTGCTGTTGACAGTGCCATTTTGCTTCTCAGTTTGCTCATATACATTAAGGGCTTCGCGCACGGATCTGTCACCAATGGCATGGGTAAACAACCGAAAGCCGGCTTTATCAAATACCAATGCCAGCCTTTGGTAATCTTTCAGCGGTAATGCAAAGTTGCCATTGGCGGTTCTGCCTTTCTCTCCTGCATCGCTGTAATCGTTGATCATGACAGCAGTATGTGATTCTATTACACCATCGAGAACGAATTTGATGGCATCTGCGCGCAACATAGCGTTGTCGCTGAACTTTTTTTTGAGGGCGGTAAATCGTTTGATGTCTTCCTCTGTTGTTTTACTGTTGGCGCTAAAAGCGGCAGCATAGCGGGTGGTGAGTTTCTCCCGTCGTAGTAAATCCTCATAGAGCTCCAGCTCTTCAATCGTTCCGCTGGCATTCTGCATACTGGTGATGCCCAGAGAAGCGGCATAGGCCAGTCCTGCTTCCAGCGCCTTAAGTTTATTTTCTCTGCTGGCTGGCGGCATCAGTTTTCTTACCAGCTGCATGGCTCCTTCACTCAGCATGCCCGTGGGTTCTCCCTTCTCATTTTTGACAATAGAACCAAAGCCGGTGTAGGGTGTGTTTTTGTCGATTCCCGCCAACGCGAGTGCTTTTGAATTGACCCACGCACTATGTCCGTCATAGGCATAGAGAAAGACAGGACGGTCGGGCAGTATGGCATCTAATATTTCTTTGGTTGGTTTGCTGTCGGGGAAAATGGTGTATTGCCAGCCCGAACCGGTCACCCAGGCTGCTTCGGGATGCCGTTGTGCAAAAGCAAGCACAGTGTCTGCTGCATCCTTCGGTGTTTTGCACCGATTTAAATCGGCCGTTTGCATTTCCATTGCCCCACGCAGGAAGTGGATATGGGCATCATTGAAGCCGGGCGTTACCAGTTTTCCTTGCAGGTTGAAAGTATCTGTCGAAGGTCCGGCAAGTTTTTTTATTTCTTCAGAAGTGCCCACTGCGATGATCTTATTGTCACGTAGCGCCATGGCTTCTGCAAAGGGTTGTGCATCATTGCCGGTATAGATGCGGCCATTGAAATAAATGCTGCTCACTTTTGTGCTTTTTTCTTGGCAGGAAAACGAAGGCAGTATAACTACAACAGTTAAGAGGAGGAGAAGGAACCGATTCATTTGAAAAGTGTATTGATGAGTGAAGGGCTGATAATGAAGATACGATTTTCAGAAGCGAAAAGCAAACGCGTATGCTACTTTTACTCAATCAAATTTTTAGCTGGATCAGTTAATGCCGATAGAGTTTCTCTATCTTTATCTGACATTTCATTACAACGCAGTTCTAATTAATCAACCATTCGTATTATCTATGCAACTGAAAAACATTTTTTTATTCCTACTCTTGACAATGGGTAGTCCGCATCTTCTTCAAGCACAAAATGCAGAAATGGAGATTCGCCATTTGATTACCGCTCTTTTCGACGGCATGCGCCAGGCAGACTCAGCAGCCGTGGCAAGTGTGTTTAGTCCGGACTGCACCATGCAAACCATTGCTACTGACAAGTCAGGCAATTCGGTGGTAAAGACCGATGCGGTGAGCCGATTTGTTTCTTCAATCGGAAAGAATAAACCCGGAGTATTGGATGAGCAGGTGGTAATCGAGACGATAAAGATTGACGGACCGCTGGCGATTGTATGGACGCCCTATCGGTTTATTTATAATGGCAATTTTAGCCACAGCGGCGTGAATGTTTTTTGTCTGGTGAATCTGGGAGGAAATTGGAAGATTCAGTATATTATTGATACAAGGAAGAGGGGATGACGAACGCTGCTTAGTTCACTTTTTCGTAAACCAGCGTGCACTTCTCAGCAATCATTTTAGTATTGCTTGCATTTCTTGCTTTTCTTGCTGTGAGATATCGCTCCAAGACCGGTCTTGCAAGCCCATCTCGATGGAATAGAAAATATTCAAGTGTGGCTGAATTCCTTTGTTAATTAGAGCGGTCTTGATTTGCCGGTAATCGGCATTCATAAGATCTTCTTTTGTAAAAATCCCGATCTCGTGCATTATTTTGACCATATATGGTCCAAAATTTTTAATTTCGGATAAGTCGCTCACCGTTCAATTGTTTTTATGACTTCACCTGAAATTACAACAAGCCTCCGAAATAATCATGCATCATTTATTCATTTGATTGGCCAATTGAATGGTGAACAGCTAAATCGGGCACAACCTCATCAATGGAATGCGGCCCAACAACTGGAACACATCTATTTAAGTTTTCGTCCCGTTCTGCTTGCCTTTCAGTTGCCCCGATTCATTCCCCGCTTGCTCTTTGGTG
>JBEIUM010000216.1:0-4638 GCA_040374385.1 Sediminibacterium sp. | reverse complement strand
GTCATTGAGGAACAATAAATGTTGGAAAGCATGTGAAGCCGAAGTGGCAAAATTACCGCCCCCGCCTGTGTACAGATCAAGGTCGCCATCCTTATCAGCATCTATAAATACTGCAGCGTTGATATCACTGAAATGGAACTTGGTAAAGTCAGGCACAGTCTGGCGACGGAAGCCGGATGCCGTCTGCATATATAATTGACCGGCAATCTTGCGACTTCCCCCAACATATAAGTCGTCCATGCCATCGCCATTTACGTCGCCTAAGGCATAGCAGGGTCCTACACGTGATAACATAAAGGGTATGTTCCGCTCATAATAAAAATCTACATAGTCATCTTCTTCATGAGAGATCATGTCGACAGCAACGGACTGAAAAATGGGCTTTGCCGATGGGGTTGGGGACTGTGGTGCTACTTTTACTTCGTTTGCATACTGAATCTTATAGAGCGTGTCGGCATTAGGAGCGTTTATGATTGAGCGGGTTTTATCAGGCCAAATCACCAGCACAGAATCAGGACGGCAGTTGCCAATACCGATGGTTTGTTTGTATTCAACAGAAGATTGAAATCCGCGTGCGGGCAATACTTCGCGGCTGATTACTTGTGTTCCACAATACACTTTTATTTGTGCGCCAATGGCGAAGGTGTTCGGTGCTTGATAGTTCAGCAGGAAAGAGATAAAATGTGCGTTCTTTTTTTCACTGGTGGTATTCCGGTAAACCATGGCAGGCTGGTTTACATTGCTGATCACCAGGTCTAAGTCGCCGTCGTTGTCTAAGTCGGCATAAGCAGCACCATTGGAAAAGCCGGGCATTTCCAGGCCCCAATCATTACCGGTATCGGTAAACTTCAGGTTGCCACTATTGCGGAAAAATTTATTTGAAACCGGAACCGAAGGCATTTTATTGATAACAGTATTTACTTCTTCCTTTTTCCCGGTAACAACCATCTGGCGTACCACGTCATTGGCAAAAAAATCAATAAAATCCTGATCGGTCACGTCGCGATAAATACCATTGCAAACCAAAATATCAGAGAGACCATCGTTGTCGCCATCTAATATAAGGGCACCCCAGCTCCAGTCGCTGGCGGCCACGCCGCTGAAAAATCCGGTTTCCATGAAATGCCCTGTTCCGTCATTTACTTGTAAGGCATTTTGGGTAAACTGATTATAAAATCCCTGTTGCTGTTTAAGTAGAAATACATCATAGCCCTCGAAAGATGTATTTGTTTTTAGGCGATAATCGTCACCGGGTAACATATAATTGGTAAATATGTCCGGATGGCCATCATTGTTGATGTCTTGAATATCAGCACCCATCGAGGAGAGACTAACGTGCTGTATTCTTTGCTCCAATTCATCCTTAAATGTTCCGTTTCGCTGGTTGATATAGAGATAATCTTTTTCAAAAAAATCGTTGGATACATAAATATCCGGCCAGCCGTCGCTATTAACATCTCCGACAGTCACACCCAAACCAAAGCTGATGATACTGCCATAGATACCCGATTGATGGGTAACTTCTATGAATTTACCTCCATCGTTTCGATACAGGTGATCGCCACCCCCTTTCAAAAAGTCCGCCACATTAGCCTGACTGGCAGGAATTTGACGGGTATTGGCATAGTTGAGGGTGTTAACGGGTATCGGACTATTATTCACGATAAAACAATCTAGGTCGCCGTCGAGATCATAATCAAAGAAGGAGGCATGGGTGGTATAACCATCATCTGCCAGACCGTAGGCGGCAGCGCTATCGGTAAATGTGAGGTTGTGGTTATTAATGAAAAGCTGGTTTTTACGCAGCTCCGGCTCCATCATATTACCTGCATTGCACACATATATATCAAGCCAACCATCGTGGTTAATGTCTACAAAAACAACACCGGTACTCCATTGTGGCTTATCCTTAAAGCCGGCTTTTACAGAGATATCTTCAAACTGCAGCTGGCCCTTATTCAAGTATAATTTGTTGCTACCTTGGTTGGCTGTGAAAAAAACATCGGCGAGCCCATCATTATTGATATCACCGGTAGCTACACCCCCACCGTTATAAAAATTACGGTACTTGAAAACATTGAATTCCTTGGTTTCCTGGATATTGTTTTCAAATTGAATTTGGGAATCATTGACTAAAGCATAGCGCGATTCGGTTCGGTTCGTCTGCTTGCAGGCAACTAATAAGACCAGGGTAACAAGAAAATAGCGTACTTGAAAATGCATAAATCTGTGTTGCTGCAAAGTTGACTAAATGATGGCAAAGTTCCTATGCCCCTATGTTAAAAAAGGCCGCCTTTTGGGCAGCCTTTTCTAACTCAAGATGAGAATCTATTAATAACCGAAGTTTTGCTTCAGATTAGGATTAGAAGAGAGAGAGATGGTCGGGATCGGATAAACCACCTTGTAACCTTCAGACCGGTTTGGTCTTTCCTGCACAGGGCTGTTGAATACACCGAAACGGATCATGTCATTTCTTCTCCAGCCTTCGATGTACAGCTCACGACCTCTTTCAGCTAACAAAACAGGTAAAGTAACTGTAGTAAGCGGAGATGCACCTCTTGCTGCGCGAACAGCATTAACCAAATCACGTGCAGTCTGTCCACCGGTTGCAGTACCACCACGGAGGATAGCTTCAGCTTTCATCAGCATGATATCAGCTTCGCGGAAGAAGGGGAATTCGTTTCCGCTACCCCAACCACCATCATTGATAGAGTTAGGATCGAGCAGGAATTTATTTATGCGGATACCGCTTGACTCACCATTGAAGAAGATACTAGCGTTACGAGTAAAAATTAGTGGGTTACCGGCACGATCGAACAGTGGTCCGATTGGGTCTCCGATGTTACCTGGTTGTTTAGGATTGCTGCGGCTTACAGGACCGTATGCCTGACCTACGAGGAAACCGGCAACTGGTCCAACTATATTGGTGTAACCTGCGATTGTATCTTTCTTACGCTTATCAGTATCTTCGAAACTATCGTAGAAATCGGACAGGGTAGTGAAACCATTCCATCCGGAAGGGCGTTGGTTATAATGCCAGCCCATGCAGGTAGCCCACACGTTGTTGGTACCATTTCCTGCACGAGCATCTCCGCCGTTCTTACGAACAAAGATGTTCTCAGTAGATGTTGTACCATTATCCCATCTGAAATTATCCCAGTAGCTATCCAGTGACAGCATTGAGTTAGCCATGATCTGATCGCAATACTGAATTACCTTGTTCATGTCAGCAGCGCTGAAGGTATAAGGACCTTCTGGCTTTGTAGGATCTGCTTTGTAAACAGCTTTATTCAGGTAAGCTTTTGCTAATAATGCCCAGGCAGCTTCTTTCGTAGCTTGTGCACGATTATCCTTATTGAAAGCAGGCAATGTAGTCATAGCTGTTTCAACTTCGGCGATAATGCTATCGATCACATTTGCTCTGGAGATTACATTAGGAATTGCAGAAGCAACTGCTGTAGCAGGACGGCTCTGAACTTGTCCATAAAGATCACAAGTCAAGAAGCGGAAGAAACCACGGAGGAACTGACCTTCAGCTTTTGTCAGACCAGATGCTGATTCAGCCACCAGGGTAGTTTGGAATAAAGCACCATTCAGACCATTCCATACGTCGTTGATCTGGTTGTGGTCACCGGCCCAAGTGTGCAGGTGCAAACGGCGCCAAGTTCCAAAGTCATCCCAGTCAGTACCACGGGTAGGTCCCATCAACTCATCGGTTGAGTGTTCCTGCATGGCCTGATAACCGTACTGACCTACCAATGAATTCAATTGCTCATATACAGCCGCGATAGAAGGGGGCGTCGGAGCACCGCTTGTAGTGGGCGGAGCTATTGAGTTAGGGCCTCCCAGCTCGGGTTCCAGCTTGCTACAAGCGCTGAATCCAACAACGCCGGCAGCAAGAGCCAGTAAGAGGTATTTTTTCATATTTGTTTTCATATTTACAGTTTTTTGAATTCTAAATTAGAAGCCAATGTTTGCACCGAAGGTGAATACTCTGGGTCTCGGATACTGGGTGTAATCGAACCCTCTCGACTGCGTTCTATTAATACTTTTATCGACGTTCACTTCGGGGTCTATTCCACTATACTTGGTGAACAATGCCAGGTTCTGTCCAGAAGCGAAGAGCGTAAGCGACTTGATAACATTTGTCTTCTTAAGATTAACAGCATAACTCAGGTTAATGTTCGCAATGCGGATGAAGTCACCTTTCTCCAGGAATCTGGTTGAAACAGAACCGGGGTTGAAAGGATTCTCAGGACCGTTACCTACTTCTCTGGTTACGTTACGTCCGTTGCGCAAGCTTCCTTTTAAGAACAACGCATTGGCCGTATTGTTGTACACATAGAATCCGGTTACAGCATTTGCGAAAATGCTCAGGTTCCAGTTACCATAAGTAAAGTTGTTGGTCAAACCAGCAAAGAAGTTAGGCAAAGCTGTTCCAACCAGTTGGTTAGCAGCACCATTTGCATAACGAGCGTTACCATTACCATCGAAGCCCTGGAATACAGGAACTGACCAAGAGAAGATCGGAGCGCCGTTTGTAAGGGTCTGTGCGAATGCACCTGTCAGACCCTGACCACTAACTCCACCGGTATTGATGGGGGTTGGTAAACCTTCGATGTTATTCTTAACAGTGGT
>JBEIUM010000165.1:0-5997 GCA_040374385.1 Sediminibacterium sp. | reverse complement strand
CAATACATCTAATGATTTGATGGACATAGAATGAGGGATACTAATAGCGGGCTTCTTCCTTACTATATCTCCTTATAAATGAAAAATGCAGCTATAACTTGATGATGGAGAATGTCAGATTAAGTAAGATGTTGGGATAGTTATAAGTGGCTGTATTATAACCATCTTCCATCATCATTAGAAGCAATTAGGGTGTACTTCTCATGTTCCTTGATGTTAGGCTATGTGTATTGATGTATGTACAGGTATTTTTTACCTGATGATTATATTATAAAAATATGACCTATTTGTTTATTGATTATCAATTAGTTACAAGGCCTCTGATCAAATAATTTACGGTTTTCCGCAATTGTCTGGTGTAGTCTCCATGATTAACTTCATTGATTGATAACCCATTAAAAATTAGGAGTATGAAAAAGTTAAAAAATTTTCTTTTTCTATCGTTGCTACTAACGATAGTTTCCTGTCAAAAAAAGTTGGACGTATCTCCAACTGAGGTCAGTCAACCAGCAAACATTCTTTCATTTTCTGTTGCTTCACAAATTGCCAAGGCTTATTTACAAAAGCACAGCATTGACTCGTTGAAAACGGTCACCATTGCATCGAAGGAAGTCATTCAAAGAAATGGTATTCCGTATATGTATGTTTTCAATGCAGCCAATCAGGCTGGTTTTGTGGTGCTTGCTGCGGAAAAAAATCATACGCCTATTTTGGCTCATAATAAAAGTGGTTCTTTTTCTGCTGGACCTGGTTCACCTTCCGGGCTTCGGGATTGGATAACTTCAAATGAAGATTATATTGATTCTGCTCGATCGAACGTATGGAGAAATCGTCATTCTATCATTTCTATTTGTGCGTGGAAATATTTAGAAAAGGATTTACAGATGCCAGATCTCACCAAGGATGCGTATTTACAAAAATTGATGTCAGAAATTCAATGGCCTGATAATACGGCACCAAACATTGACATTTACCTCAATATTTGGATACCGGAGCCTGTTGTTACAAGGATTGGACCATTAATTGGAACAACCTGGGGCCAGGGCTGTGATTATAATAAATTTTGTCCTCCAGGTAATGAATGTTCACATGCTCCCACTGGCTGTGTACCGACGGCGATGGCACAGTTAATGTATTACTGGAAGTGGCCCACTAATTATGCATGGGATATACCTAATATGTTTCCAGGTAGGCCCACAGACGAAATTGCACGATTAATGAGTGATATTGGTACCAGCGATCTTGGAAATTCAAAAACATTGGTTAATTATGGACCAGATTTCTCTTATACTGAAGATGTTCGAGAGACTGTTCCTTATGTTTTTTTAACACATTTTGGATATAGTAGCTGTGATGCTTTAACACCCGGTAATTATAGTTGGCCACGTATTTCAATGGAAATCGAAAGCGGCCGCCCCGTTTTACTAAATGGATACAATGAGTCCAAGTCGTTTTTTGGATTTGAATGGAATAAGGGTTCTGGACATATATGGATGGTAGAATGGGGGTTTAATTTTTAATGGTATTGGCCAATGGTTTGGAATTTTTAATTTACACAATTTTATTGTAATTGGGGTTGGTCGGGTGATATTAATGGTTGTTATTCTCAATATGCGACAGTTGAAAAAAATCGAAAATATCAATATTACAAAAGCATACTTTACAATATCCAGCCATAAAAACTGAAACGGTAGAATAGTTGCTTGACCATTTTTAATTAAGATGGCACTTAAAGAATCCCGATAAATATTATCGGGATTCTTTATAATATTTACCCTGCCTTCGATACTGCTTATTATTTGCAACCACAGCTACCGATGATTTATTGCATCTGGATTTGCTAAAGCCTGAAAACATAAAAGATACGCTGCATGCTTATCAAATAGCGAAGCGTTCCAATGTAAAAAGGGTAATGGCTGAAGCGGTTAAGTGGGGCGAGCGGGGTGCAAGAATCAATTCTATTTCACCCGGTATAATCATGACGCCACTTGCACTTGATGAGTTAAATGGTACCCGGGGAGCGTTTTATAAAAACATGTTTGCTCAATCACCTGCTCGTCGTCCAGGTACAGCAGATGAAGTTGCTACGGTTGCTGAATTATTGCTTTCGGAAAAGGGCGCTTTTATTACTGGAACAGATATTTTAATAGATGGCGGAGCTACGGCTGCTTATTTTTATGGGCCGCTTCAACCCACCAAAGAATAAACAAAAAAGGGCCATGCAATTGCTAGATTGCACTTTTACTTTTCAACCAGCTCTCCTCTCAACATATACTACTACTAAAATGCGATGAGTATTTCATCATCAGAAAATCAAGGGGTTCGACTTATAGATGCTTAGTCTTTCCTATACACCACCCCGTCTTTCATCACGAATTTCACCTTCTTTACATCCGATATATTTTTACTGGGATCGCCTGAAACAACTACCACATCTGCGAGGAAGCCTTGCTTTAAAGAGCCCAGTTTATCATCCAGGTGAAAGGCCCTTGCATTGATGCTGGTAGCTGCCTTCAATGCATCCATCACGGGCAAACCGTATTCCACCATTAATTCCATTTCTGAAGCATTTTCCCCATGCGGGAAAACGCCCACATCTCCACCCATGCCAATGGTAACGCCTGAGGCGATGGCCTCTTTGAAACTTTTCCTTTTATTGATCACGTTTGCCGGTGGCTCTGTAACGCCTTTCTTCCAACCACGGTACTGGGAAATGGCATCCACCGCAGAGATGGTAGGTATGAAGGTGACGTTGTGTTCTTTCATCAGCTTACCTGTTTCCACGTCTATGAAATCACCATGTTCAATCGTTTCAGCACCAGCCAGCACTGCCCGCTTGATGGCTTCTTTAGATTTGGCATGACATACCATCACCCTCCCGCTGCTGCGGGTAACTTCATTGATGAGTTTCAATTCATCCAGTGTAAAAGAGGGCCGGTCCTCCCCATTCATGCCCCACCGATAATCAGCATATATCTTAATGAAATCGGCGCCCTTACCAATCTGATCTCGGACTACCCTTATCAGGTCATTGCCATCAGCAGGTTCTGCACCCAGCATGATCTGTTGATCGGTATCATATCCCTTTGGTCCATAGGAACCCGTTGACACGATAGCCCTTCCAGCTACCAGTAAACGCGGACCAATAATGATTCCATCATTGATGGCTTTTTTTAAAGAAACATCTGAGTAACCTGCTCCTTCAGTGCCCAGATCTCTGGCGGTGGTGAACCCTGCGAGTAGGGTATTTTTAGCATGAACCGTAGCCCGAATCGTACGATAGGCATCTGTTTCTTTCAATACCTGCGTATCCCAGTCCGTGATGTTGTAGGGGTACAGCAGGAGGTGCGAATGGCCTTCGATCATACCGGGCATCACTGTGGCGTTACCATAATTAAAGCTGATGGTTCCCTCTGTTACTTTGATGCTTTGCTTTGGTCCCACAGCCACTATTTTATTGCCTTCCACTAACAGGGCCCAATCGGCATGTATGGATTCGCCATCAAAAAGTCGGTCCGCCGTGATGAAATATTTTTGTTGGGCACTGATCACGACGCAACAAAAAATGCTGATAAGGGATAGAAAAAAATATTTAGCGTACATGATCTAATTTTTTATTGTTTGTTATTCTCATTTTTTACAATTCCATTGGTGCCGGTTAGTTCCCAGGCAGCCAAAGCGGTGGGCACGGAGCCAATTTGGTTCATCCGGTCCATAAAGTTCCTGATGGTAAATGGTTGACCTGACAATTCCATTTTCCTGGCATATTCTGTCATGGCCTCATCCAGGAGGTATTTTCCTGTGATATAGCTGGTGCCATAGCCCGGCTGACGCATGTAGAGCTGCTGTTCAAATTTCAATAAATCTTTTTCGGTTTTCATCCAGCCACGCGGCGTATAGTCAGCATGAACTTTCCCCGCTTCCTCCATGGTCATTTCATTAGCATGGGCATAGAGTGAACCTAATCCACGGGCCGCGCGTTGGGCAATTAAAATATAAACCATCTCTCTAACCCGTGGATTATCATCGTATAGTCCGGCGTTCATAAAAATTTCCTCTACTGCCGTTGCCATGCCTTCATTCCGCGAATCGAAAATATTGTACAGCAATGGCCCGCGACGAATTTCGGAGGTATGTGGTTCAAGATCCATTTGCGCCAATTCAAACCAATGATAAAAATGGGAGAACAAGGGACGGGGATCGTAATGCATTGTGATGGTAAAAAAATTCCTTTTCTCTTTTGGAATAAAACTTCCCTGATGTGCCCTCAGGGCGGGTTCATAATATTTTTTCATGGTCAACAGCTGTTGCTGATCGAGGAATTGAATAAGACTTCTCACCGATCTTTCATTCAAAGAATCATATTGAACGGCAGTATTCGCCTCAGACAACAATGGTAATTTTCTGTTGCGGTGTTCCTCTAGTTTCAGCGAGGACCAGGCTCGTGCCAGTTCTCTTTTCAACAGTATCACTTGATCTTCCCATGACAATGGAACGAGGTGAACGTTTTTGGCATACCAGGTATAATTTTCTTTTCCGATACCGGAGGGGCCTGTTTTCTTGGTAGCGGCAGCTTCCAGCCATTGTACGAGCTTTTCTGTTGAAGCAATGGATTGATTTATTTCTTTCGATAGTATTGGGTCTTCATTCACTCCCGGCTTATCCAGCAATTCCTTTAAATCATTTATTTGAGATTGGATGTCCCTGATACCTGCCACCCACAATTCTTTTGCATTTCCTGTCAGGTTCAGCTTCGCTTGTTCATGAAGGGGTTCAATTACTTTGAGTTGTTCAATGAGTTTATTTTTATCTGCGGGGGAAAGTGGAAACGTGTATTTCCAGGTATCGATGATGGCATGATGGGTGGGACCTTCATGTGCCGGAACGTCACTGCGTTCGGTCCAGATGGTTTTATAAAAGGCCGGATCTCTGGTCCAGGGTTGTAATATTCGGTGGTTAAAATCGTAGCCATTCATTTCTGCCCATACCAGCATCCAATCGACTTTTTGTTCGGTACGCCAGCCAGTGGTATCAATGTTCTGTAATCTCGACTGTAATTTTTTGAATGCCGGCAATCTTTTAGAAAAGGTTGCGGCGGTATAATCCGGTGCACCTTTTCTCAGGGGCGGATTTTCAAAAGTCCTCCACTCTTTGAACAGCCAAACCAGTGCAGCATAGTCATTTGACCGACTGGCTTGTGAAAATGACAGGGTAGAGGGCAGCAAGTAAATCAGCATCAGACTGATTGTAAGCAGTGTAGGCGTTCGCTTCATAATGATGTTGTTGGCGGTGTATGAAGTTCGGGAAAAACCGGAGGAATGGCAAATAGATTGCGACTGATGGAAGTAACAGGTATTGCTGGTAAATTTCTCGCCGGTAGTAAACTGTATGATTCGAGTGCTATAGTAAGGGGGAGGGAATAGTACACTTTTAGATGTAAAGGAATTTTGGGGTTACAATTAGATGTGCCGTTTGGTACTTGGTGTTATTCAAAACAATCATTTTTTTATGTTTTTGTAATACACTATTTTAGTTTAATATGAAACTCTTTATAGTTCTTAATTTATTTCTTTTCGGACAAAGTGCTTTTGCGCAACAAAAAAATCTTCTACAGTATGAAAAATATTTTGATAAAGAGTTGAAGCTATGGACTAAAAGTTTTAGCGATTTCAGTTTGTCAGACTTTACGCTTATTGACACTTTACAATTTGACAATAATTATGATCAAGATTTTAAATCATTAAATGAATTCTTGTCTATCTACAAAAATATAATTACATACTCGGCGGACAGTATAAAATTTATTGATATCTATAGTTATCAATTAAACCTAGAAAACAAAGGAAGTTATTATAAGGCAATTCCTGACATAGACCAAGCAATAATGTTGTGTAACTTAAAAACAAAATACTGGAATAGGATTTTCTTTGGAACGAGTTCACGATGGATTGACGAAGTTGTATGGCTTTCTGAGACCAAATTTCTTTTGGTTGGTGT
>JBEIUM010000028.1:0-19459 GCA_040374385.1 Sediminibacterium sp. | reverse complement strand
GATATAACGGGGATGACTTTTAAAAGATTACTTCAATTTATTCGCCCCGGTGTGCATGAATACGAAATAGAAGCCGAGATCTGGCATGAATTTTTACGGAATAAAGCCACCGGCCCAGCTTATCACAGCATCATCGCATCCGGCGACAATGCCCGCACCCTCCACTACATTAGTAACAATGCAGTTTGTAAGTCCGGCGAGCTCATTTTGATGGACTTCGGAGCGGAATACGCCAATTATTGCGCCGATCTGACGCGCACAGTTCCCGTAAATGGAAAATTCACGGCACGACAAAAAGAAGTGTATAATGCTTGTCTCCATTTACATAATTACGCTAAATCATTATTGAAGCCCGGCATCACCATTGTCGATTATACCGATAAGGTTGGTAAAGAAGCAACCCGCACATTTGTCAAAATAGGATTACTCCGTGCATCAGATGTAAAGAACCAGGATCCAGAACAGCCCCTGTACAGAAAATATCTCTACCATGGTATTTCTCATCACCTGGGGTTGGATGTACATGACCTCGGAACAAGAACAGAGCCCATACGGGAAGGAATGTTGTTTACGGTAGAACCCGGTATTTATATCGAGGAAGAAAAGATGGGTATTCGCATTGAAAATAATGTCTGGATTACTAAAAATGGACATGTCGACCTGATGAAAAATATTCCTATTACGGTCGATGAAATTGAAAGATACATGCGAAACAAAAAGTAAGAAAATCATATTTGATCTGGCATGAAACAAATTCCGAATTTATTTACCTTATTGAATTTATTATTGGGCTGCCAGGCATTGGTTTTTATCCTCCAACCGGGCTTAACGGTTTCCTCCAATGAGTATGGCGAGAACCTGGTTCAATTACCCGAAAGCATCACCTGGGCCTCCTGCTGTATTTTTGGTGCTGCGATAGTCGATTTCCTGGACGGTTGGGTGGCCCGTTGGTTAAAAGCCACATCGGCTTTGGGTGCACAGCTCGATTCGCTATCTGATGTGGTGAGCTTTGGAGTGGCGCCCGGCATGATTGCCTATCAGTTTCTAAGATATGCGTACGCATCACAGCCGGATGGAATAGACATTGCTGAATTTTGGCTTTACCCGGCTTTTTTATTGCCCCTGGCGGGTGCTTACCGGCTGGCCAGATTCAATACAGACACGCCTACAACTTCACATTTTGTCGGACTACCCATACCAGCAGCCGGCATATTGATAGCCTCCTTCCCGCTTGTTTATTGGTTTTCAGCGTCTGCCTGGCAAATTGATTTACTCCGAAATCCATGGTGCTGGTATGCAATCATTCTCCTTTGTTCCTTCCTGATGGTCAGCCGATGGCCACTGTTAGCATTCAAATTTTCAGGCGGATCATCGAATCGTTTATTGATTAGATACGTTGTCATTATTCTACTGGTTACCATCAGTAGTTGCTTGCTCCTGGGATGGCTCGGAATCACCATTGGGTGGGTAGCTTATCTGATTGTATCTTTGCTTCATAAAAAATTGACGCCATGACCTACCAGGTTCAGATCAAAGTAATGCCCCTGAAAGATTTACTCGATCCGCAAGGAAAAGCGGTGATGAATGGATTACACCAACTGAATATCAGTGGTATTCAAGATGTAAGGGTAGGGAAGCACATCACCCTCTCGGTAGATGCGCCTGATGAGACGGCTGCATTATCATTGGCCCGTCAGGCAGCCCAGCAATTACTGGCCAATCCGGTAATGGAATTTTTTGAGGTCTCACTCGCCGACTGAGTTACTTCACACTAAATGTAAGCCTGTTGTTATACCTGGTACCCACACCCCTTGGCAATCTAAAAGATATTACCCTTCGGGCATTGGAGGTGCTAAAGGAGGTAGATTTGATTCTATGTGAAGACACCCGTACCTCACGTAAGCTGTTAGACCATTATCAAATTCAGCAGCCTTTGACGGCATATCATCAGCACAACGAACATAAAGTCACAGCTCATTTGGTAGAGCAGTTACAGGCGGGTAAAAAAATGGCATTGATTACAGATGCCGGCACCCCCGGTATATCCGACCCCGGCTTCCTTTTGGTTCGCGCCTGCATCCAACATCAGGTTGAAGTAATTTGCTTGCCGGGCGCCACAGCCTTCGTGCCCGCGCTTGTAAACAGTGGATTGCCCGCGCATAGTTTTATATTTGAAGGATTTCTGCCCCTGAAAAAGGGCCGCCAAACGGCCATGAAAAAGCTGGCAGTTGAATCCCGCACAATGATATTTTATGAAAGTCCTTTGCGCTTAGTAAAAACACTACGAGAACTGGGTGAGTACATGGGTGAAACCCGTTTAGCCAGCGTCAGCAGAGAATTGACCAAAATGTTCGAGGAAACGCGTCGGGGAACATTGAAAGAGCTATTCGATCATTTTAGTCAGCATCCGCCCAGGGGTGAGATTGTTCTGGTGGTAGCGGGAAAAACGGAGAAAGACCGTTCTACCGACCACGAAGACCTATCTGACGAAGAAGCGTGAGAACCCTTTAGTTTGTTGTATTTTAGTTCAAATTTTAAGTCTAATACTTTTTTTATGGAAAGGAAAAAAATGAGTTGGGTGTTGTTGGGTGTTTTTGGAACCCTTGTTTTACAGGCACAGCCAGATCGATGGCAACAGCGAATTCGATATAACATGAAAGTTGACCTGGATGTAAAAACCAATATTATCTCGGGCAACTCAAAAATTGAATACTTTAATCAATCCCCCGACACATTATATCGGTTGTTCTTCCATACGTACTGGAATGCATTCCAACCCGGTAGTAGTATGGATGTGCGTAGCCAGGAATTGGGAAAAAATAAATTATTTGAGTCTAACAGAAATAGTGACGGACTTGATTGGGATGAGCGAGTGAAAGATAGAATAAGCAAGCTGTCACCAGCTGAAATCGGGTATCAGCGAGTTGGTCAGCTCAGCATCAATGGGGTACGTCAGCAATTGAAAGAACACGAGACGATTCTGGAAGTGGTGCTCACCAAGCCGATATTACCCCGGACAAAGGTCAATATCGATCTTCAATTTGAAGCACAGGTACCTTTGCAGATCCGGCGCAGTGGTCGTGATAACAAAGAGGGTATTCGCTATAGTATGAGTCAGTGGTATCCTAAACTGGCGGAATATGATTACCAGGGTTGGCATGCAAATCCCTACATCGCCCGAGAGTTTTATGGGGTTTGGGGCGATTTTGATGTACAGATTACCTTAGATAAAACTTACCTCGTTACTGCAGGGGGTGATTTATTAAATCCCCAGGAAACCGGTTTTGGCTATCCAGGAGCTGAGGCCGCCAAGCCACCAGCAGGCGATAAAATCACCTGGAAATGGCAAGCTTACAAAGTGCATGATTTTGTTTGGGCTGCCGATCCCACCTATAAACTCATCACCCGATCACTGTCGAATGGTCCGCTACTGCGGTTTGTGTATAAGCAGGTAGATTCTCTGGAGGCAAACTGGCAGCGACTTGCTGATAGTATGGTATCTGCCTATCCTATCATAGCGCGCTCTTTCGGTGACTATCCTTATAAAACATATACATTCATACAGGGTGGAGATGGGGGTATGGAGTATCCTATGGCTACCCTCATCAAATCTGCCAGTATTGGCACGGGCATACATGAGTGGATGCACAGTTGGTTTCAAATGATGATGGGTACCAATGAATCATTGTATCCCTGGATGGATGAAGGTTTTACCGATTATGCGACCACCCGCGTTATGGCTGAAATGCGCCGGCAAACAGGCTTTTTTTATAATAATTCTTACCGGGGCTATTTTGCCCTGGCTCGCAGTGGTTATGAGGAACCTGCTTCTACCCATTCCGACCATTATAATACCAATTATGCTTATTCGGTGGCCTCTTATTCCAAGGGTGCCGTATTCCTGGCGCAGTTGGGTTATATCGTTTCAGATAGTGTGCTGAATAAAATTCTAATCGCTTACTATAATACCTGGCGATTTAAGCACCCCAATCCGAATGATTTTATCAGGGTAGCTGAGCGGGTAAGTGGTTTAGAACTCGATTGGTACAAGGAATACTGGATCAATAGTACGAAGACAATAGACTATGCATTGGGCGATATTAATCTTAAAGATGGCAAAACCTTGGTAACCATTCGACGCGTAGGAAAAATGCCAATGCCGGTAGATGTGCTCATTACTTATAAAGATGGCTCACAGGAACTGCATAATATACCATTGAACCTGATGTATGGTGCTAAGCCGGCAGAGGGAAAGATTACTGTCGTTCAACACGAAGCCTGGCGTTGGACACACCCGGAGTATGCTATGGAAATAACTCGTACCATGAAAGACATAAAATCCATTGAAATTGATCCTTCCAGCCGACTGGCTGATGTGAATCGGGTCAACAATCGCCTGACTGTTCCTGATTAATCAGCAGGCAGTTATAAGGAAGCGGGAAGGTGCACCATCTTCCCGCTTTTTTTATTTTGTTACGTGTAAAATATACTTTTCTTCAAAGTAAGGTTCCGGAAAAATTCCGCTGATTGGCATCATACGGGGTCTCAGTCCACTCTCAGCAATTTCCACAGTCAGGTCACCGCCTTTCAGGCAGATGAGTCCATGTTGTAATGGATTCTCCGGATCAGCGGGTAGGCGTTTTTTGATAAGTGGTGAACACCATCTCCAGAGTTCTTTCAGCGGGGCCACAGCACGCGATACTGCAAAATGAAAATGATTCTTTTTCAGCTCCTCAACACGGGTATGTGCAGTCTTGATATTTTTAATACCTGTTGCTGCACAGACTTCCTCCACCACTTTTAATTTTTTTCCGATGCTGTCGGCCAGCAGGAAGTTGACTTCAGGAAAAAAAATTGCAAGTGGAACGCCGGGGAAGCCGCCTCCACAGCCGGCATCCAGCACTTTGGTACCCGGTTGAAAATCGGCAATGGCGGCTATACTGAGGGAGTGAAGTACATGATGCAGATAGAGGTGGTCAATATCCTTTCTGGAGATCACATTTATTTTTGCATTCCATTCTTTATACAACGCTTCCAGCTGCCGGAACTGTTCTATTTGTACCGTGGTAAAATCACTGAAGTATCGTTCGATTAATTCCAGTTTTTCCGGGGAGCTTTCCATATAGCCGGCAGGGTAAAAATGTAATAAAAAAAGGTCCAGGCATCTAATAACAGAAACCAGGGCCAGAGGTCTTGTTCTTTTAGTTTTTTCATGGTTCTATAGTACACAACTGCCTGCAACAGAAAACGGCTGCTAAATAGGGCGAGGGTAATTTTCCAATCGAAGAAAATAGCCGCGAGTATGAGCAAAGGATAATACAGAAAAAGCGAAGTAGAGTAGAGGCCCAAAAGAAACTGATGTAAAGGCTTATAATATCGGCTGGTAGTATAATGGCGGTATTTTTGTACCATCCATTCGCTCCATTTTTTTCGTGCCTCGCTGTAGGTGAATGTATCAGGGTCTATCATGATGGCGGTATTTTTTTTATTTGCCACCTGATTGATGAAGAGATCATCATCTCCGCTAGGTATAAAATTGATGGAGGAAAATCCTTTGTTCTTTAGAAAAAGCTCTTTTTTATAGCTGAGGTTTCGACCCACACCCATATAGGGGATGCCTACTAATGCATAGGATAAATATTGAAGTGCTGTATGAAAGGTTTCAAAGCGAATGAGTTTATTCAGCAAACCAGGTCGCTTATGATAGGGACCGTAGCCGAGTACGATCTCAGTGTGATCATCATATCCGCGTTGCATTTTATCTATCCAAAATTCAGATGCCGGCATGCAATCCGCATCCGTTAGCAGCAGGGTTTCATATTTCGCGGAACGGATACCCATGCTGAGGGGGAATTTCTTTCCGGTAATCAACTTGGCTTCCTGCGTCAGCAGAATATGATTGATGTGTTTGAACGATTTTTTAAATTCATCGATCACGTACCTGCCGTCATCGAGTGAATTGTCATTAACGATCACCAGTTCATGTGTAGAGGGATAATTTTGAACCAATATACCCGGTAGATTTCTGGCCAGGTTTTCAGCTTCATCTCTGGCACAAATGATTACTGAAACGGCCTGGTCATTGCTCTGTTGTTTAGGTTTTTCGCGGTAAAAAGCCAGTCTGCTGAAAAATGCCAGATAATAAAATAGCTGAATGAGGGTGACAGTACAAAATGAATAAAAAAATACTTGGCTGACAATTTCGGGAATCATGTAGCAAAAATAGTGGTCGTGACTCAATCCTGTGACCACATATCACAATTAAGCAGCAGAATATTGCTCCATTTAGCGGCTCCTTTCTTGTATTTTTGTGTATGGCCGATTTGACTTTTACCCTTGCAGCGACCGATCAGTCAACCAAAGCCCGCGCGGGCTTGCTGAGCACTGACCACGGCGATATTCCCACACCTATTTTTATGCCGGTTGGAACGGTGGGTACGGTCAAAGCTGTAAACCAGCAGCAATTGGAAGCATTGGTGAAGGCTCGCATCATATTGAGTAATACGTATCATTTATACCTTCGGCCGGGTACGGCCATTTTAGAAGCTGCAGGTGGTTTGCACCGCTTTATGAACTGGCAACGGCCCTTATTGACAGATAGTGGGGGTTATCAGGTTTTTTCTCTGGCTGCCAACAGGAAGATCAGCGAGGAAGGGGTTGTTTTTCAATCCCATATTGACGGCAGCCGCCACTTATTTTCGCCCGAGTCGGTGATGGGTATTCAGCAGAGCATCGGTGCCGATATCATTATGGCATTCGATGAATGTCCGCCCTACCCCAGTGAATATGATTATGCCCGAACCAGCATGGAGTTGACCCATCGGTGGGTGCGCAGGTGCATGAACTATCTGGCTGCTCATCCCCCCTTATATGGCCACTCACAGCACTTATTTCCCATTGTGCAGGGAGGAACCTATCCGGACTTGCGAAAGGCTTCCTGTGAATATGTAGCGTCATTGAATGCAGCCGGAAATGCCATTGGCGGACTTAGTGTTGGCGAGCCGGAAGAAATGATGTACGAGTTTGCAGGCATTTGTTGTGAGATACTTCCTGCAGAAAAACCGCGCTATCTGATGGGTGTGGGCACACCCTGGAATTTGTTGGAATGTATCTCGCTGGGGGTTGATATGTTCGACTGCGTCATGCCTACCCGCAATGGAAGAAATGGTATGTTGTTCACCACGCAAGGGGTCATTAACATTCGTAATAAGAAGTGGGCGGATGATTTCTCGTCCATCGACCCCGGATTGCCGGAGGAAAGCCAATTACCTTATACCAAAGCCTACCTACGCCATCTATTTGTGGCAGATGAATTGCTGGCGTTGGAATTAGCTAGTTTACAAAACCTCATTTTCTATCTCTGGCTGGTAGGGGAGGCGCGGAATAAAATCCTGGCAGGTGAATTTGCTGCCTGGAAGCAGGAAATGGTTCAGGTCACCAAACAGCGGCTTTAGCGCACACAGACCTTGATTTTATCCATTGGCGCGCTCATTACATTATCTTTGTAAGGCACCATTAAAAAGATCGACTGGTATATATTAAAGAAGTTTCTGTCCACTTTCTTCTTTGCCATCCTCTTGTTTACCATTATAGCCGTAGTGGTAGACGTAAGTGAGAAGACCGATGAAATGGTGCGTTCCCGACTGGGGGTAAAAAGAATTATTCTTGAATATTACATTGGATTTGTACCGCATATTATTGCTCTGTTATTCCCGCTCTTTGTGTTTATCTCGGTGATCTACTTCACTTCAAAAATGGCAGTGAAGAGTGAGATCATAGCTATAATCGCGGGTGGTACCAGTTATTGGCGTTGGTTACGGCCTTACTGGGTTGGAAGTATATTCCTGGCGATGGTTCTTTGGTTCGCCAATCAGTACGTAGTTCCGCGAGCAAATAAAATTCGAAGCAGTTTTGAATCGAAATACATTGATGCCAACTCTAGCTACAATGCGCTGGTAGGGGGGAATACGCATATTTATTTTCGTGTCGATTCTTTTACCTATGCAGGTATTATGCGCTATGATACGCTGGTAAAGCGGGGCGGACCCATTTTTATGTATCGGATGGTCAATAACAGACTGCAGGAAAACATGCGGGCAGAGAGTATTGTGTGGGATACTGCTACCAAAAAATGGCGGCTGGAATCTGTACTCAACCGGAAGGTTGGTTCTTTGGGAGAAAAAGTGACTTTGCTGGATTATGAAAGTCGGACCTATAATTTTACACCCCAGGATTTGGGGCGAGATAAGTACACCAAAGAGCGACTGACCACGCCGGAATTGAACCGTTTTATAGCCCTGGAAAAATTGCGAGGGTCGGAAGGACTGAATGAACTGCTGGTGGAGCGATATCGGCGGGATGCCACCAGCATAACAGTTATATTGTTAACGCTGATTGGAGCGATTGTAGCGGGTCGAAAAGTGAGGGGTGGCAGCGGTTTTCATTTGGCCATCGGATTTATGTTGGCAGCTCTTTTTATTGTGGCAGACCGTTTCTCTACCATCTTTTCCACCAAGGGAAATTTACCTCCTCTGCTGGCTGCCTGGATTCCCAATGTCATATTTCTGGGGGTTGTCTGGTATATGTACCGCCGGGCGCCCAAGTAATTGTTAAAACGATTTTAACGTTCCCAAAGCCGCTCTTCTTTGCTCTGCAAATGAACTTGGACTACCTTTGTTCGGCATCATTTTTGATTGCTAATACGCATTGCTAACATTCCCCATCCAATAAACGAAAAAATCATGGGCATCATTAAAGAAAGATTCAAGGCCAGGGCTGACGTTGCTAATACCGAGATCAAGGAATTACTCAAAGAACATGGTAACAAAAAGGCCGGGGAAGTGACTTTGTCACAAATCTACCAGGGTATGCGCGGCATTACCGGTTTGGTGACAGAAACAAGTCTTTTGGATGCCCAGGAGGGTATACGTTTCCGCGGGTATAGTATTCCTGAGTTGCAGGCAAAACTGCCAACTGCTAAGCCCGGGGGCGAGCCTATGCCGGAGGGACTTTTTTACTTGATGCTGGTTGGTGAATTGCCAACAGAGCAGGATGTGCAGCACATTACCAATGTTTGGATGAGAAGAAGTCATGTGCCCAACCATGTGTTTGCTACCATAGATGCCTTACCCATCAATACGCATCCAATGACCATGTTTGTTACGGGGGTGATGGCATTGCAGACAGAAAGTAATTTTGCCCGTGCTTATGCCAAGGGTATCAATAAGAAGGAATACTGGGGATATGTATATGATGATGCCATGGACCTCATTGCTCGTCTGCCGCGTATTGCCGCTTACATTTATCGTAGAAAGTATAAAAACAATGAGCATATTCATCCTGATGGACTGTTAGACTGGGCCGGTAACCTGGCACATATGATGGGTTATGAGGATGAAAGTTTCATGGAATTGATGCGTTTGTATATGACGATTCATGCCGACCATGAGGGTGGTAATGTGTCGGCCCATACCACTCACTTGGTAGGGTCAGCTTTAAGTGATCCCTACCTCAGTTACGCCGCCGGCATGAATGGTTTGGCAGGTCCGCTGCATGGACTAGCCAACCAGGAAGTGATCAAGTGGATCTATGAGATGCAGGAGAGTTTGGGTACGGGTGCACCTTCAAAAGAACAGATAGCCAAATATGTGCAGGATACTTTATCTGCCGGAAAGGTAGTTCCGGGCTATGGTCATGCTGTATTAAGAAAAACAGATCCTCGTTTTACGGCGCAGATGGAATTTGGTAAGAAGCACATGCCCGATGATAAATTGGTGAATACGGTATGGAATATCTATGAGACGGTACCACCGATTTTACAGTCCCTCGGGAAGATTAAGAATCCATGGCCCAATGTGGATGCCCACAGCGGAGCATTATTGGTTCATTATGGTCTGGTAGAATATGAATTTTATACGGTTCTGTTTGCAGTTAGCCGTGCATTGGGTGTATTATCCAGTCTATGTTGGGACAGGGCCCTGGGCTTCCCGATTGAGCGACCTAAATCTGTTACTACCGAAGCCGTAAAAAATTGGCTGGTTGGCAAGGATGAAATCTGGGAATAATCCCTCCAATTAAATTTTGAAATCCGCTTTTCAGCGAGTAGTTTTGCCCACACTTGGGGGGTTAGCTCAGTTGGCTAGAGCGCTTGCATGGCATGCAAGAGGTCGTCGGTTCGACCCCGATACTCTCCACAAATATTCACCTGTAATTCTTGATGGAGTTACAGGTTTTTTTATGGGGAAAAAGTTGGCTGGAGCGTCCTGACGGTAACGTCAAGAAGGTCTCCCGACAAGTCGGGACGACAAGTCGGGACGACAAGTCGGGACGACAAGTCGGGACGACAAGTCGGGACGATACTCTCCACAAATATTTACCTGTAATTCTTGATGGAGTTACAGGTTTTTTTGAATCATAGTCGGGTAACTAATACATTATTATTTGACGATTTCCTCAGTATAAATCATTCTTCCCTTGCTATCTATTCCTTGCACAACCAGTTTCCATTCGCTGCAAAAATCACTGTTGTAGAAACGAATCTGCCCCTTGCCGCTGCTATCAAAACGAAAGCGCGGATTCCAATACAGCGTCGTTCGTTTATCAATCAAGCCTTTATATAAATCAGGCGTTTTTTGATAGTCTACCTGATAAAATTCCCGAACAACCGCATAGCCTTGCTTCTGAAAATTGACAAACTGTTTTTTGTTTGAAGTGCCACTTTTGCCTTTTTTCGTATAAATGCCTATTGCGCCGGCATTCGCTCCAAAGGGGAAGGCAAGAGTGCCTTTGTATACTTTAACGAGTGCAACCTCCTCAGGGTTCAACGCGTCAATGATACCGATGGGAACAGGAATTTCATTCAGAAAAAACATCACACCATCATCTGTACCACTCGTCATACTGCCATCTTCATTCATATTACCCAGTACCATACCCGAAAAACGATTGAAAACGACGTTTTGAACGCCCCCGGGTTCGAAAGGATTGACGCCTAATCCCGGAATCTCACGCTGTAAAAACTGCCAGATATTTATATAACCCCGGTCATTGATAACTTCCAGTGTTTGGTCACTCATTTCAAAGAAACTAGAAACATATTGTCGTTGGATGGAATCAATCCGACTCAACTTTTTGGTTGTAACGGTTACATTTCCCAGATACCGAGCCTGTGATGAAAATGTATCTACTATGGCCAGTTGATTGTATAATAATTTTGCCAATTGCGACTTTCTGTTGGCCAATACCATGGTATCTAAGTTGACGAGCCTGGGAAGGGCTACTGCTTTTAAGGTATCGAGTAAAGAAGGATAAAATGTAACATCCGCCACCAGATTCTCCTTTTTATTATTGGTAGCCATGTAAGATACAGTGGCCTTATTTCTGATAGGGACTGAATCTACCAGAAATTCTCCCTTATCGGTTAAGATAGCATCAATCAGGTACGTGGTAGAATCTTCACCTTTTATAATAAATGATACTTTACCATCTTTTATTACTTCTGTTCTGTCAGATTTTGTCACCTTACCCTTCAATTGCAGATTCGATTCTATTGGATAACGCAGCGTTGGAGCTTCATTGTTCAGTATTTGCTTCCAGGTAAATTTTCTCCAGCCATGTACCATCATCAGCAGGTCTAATTTTTGTAAAGTCTCCGGCGATTTATTCTGGAAATAAAACCCGGGTTCCTGCACATACCCTTTAATGTCGGAAGTGAGTAGAAGGTGACTGGCAATCGAATTTTCCACCCCCATCTTATTATCTATGGCAGCATCATTGATCATGACACTGATGGCGGCTGGATTTAGCAGATCTGAATTTAATTGCCAGCTATTTTCCGCCCTGCGGGTATTCTGTTTTTTTTCTATGATCAGTTGTGGCTTTACAATCTCATAATTCTCAATGAATGTCAGTCTTTCGGCTAATGGATTACCCAGTGTATCTAAAATCGTTATTTGCATGATACCCGGTGGTAAATTCTTTTTTAAAATCGGCGCTGTTGTTAGTCCTTCTTCAAAATCGAGAAATGTTGAATACACGAGTTTTCCACTCATATGTGCCATGACTAAGACACGGGGTATTTTTTCCGCACCCTTGTTGCCACGTTGTACGGATACAAACAGTCGGGCCGGACTATTATTAATGACGGTCAATTGGATACCCTCGGGTTGAACCGGCGGCAATGCATAGGTGAAGGCACCCCCACCTGCAGTCTGAATTTCAGCCTTATACACTTCCTGCTCTGGCGTTAACGTGAAAACACCCATTCCCTGATGAATGGAAGGCGCAGTTGTTACTATTTTTCCTGTAGCATCTTTAATGAGCAGTGGCACATTAACCGGAAGCCCCATTTCATCTAGTATAACAAATGCCATTCTGTTCTCGACCCCGGCAATCCATTGTCCGCCCTCAGGAAAAAATTTTACCTGTAAAGTTTTTGGTAGCTCTGTTTTCACCCTTGAAACTTCATTCTCTCCGTAAATAAAAAATGGTTGATGAAAAATATACTCAGGCTGGTTAAGCATCCAGGCCGTATAACCGCGAAGCGTATAGTTACCCGATTTCCATTTTCGGGGAATATCAATTTGTCCGTACCAGGAACCCAGACTATCCATTTGATACATGTACTTATCAACGACTTTGCCCTGTTCATCAACCACATCTACATACGCCAGTCTGCTCAGGAAGCTTGGCTTTTGCTGAAAAGTACACCAACCTTTGAACCAGATCTGTTCACCCGACGTAAACTGCTGCCGGTTCATTTGTATGAAAACCTTTTCTTGTGGGTATGTCTGGAACCATTGCTTCAGGTTAAGAATTAATTTCTCCTGGATAGGGTCGGGTTCAATTAGAAATGAAGTCGCAGCCAGTGATAAGATGGCTATGGGGAGTAGGATGAATTGTTTCATGGGGGAAAAGATAAAAAAAAGCCGGCAATTGCTTGCCAGCTTTTTGATAAAAAGGTGAATCTCGTTAATTACCCGGTAACAGAACGCCATTCAGTGAGTGTACAACACCATTGGTGCCTAATACATCCCTGAGGGTACCTCCAAATTGAACAGGTGCGGTATTGAGTGGACCTGCCAAACCTGCACCGTTACTTGTAACGCGAATACTTCTGCCTGGCCCCTGCATAGTTGAAGGCGTTAATCCGTCTTTGAAGTCATTGTTGAAGAGTCTTGCACCGCTGAACATATGGAAACGTACAATACGGGTAGCATCTGCAACTGGAATCGTATTAATTGTTGGGGTAGAATTAAAGGGCGCCCCAAGAGCTGTGATAGCAGCATCTGTTGGTGCCAGAACAGTAAAGGTACCTGCACTTAATTGTGCCCACTGCAATGCCCTGTTCAAGAGTGCAATGAAGAGATTGTGTTGACCAGTATTTTGTAAAATAGACTGGATGGTTCCTCTCAGTTGAGGTGGGGTATTCACTCGATTAATGACATGAAGTACACCATTACTGAGGAGGTTATCCTTGCTGGTAATTCTGGAACCATTCACAAAGAAATCATTTCCCTTTTGTCCCATGAACGCGAGCGTACCACCTAATTGTGTTGCCCTTGAAACAGAGAATTGAGCAATCATCTCATTGGTGAGTACGGCTGCAGGTGGATTATTGGTAGATGATAAAATATGGTACATCACCAGGTAACTGGCTGCACCCTGTGTCATCCGGTTGAGAGAATCGGCGGTAATGCCAGCAGCAGTAAAGGCATCATTGGTTGGTGCCAGCCAGGAGAAGGGTCCGGGACCTTTCTTATAGTCTGACAATTGTGCCTTATCAATGGCTGCATTGAAAGTGCTCAGGTTGGACTGAGTTTTAAGATATGCATCCAAATCGGGCAGCGTCACTGTGGCCTCTTCTTTCTTGCAAGAAGAAATAAGTAGGGCTGCTGCACAAACGAGGAATGATATTTTGAATAATTTCATGACAGTCAGGTTTACTTGTTAACAATTTGAAATGAGAGGCCCGGAGAAAAAGTAGTACCCCAGATACCACTGGAAATAAGCGTAGTAGCCCGGCGGTTTGATGAACTACCAATCAGAGGTGAGAATGGAGCTCCCACAAGAGCGCCTGTTGACGTTTGCACCAACCTGTAACGCAGGAATGCATTTACCGGATTGGTCGGGATGGTAATGAATTCAGTAGCATTGCCAAAAGCAACATTTCTGAATAGGGTATCCCTGGTTACCAATGTAGCGGAGGATGAGTCTATTCGGATCAGCGTTAATCCGGGAGATTTACCGCTGGCATTGATGAAGCGTAAGCGTGTAAATGCACTATCGGGTAAAGGCCCCGGGTCATCAACGAATGACAGGAGGGAACGTGTAGAGTTTGAGTCAGCCAAAACGGTTGTGTAGTATATTCCTTTCATGGTGGTCATAGTACCTGTAAAAAGAACTACAGAGTCATTGGTTGTTCCCGTATTCGGCAGCGATAAGCGTAAGGCGCCATTCGGAGGTATGGCAGCATATTCTGCGATAGTTGAATTGGTAGGGAAAATACCTCCCGATCCAGAGGTAAAGTTCCCATTGATTTTTTTGTCGTTCACTTTAATCATTACCGAGGGAAGTCCGGGAGAGAGAAAAACAAATCTGACAAATGTCTGGGTAGTGGGTAAATCGTATTCTGTTGCTCTGAGCTCTGACTTTTGACAGGCACTCATACTATACAATACCACACCTGCTGCTAGTATACTTATTAAGAATTTTTTCATACAATACATCTTTTAGGTGTTAAGGTTGACTGAACCACATTTCGAGTGTGTGGTAATTTGTGTTCAAAGCACCGATTTTTCTCAAAGCTTCCCGGTTCCAGTCGAACTCAGAAAAGTTCGTCGGCCAGGTGCGATAAGCCAAGTTTGGCCCACCGTTGAAAGCTGAGAAAACAGTGATCGTCTGGAATCCGTTGAATACCGGCAATCCGGTCGCAGGATCCACATCATAATAGTGGAATCTGCGCATATCTGACCATTGTTCAATAAAATTCCATCCCCAGTTAGCAATGAACTTCTGTTGCATAATATCGGTGAGGTTGAGCGCCCCTGCATTTTGCTTGACTGCAGGTGAAGCCAAGTATGCAGTCCGTTCAGCGGGGCTGAGTGGAACATAGTTGGCAACCCCAATATTATTCGCATTTATGAAATCAAAATGAGCGCTGATGCCATTGATGTAGGCAGTATATGCCGTTGCCCTGTCTCCTTTTCTAAAGGCCGCTTCTGCTTTGATGAACTGCATTTCACTGTAGCTCATGATGGGCAGAGAAGCATTGTTTCGGAACACGAATTTTCCAATCGTTCTATCCGTAAAATTATTGATGGCAGGATTCGTAATGGAACTATCACCCCAAACAGTTGCAGGTGCCCTGCGGAATGTAAGTGAACCAACTGTACCGATTGTATAACCTGCAGAAGGCAATAAAAAGCGATACCCACCATTCAATTCTGTCATTGTAGGAGAAATGAATGTAGTGTCTGGACTGAGCGACAGCATACCCCTGATGCGTGGATCACGGTTAGTAGGTGCAGCACTTCCGCGCAAAATAGTACCATCCAATAATTGAACGATGAACCTGGATTGGCGGCGAACTGAGAAGTTATCACGAGCGGGTCCCAGCGGACTGCTATCATCGTTTCGGGTAGCAGAGTGAGGGATGAGCGCATTGTCTGAATTGGATGCTAGACTCAAATCAACATATTTGATGACAGAATCTGCTTTATAGTCCGCTTTATTGGTGAGACGATGGTAGTTACGTGCCATCAGTCCATAAACGAAGCGAATCCAGCGATCACGGCTTCCCTGGAACATAATGTCTCCACGCGCCAGTTGCGACTGATTGACTTTACCATCTGTTCTATTCAGGAAAGACAAAGCACGGCGGCAAATGGAGTCAATGCCCTTGTAAACCGTCTCCTGGTTATCATAATCAAAATAAACACGATTGGGTTCCCATGCCTGACGGAAAACGATGTCACTGTGCATATCAGTGAGGTGTTGGAAACCCCATGCACGAAGTGCAAAAGCAACGCCTACATAGTCCCACTGCTCATTCTTCGTTCCTTGTTGGATAATGAGATCGATGGCCGGACCCTGAAGTTGATAGACATCTCTCCATCCCTGGTTGCCCGCACCGGAGCCACCTTGGTTAGCGTTATGAATATCATTTGTTTCTTGCACTGCAGTATTAGACCAAAATTGAGTGAAAGCACCCGTTGCACGGCCATCGAAAACCAATGTTCTCGACATAACTGCCTGTGCGGGTGAGAGGAGTGCCGCTAAGGAGGGCACATTGGGTGACGCGGGGTCAGAGTTAATGTCCAGGTATTTTTTACAACCTGTCATACCTGCTACCAGCATCACCAGACAAATTATATGTATTGACTTTTTCATGTTATACTGATTTAAGCATTAGAATTGAGCGCGTACACCAAAGTTGATACCAACCGGAGTTGCCATATTACCATAATCCATGCCAACCCCACCGATACCACCTCTGGAGGCAGCATTGTTGGCATTGGCGGCTGGATCAGTACCCCGATAATTGGTGAGGATGAACAAATCGGTACCAGTGAAGAATACGGAGGCACTCTTAAATAGATTTTGGCGCTTGATCAGTTTGTTGGACAAACGATAGCTCAGCGTTACATCTCTCAAACGAACCCAGTTGATATTGCGTTCAATGAAATCTTCTTCCGCTACACCCAATGAGTAAAATTCACTCCGGGCGAACGGCGTGAGAACAATTGTATTTTGCGTAGGATTCGCTGTATTTTCCAAACCATCCTGCAATACACCTCTAATTACACGCGGTGTTTCTCTGTCGAGTGTACGAACACTCGCACCCCTTGAATAGAGGAACCATTCCGTACCATTGAAGATATCTCCACCCTTGCGAATATCAAGGTTGAAAGACAAGTTCCAGTCATTCAGGAATGAGAAGCTATTGATCAGACCCATGTTCCAATCCGGCTGACGGCTACCCACTTTAATGTAGTCGGAAATACGAACCGGTAAGCCTGAAGTAGGAGTGATTAACACATCACCGCGGGTGTTGCGAAGGAAACGGGTTGCAGCCAGGTCGAAGATGGAGCCACCCTTGGTAGCTATGTTACGGATACCGGCGATCCAGGTATCTGAGTTATAGAAGAAGGGCAGATCAGAAGGCATGCGTAAAATTTCGTTGCGGTTACGTGCCCAGTTCACAGTAACATCCCAAGTGAACTTTTTGCTTTTGATAGGAGTACCTGTGATTTGCATTTCCCAACCACGGTTCTCTACATCTCCACCATTGATCCATTTTAAAATGGCACCGGATGCATAGCTCAAACGCGGATTCAACAATTGATCCACCGTTTTATTGGAATAGTAAGTCAGGTCAAAGCCCAGACGTCCTTTCAAGAATTTAGCTTCTAAACCTGTTTCAAATTGTTGGCTGAACTCAGCGCGCAACTGGGGGTTACCCTGTGTTACGAAAGGTGAAAAACCACCTCCCGTAAAAGTAGATTGAGCAAAACGGTTGGAAGTAACATAGGGTGTTCTTGGGTCACGACCAGTGGTAGCGTAGTTGATACGGTACTTCAGGTAGGTAACCTGCTTGGGTAGCTTGATGATGTCACTCAGAATTAAGCTCGATCCCGCAGACCAATAGAAATAATAAGGTTTAGCAGGATCCCAGTTGGTAGGATCTACCAGACGGCTGGAACCATCCATACGACCTGCCAGTGAGAAGTTCAGGAAGTTTTTATAGCTGGCATTGTAGTTGATGAAGGCACCCAGTCGGTTATTATTTTCAGCAGTTGTAATGGTTCCAATGGTGGTAGGATCTGCATTGTTCAGACTCACAAACTCCGGATCGAAAAGACGCTCACCACGTGTTCCATTCACCTCATATTTTCTGGAATCAAAAGTGAAAGCAGCTGTGATTACATTGTTAACGTTACCGATTTTCTTCCGGACAGTAGCACGGTAAGCACCGTTGATCAATAATTGTCTGGATCGATATTGCAGGATGCTTCCACCTACTGTTCTAGCCAGGTTACTTTGTGGATGCGTGAACCAGGTACCTAGGTCTGCGTAGAAGTCAACCCCCATCAAAGCAGTTAAGTTTAACCACTTGTAAGGGTCATAACTAACCTGGAAATTACCCATCAGACGGTCATTCTGATCGAAGTTTTGATTCCTATTCAAATCCCAGAAAGGATTATCATCTTCAGCTAATTGCAGGAAGTTACCGTTAACAGAACGACGATTACCGTTTGCATCAACATAATTGCGCGCATCATCATCTACCGGCCAAGTTAAGAGACTCAACAAAAAGCCACCTGCACCCTTTGATCCTTTGCGGGTTTTGGAAGAGATATAGGTAAAGGAGTTGGTAACATTGAATTTAGGACTCAATTTGAAGGTAGTATTGAGTCGGAGATTATAGCGATCAAATCCAGTGTTGGGTACCACACCATCATTGTTGAATGTGCTGGCCGTGAATCGATAAGTACTCATATCAGTGCCCCCTTCAATAGCGAGGTTATGCTGTTGGGTCTTACCAGTACGGAAGAAATTGCCTAGGTTATCAAAAACCTTTACGCCCTCAGGGATGCGGTTACCAAAAAAAGTACGCTGGGTGTTATTGGTGATACCACCAAAACCTTGATCATATACGGTTTGTATTTCTGGAAGGCGCGTCACTTTTTCAAAACGGAAAGAGTTATTGTAGCTTACAGATGCTCTGCCCTTTTTACCCTTTTTTGTTGTAATAATGATGGCCCCGTTGGCTCCATCAGAACCATAGAGTGCAGTAGCTTCTGGTCCTTTCAGAACTGTTACCGCATCAATATCCTCCGGGTTGATGTCCATCGCACGGTTACCAAAATCGTTGTTTCTATTGGCCAGATTGATACCTCCTGAGGCGGGTAACCTGTCCTGCATTTCAAACGAGCTGTTATCAATGATCAAACCATCTACCACGAATAAGGGTTGATTGGATCCATCAATGGAAGTAGGTCCGCGTAGCACGATGGTCGCAGAAGCGCCGGGCATACCTGTGGTTGCCGTGATCATCGCACCGGGAATACGTCCGGCGAGAGAGTTAATAAAGTTGTCGCGACGGGTAGAAGCAATTTCATCACCGCTTACCGACAAAGCCTGGTAGGTCAACTCCCGCTTACTTTTCTTGATGTCATAAGCGGTTACAACTACATCTCCCAAACTTTTATCAGAAGTTACCAGACGGATACTCACTTTGTCTTCGTCTCCTACAGTTACTTCTTTAGCAGCATAACCCACATAGTTGAACACGATTACATGTCCTTTTTGGGCTGGGATGGAATAATAACCGGCATTGTTAGCGGCTGTTTTCTTACCGGTGTTTTTGTTGGTAACGGTTACACCGAGCAATGGTGAACCATCATCGTCGGATACGATGGTTCCCGAAACCGTTTTTTCCTGTGCCATCAGGGAAGGG
>JBEIUM010000219.1:0-4547 GCA_040374385.1 Sediminibacterium sp. | reverse complement strand
GTGAATTATATTCTGTTGTCTGCTCGCCCGGGCAAGGAAATGTTCCCCTACCTCATGAATAAATTCACCAAGCAATACATGAACCCTCAATTCATGGGACAAGACAAGGTGTTTGTGTTTTTATTCGAGAACTTTTATGCCAAAGGAGATTCTACCCTACTCGACCCTTCGAATAAAAAGATTGTTTTTGAAAGGGCTTATAATTTGATGGCCAACCAGATTGGGCTCCCCGCTTACAATATGGATTTCCCTGACAGTTCCGGAAGAATCACCCCCTTGTACGGTGTCAATGCTGCTTTTACTGTGATTGCTTTTTGGGATCCCTCCTGTGGTCACTGCAAAACCGAAATACCCCGACTCGATTCAATGTATAGAGCTAAATGGAAAGCCCTGGGCGTTGCCATCTATGGAGTGAACATCAATGAGCCGGAAATGGCTGCTTGGAAACGCTTCATCAAAGACAACAAGCTGAACGGCTGGTACCATACCCACGAAAGCAATGAAGCGCGCTTAAAAGTGGAAAAAGCAGGACAAATGAATTTCAGGCAAGCCTATGATATCTATAAAACGCCCACCTTTTATCTGCTCGACAGAGAAAAACGAATCATAGGTAAACAGCTCAGCATGGAGCAGTTTGATGAGATCATCAAGATAAAGCTGAAAGATAAAAAGTAGCGAACGATTACAGCAGCTGCTGAACAACATCCCGTATTACTTTGGGTTTACCCAAGGTGTAATAGTGTAGTACCGGAACACCGAACTTCTTCAGCTCCCTACTCTGTTGTACGAGCCATTCGGTTCCTACTTTCTCACAATCCTCATCGGTTTTACAACGATGTATGGCATTGGAAAGATCCGTGGGTATATCTACATGAAAAATGCGCGGCAATACCGATAACTGCTTTTTATTGGTAATCGGCTTCAATCCGGGAATAATAGGCACTTGTATCCCTATTTCCTGGCAGGCCTTCACAAATGCAAAGAATTTCTCGTTATCAAAGAACATCTGGGTCATGATGTAAGCAGCACCGGCGTCTACTTTTTCTTTGAGTCGCTGCAGGTCGATCTCCAGATTCGGTGCTTCAAAATGTTTTTCCGGATAGCCCGCCACACCGGCGCAGAAACTTGTTTTTCCACCATTCTTGATGTCTTCATCCAGATAAAGCCCATTATTCATACGGGTAACCTGCCCCAGTAAATCAATCGCATAATGATTACCGTCACGCTCAGGTTCGAAGAAAGTTTCATTTTTAGCAGCATCGCCTCGCAGTACCAGTACATTGTCGATACCCAAAAAATCAAGGTCGATCAGCGCATCCTCCGTTTCCCGACGGGTGAAGCCGCCACAGATGATGTGAGGAACTGCATCCACCTGATAATGGTTCATGATGGCAGCACAGATACCTACAGTACCGGGTCGCTTCCGCACTTCTACTTTCTCAAAGGTTCCATCGGCCTTTTTCTTAAACATGGTCTCGCTGCGATGATAGGTAACATTGATCCACGACGGACGAAATTCCATCAGGGGGTCAAGATGGTCATACAGAGAATGAATACTCTTGCCCTTCAGGGGAGGTAATACCTCAAATGATATGAGGGTATCTTTTGCTGCTGCTATATGTTCGGTTATCTTCATGCCTTCGTCGTTTTTGCCGTATGGGTACCAGTTTCAAGCGGAAAAGTGCCGCAATATACACCAACCAAGCATATTAATATTAACAGGAATAGGGTCGCCCGGTTCATTTCAGTGCCCGGTTTATTGCTATTTTTGTAACAAATCATTCCCTTGCACCCACATATACATACCTACGGCTTAGTAAAGAGCTATAAAGGCAGAACCGTCGTTAACCAGGTTTCGGTAGAAGTGAAACAAGGTGAAATCGTTGGTCTGCTGGGGCCCAATGGCGCCGGTAAAACCACCACTTTCTACATGGTGGTTGGACTTATCAAGCCGGATGCAGGTTCAGTAATGCTTGACAACGAAGACATCACCCGGTTTCCTATGTATAAAAGAGCGCAATTGGGTATTGGCTATTTGCCACAGGAAGCCAGTGTTTTCAGAAAACTCTCTGTTGAAGACAATATCCTGGCTGTTCTTGAAATGACGAAGCTGACCAAAAAAGAGCGGATGATCAAGTTGGATAGCCTGTTGGATGAGTTCAACCTCGGACATGTCAGGAAAAACAATGGTGACAGCTTGAGCGGAGGTGAAAGGAGAAGAACAGAAATTGCCCGTGCGCTGGCTGTAGATCCGCGCTTTATCTTATTAGACGAGCCATTTGCAGGCGTTGACCCGATTGCGGTGGAAGACATTCAAAGTGTCGTTGCCCGTTTAAAATACAAGAACATTGGCATCCTCATCACTGACCACAATGTAAATGAGACCCTCTCCATTTGCGACAGGGCCTACCTGTTGATTGAAGGAAAAATATTCAAACACGGCTCTGCAGAGGAATTGGCCGAAGATGAACACGTACGCCGCCTTTATCTGGGTACCAACTTTGAATTGCGCAGAAAAGACTGGATCATTGAGATGGGCAAGGAAAAGATTCAGAACCGTCCCTGATATTGCTCTTGACATACCACTTTTCAGTAATTCGATTTCATTGCTTATTTTTCCACTGTAATGAAAATCTTGAGTCCGGCCATAGCCCGTTTGGTTCAATGGAGAAACTGGAGCATTGACCAATGGATACAGAACCCCATTGACGCCCAGCGGGAGGTCTTGCAAGACCTGGTCACCCACGCACAATACACAGAATTAGGAAGGAAGTACGGGCTGGATAATACATTTACCATCCGCCAATTCAAGGAACGGGTGCCGATTCACGACTATGAAATGCTCAAACCCTACATCGAAAGGATGATGCAGGGGGAGGAAAATTTATTGTGGAATACACCCATCAGTTGGTTTGCCAAAAGCAGCGGCACCACCAGTGATAAAAGCAAATTCATACCTGTTTCTGAAGAGTGTCTGGAAGACTGTCATTTTCAGGCATCCAAGGATGTGCTGAGTCTGTATTACAGACAGTTGGAGGAAAGTGATCTGCTGACAGGCAAGGGATTAATCATCGGTGGCAGTCATCAAATTAGTCAGCTGAACGAAGACATCAGTTTTGGCGACCTCAGTGCCGTATTGCTGCAAAATACGCCCCTATGGGCCAACTGGATCAGAACACCAGACCGGTCAATCGCCCTGATGGATGAATGGGAAACCAAAATAGAAAGATTGGCAGCGGCTACCATCGGGGAGGATGTAACTTCTATAGCCGGCGTGCCCACCTGGACACTTGTATTGATCAGACGCATACTCGAGATCACCGGAAAGAAAACCCTCAAAGAAGTGTGGCCCAACCTTGAATTGTATATCCATGGTGGTGTCTCCTTCGGTCCTTACCGCACCCAATTTCAGCAACTCGTCGGACCAGGTTGCCGTTACCTCGAGATCTACAATGCCAGCGAGGGTTTCTTCGCAGCACAAGATAATTTAGAGGAGGAGGGCATGTTGCTGTTCCTGAGCCATGGTATCTTTTATGAATTCCTGCCCCTGGAAGAGATCGGCCAACCCAATCCGATCACCATCGGACTGCAGGAAGTTGAAGTTGGAAAGACTTATGCTCCCGTCATCAGCACCAATGGTGGCTTGTGGCGGTATTTGTTGGGAGATACCATTCGCTTTACCAGTATTTATCCATTCAGGGTGGTGGTCAATGGAAGAATCAAGCAATTCATCAATGCTTTTGGTGAGGAAGTGATTGTAGATAATACCGATCAGGCGGTTCGCCAGGCCTGCCTAGCTACCGGTGCAGTAATCGCCGACTATACAGCCGCACCGGTTTATTTCAGTGAACATGGAAATGGTGCCCATGAGTGGCTGATTGAATTCAGTGTTCCACCACCAAGTTTACAAGTATTTACAGAGCAACTGGATGCAGCACTGCAAAGTATCAACAGCGACTACGAAGCAAAGCGACATAAAAGCATTGCACTGCGCATGCCCTCCGTTCATGCGATACCTGCAGGTTTATTCAATAGCTGGTTAAAGAGTAAGGGTAAGCTGGGCGGACAGCATAAAGTGCCAAGATTATCGAACGAGCGCAATTATATCGAAGAAATTCTTTCCATGTGGCAGCGTGAAATTCAACAACAATAGCTGCAGGAAATTCTTCAATTCTATTACATTTGTCTCAAATTTAGCTGACATGAAATTACTGGAAGGGAAAGTATCCATCGTGACCGGCGCAGCCAGAGGAATTGGCGCAGCCATTGCCATGAAACTGGCGAAACACGGCAGCCATATAGCATTTACTTATGTGAGTGACGGGAGTGCTGACAAAGCAGCCCAGCTGGCAGCAGATATAGAAGCCCTGGGTGTAAAGGTTTGGTATAAGAAAAGCAATGCCGGACAATTATCGGAATGTGAGCAGCTGGTGCAGGAAGTCATGAATGAAATGGGACAAATAGATATTTGTGTCAACAATGCCGGTATATCAAAAGACAATTTGTTGATGCGGATGACAGAGGAACAATGGGATGAAGTGATGACT
>JBEIUM010000308.1:0-2189 GCA_040374385.1 Sediminibacterium sp. | reverse complement strand
CTGTTCACGATGTTGAATTTTTTTGCCGGGAGGGAAGTCATTCTGCGGATAGCTTCTTCCAGGGAAATGATCTTCTTTTCCCGCACGTATTTTCCCAGTACGCGGGCGTTGGTGCCATAGCCGCGTGGGTGCGGGTTTCCAGAGCCGAATACGCGGATACCGGCATCGCTGGCGATCATGTTGTAGGGCACTTTCATGATGTTGGATACATCTTTTTCGCTCATGCCGTGGAAGACCATGCTGGCGCCGCCTTTCAGCATCATGTCGATGATGGTTGCTGCTTCAGCTTTTACTTTGTGTGGATTGCCAAGGCGTTGGTTGATCGCTTCAATGCTCAGTCCGTTGAAGCTGGTATCAGCTTTGTAGGAAGCAACGACGGTGTAGCTGAAATGTTTCAGGGAGCGTTTTTTCAGGTTTTTGATCATGTATTCGATCACCTGTTCTTTTATTTCCGGGCGGTTCAGGCGGGCGTTGATGGAGTCATTCCCATCTGCCAGCACCCAGTCCGGCAGGAGGGTACTCAGAGAGGTGCTGCTGGCGGTATAGGGATATTGGTCGATGGTGACATCGAAGCCGGTGGCCCTGGCTTCTTCCACCCAGCCGATGGTTTCGCTGCTTCTGCCCCAGTTTTGTTGACCGCTCACTTTGAAGTGAGAGATTTCAACGGGTATATTGGCTTCAGTGCCTATGTTGATGGCTTCGCGGATGGCGGGAACGACGCTATCTCCTTCGCTGCGAATATGGCTGGCATAGACCCCGTTGAAGCGGGCGGCTACTTTTGCCAGACGCACTACTTCTTCTGTTTTCGAGTAGGTGCCGGGTATGTAGATGAGTCCGGTAGAGAAACCGACTGCACCGTTTTTCATAGCGTCTTCCACTATTTTTTCCATGCGCTGCATTTCCTGTTCGCTGGGCGCGCGGTTGGCGGTACCCATGGCGGCTTTGCGTACGTCGTTGTGGCCGATGAGGGTGGCGATGTTGATGCTGGTTTGTAAGCTATCGAGCATGGAGAAGTAGCTGCCGATATTGGTTTTCGAGAGGCCGCAGTTGCCGGTTACTACGGTGGTAACGCCGTCGAGGATGAAGTTATCGGCGGTAGGGTTTCTTTTTTCATCGCCTTCGATGTGGGTATGTACGTCGATGAATCCCGGTGCGATGATTTGGTTTTGCACGTCGATGGTGCGGGTGGCGGACCAGTCTTTCAGTTGACCGATGGCAATGATTTTGCCGTTGGAGATAGCGATATTGCTTTTGTACCAGCTGTTGCCGGTGCCGTCGAGTATGCGACCATTGCGCAGGATGAGGTCGGCGGTATTGTTCTGTGCGAATGAATCGCACAGGAAGCTAATGAGTAGGAGTAAAGTAAGTGAGGTACGGATCATACGAAAGTTTGAGGAATGAAAATACTGTTTTTTTGGGTGTGCGGGATTGGTGGGGCTATGGTGTGGAGTTTTTGCTTGTGCGGGGGGATATAAAGTAGAATGAAAGGGGTAAAAGAGGGATGTGAGAAAACTTAGGTACTCAGGCGCCGGTTTCCTGCAACTAATTAGATAAAAATTCTTTATCTCAGGAATTACGGTTTTCCGTAAAAGTTTCTCCTTCATTTTACGGTTATCCGTAATCGGGTAAGGAAAAAATTACGGTTTTCCGTAAAATATTTGAATCTGAATTACGGTTTCCCGTAATTATTTTTTCAAACCATGGTAAAACGGTTTGTTTATCGGATTATAAAAATAAATTGCATGAGAGGTTGAAATGAGTGCGGAATATTTTACAGGAGCAACAATTGCAGAGACGGACTTTCAGGTTAATGGATTTTCAAAAATGTGTAGTATTATAATTGAGTGTAAGATTTCAAGTAAGTAGTCGAGGTTCAATTTTTACAATAATAGCTAAGGTGTGCAAACCTGAGGCCATGGAAGTTCTCTTGATAGACTAAATCAATGATGTAATGTATCATTTGTCATCACGAATAAGAAGGATTAGGGAGGCAATGGGTCTCAGGCAGTCAGAACTTGCCTATCGCCTCGATATAAGTCCTTCAGCTTATGGACAAATAGAGCGAAATGCCCATAAATCTACTTTCGAGACATTGTATAAGATTGCAAGGGCCATGAATATTTCCCTTACTTATTTAATTGACCTCGATGAGGAGGAAGGGGTAGAAAAAAACAAGTTATAGCTTGTTG
>JBEIUM010000123.1:0-7354 GCA_040374385.1 Sediminibacterium sp. | reverse complement strand
GCACACGCTTCTTTGAACATACCTGTTCTGGAGGCTTCTGCTGAGCAATTACAGCAGATGAGTGGCTTACGTACGGCACGCTCGGTGATTGCATTGGTGGAAATGCCCGACCAGCCAGCCCTACCTCTGCAACCGGATGGCTTCACGCTGGTGCTCGATCATTTGCAGGATCCGGGAAATATGGGAACCCTGCTCCGGATTGCCGATTGGTTTGGTGTTCAGACGATCATAGCAAGTGAGTCATGTGTTGATCTGTATAATCCTAAAGTGATTCAAAGCAGCATGGGCAGCTTCCTTCGGGTGCAGGTTCATTATACCGATCTGACTGATTGGCTAAAACAATACAAGTCGCCTATACTAGGTGCTGTTCTAACCGGTACATCGGTTTATGAGGCATCCCCCCGCGAGAAAGCTGCCCTTATCATTGGTAACGAGGGTCAGGGTATCGGGCAAAACTTGCTGTCCCTTATTCAGGAACCTGTTAGCATACCTCGTCTGGGCCATGCTGAATCACTAAACGCTGCCGTAGCAACGGGTATCCTGTTGTCTTATTTGAAAAGAAAGTAGCACCTGATTAAGATGCGATGCGGGCCAGTTCAGCTTCCTCCAGCTCTTGCATACGCTTTTTCTGAGCCGCAATCGATTCGGTGGATGCAACCGCAGGCATTGTTTGAGGAACAGTTTTCTCCGGAAGGGCGATAGGCAGTATCTCTTCTGTTGGTTCCGGTTTGCCGGCTGCCTGATCGCGCCTGCGTTCAGCAATGGCCCTGCTTCTTTCATCCTCATCGAGCGCAGATAAATGGATGCCTGCAACGATGAGAGACAGGGCGGGCATAAAAATGGCTAATAACATAGGGTCTTGCAACCACTGGCGGCGTTGGTATGAAATACGTCCAATCCAGCTCATTGCAAAAAGCCGTAAACCGATGGCCCCTCCCGCCAATGTTTTCAAAAACAAGGCGGTACCGTCAAACAGAATATGATCGTTCAGACTGAAATAAATGAATAGGCAGGGTGCTATAAGCAGTATCAATCCGCCATACAGCAATTCGCCCTGCTCATTAAAGGTTTCTTCTAATCTGGCTATGTTAAAAAAAGAGCGGCGATATGATTTGTAAGCTGCAGCGTAAGGTTGTTTCGTCCTCTCAGGCGGCGTTCCGATCCTGAGGATCGTATACCTGCCCAATACCTTCACAGATAGGTAGGAGGGGAGAGGGAAAGCAGCAGCATCAGTTCGGCTCATAGCAGGGGGTACTATACTAGAAAGTATTGGCACAAAGTAACATTTTTTTAACCTTTCCGGGTGATAACCACTTGACCTTCACACTGAATCGTTGAAAGAATGTGAATAAATAAATGGAAAGTGCCGTTTACCTCAATTGGATGTATTGAATAGGCCTGTCGGTGCGTATGATAAAGGTTGGAATCAGTAAACACAGGAAACAGATGAACAGAGCTGACACCACGATCAGTATGATCTGCCACCAGATGATGTGCACCGGTGCATAGGAAACATAATAGGAGGCTTCGTCCAGCCGAATGAAACCGGTCCATTGTTGCAGCCAACAGACAGCGAGACCGAGCAAACAGCCCAGCACGATGCCGGCAAAAGCAATCAGCATTGCCTGGTATAGAAAAATGAGTCGGATCATGCTGGATGGAGCCCCAAGTGTTTGAAGGATACCAACCATGCGGGTTCTTTCTAATATCAGCACCAGCAGACAAGTGGCCATATTGATAATGCCAACGACACCCAAAATGATGAACAGCACATTCCTGTTCAGGTTTTGAATCAGCAGCCAGTCGAAAATATTAGGAAATATTTCCCGAATGGTGCTGCTGCCGGTTTGCATGGGAAGGTGCTCTTCCACGCGTGCGTGCACAGCATCCAATTCTGCATTGTCTTTTATGAAAAGCTCATACCCACCGATCTGGTCGGTAGTCCAGTTACTTACCCGTTGCAGTAACCGTAGGTCGGCCAGCACGAAAAGCTGATCATATTCTGCTATGGATGTTTGATAGATGCCGGCTACCCGCACTTTCCGATAGGTACGTGTGCCCTCTTCCGGGGAAATGAAATAGAGGGTGACTGTATCAGACAATTCAATATTGAGTAATCGGGCCTGATCGGTCGAGATGATGATATCGCGGCTGTAGCTGCTGTCGTTCCAGCTGATCCATCTGCCTTTTTTCAGAAAAGATTGAAAGGGTATCGTGTCGTATTGTTGCGTGATGCCTTTGATTAAAACACCTTCAATACTTTTATTGAATTCCATTACGGCCGATCTTGTGGCAAAGGCCTGCATATTTTTCACACCCGGCAACTGGCGAATCACTTGCTCGAGTGAATCATTTTTCCTCATGGGCGTTTCTTCCGCTACGATAGATTTATCGGGAATATATTGCTGGATGCGAATGTGACCCCAAAAGCTGAAAACTTTTCCAGCCACTTCCCGCTGAAACCCATTTACAAAAGAAACGGTAATGATTAAGGCCATCACACTTACTGCGGTAGCCGCTATTGATAGCCGTATAATGAAGGCAGCGAACGATCGTCTGCTGCTGTAGGCCAATTTGCGGGCAATGGTGAATGCCAGGTTCAAAGTAGAAGGTTGAAGTGTAAAACTACAGTGCCACCCACTGCCATCCAAAATCATTTGTCATTTTAGTAGTAAGTTTATGATGATTTTCATGAAAAGGTTCCTTTCCTCCTTATTGCTTTTTTTGCTGGTCTTGACCGCCTACAGTCAAAAACAGCTCGATCGTATTTTTATGGACAATATACGGGGGGTTGCCTTTTTCAAGCAGGGTGATCCTTATTCGTTCCCCATCCTGGAGTTGGGAAGTGCTGAATTATTGGAATTACACTTCGATGAATTGGGCCGCCAGCCCCGTAATTTTTTTTATACGTTTCAACTTTGTAATGCAGACTGGACGCCGGCTGATCTGAATGTATTTGATTATCTGCGGGGCTTCACCCAAAATCGCATATTGCAATACCGCATGTCTTCTGCCACGACCGTTCCTTATGTACATTATCAGGTCAACCTGCCTGAAAGAAGTTGTCTTCCGGTGAAGAGTGGAAATTACCTGTTGAAGGTTTTTCTCAATGGGGATACCAGTCAGCTGGCTTTTACCCGGCGCATGATGATCGTGAAGAACCAGGTACCCATCGGGGCATCGGTTCAACAACCTTTCGACCCTTCTTTACAATTAACCCACCAGAAGATACAGGTTAGTCTTGATGTAAAATCCATCAACCTCTACATGCAGCAATTGGGCAAATTGGTCATCATTCAAAATAATCGCTGGGAAACAGCCCGGAGTCCGCAACTGCCCATGATTATTCGGGAGAACCTGGTAGAATTCAATGCAGAGCAGGATGCTGTTTTTCCTGCAGGAAAAGAATATCGCTGGGCCGATCTGCGCAGTATTCGCTTTCAATCTGATCGCATCGATCGCATCGACAATAGTAGTGCACCCGTTCGTGTTCATCTGAAAACAGATCTGGAACGCAGTAAGAGCCGCTATACTTTTTTTCCCGATCTGAACGGACATTTTTCGATAGGTACCACCGATCAATATAATTCCTGGTGGCAGGGTGACTATATGGATGTTCAATTTACACTTGAGCCTGCGGGAAAACAACCGTATCGCGGAAGGGATGTCTATATCTGGTGTGAAGCGACCCTGATGTTACCACCCGAACAATACCGCATGGAATGGAACGAAAGCAAGGGAGTATATGAGAAAAGCCTGCAATTGAAGCAGGGTTACTACAGTTATGCCTATATCACCTCCCGCCAGCATGAGCCCATCTCGGTTCCCGACTTTTCGCTGACGGAGGGAAATTACTTTGAGGCGGAAAATGAATATACCCTTCTCTTTTATTATCGTTCCTTCAGCGCCCGCTATGATGAACTGCTTGGAATACAGCGCCTGCGCACAGGCATTGGCCTTCGGCAATAGCTACTCTTGGCAACCAGACATGTGCGGCGAATTCCTTATCTTTGCACCGGCAGGTCTTGCACGACCAGCTCCTGCTGAACCTCCCCAGGGCAGGAATGCAGCAAGGATAGGCGGTTGTAGCGGTGCGATGTAAGTAGCCTGCCATTTTTTATTACTTTTCTGCCCTATAAATAGAATCGCATGAAATTTTTTGTCGACACAGCCAACCTGTCCCAGATCAAGGAGGCCAATGACCTCGGTATTCTCGATGGTGTTACTACCAACCCCTCCCTCATGGCCAAAGAAGGCATCAAAGGAGAGGCTGCCATTAATCAGCATTACCTGACCATCTGCGAAATGGTGCAGGGAGATATCAGCGCTGAAGTTTTATCGACCGATTTCGCTACCATGGTGGAGGAAGGCAAAAAGTTGGCGGCGATTCATCCCAACATTGTAGTGAAAGTGCCCATGATCAAGGATGGTGTTAAAGCCATCAAATGGTTCACCGATCATGGTATTCGTACCAATTGCACCCTGGTATTTTCTGCCGGACAAGCAATTTTGGCTGCCAAAGCCGGTGCGAGCTATGTTTCCCCTTTCATCGGACGCATCGATGACAGTGGCTGGGATGGCATGGAACTGATCGCCCAGATACGACAGATTTATGATGTGCAGGCTTTCAAAACAGAAATCCTGGCTGCCTCTATCAGAAATGGATTACACATCGTGAAAGCCGCAGAACTCGGGGCTGACGTATGTACTTGTCCGCTGGATTCCATTCTGTCATTATTGAAGCATCCCCTGACAGATATCGGACTGGCGAAGTTCCTGGAAGACGCGAAAAAAATGTAATCAGATCAGGTTCATCACCCGATGCTCAGCTGCACTTTGTAGTGCTGTTTCTATGATACGCATCGTCAATATACCTTCCCTTCCGGCAACGGGTGATTCAGCGCCCTCCCTTATGTAGCGGTACAGCGCTTCAAAATAGTCCATATAATTTCCCCTTTCGGTCAAGACTTTTTCCTTGATAACTCCTGCAGCTGTTTCCGTATGAAGCAGCCCCTGCTCCGTTTCCGGTTCCCGCCCCCAATTCGGGTCAGCAGGATTTATTCCAGCCAATAAATCACTTTCCTGCACATCAGCACGTGACTTATGAAAGCTGCCTTTCCGGCCAAATAAAGTAAAGGCAGGAATGGGTTCCCGATAATGATAGCCGGCTTTTAATCTCACCCGCAGGGTGGGATAATAAAGTAATATTTCAAAAGAATCATCCACCTGCGATTCGGGACGCAGACAGCGGATATCAGCAAATACTGCCTCGGGGAATCCAAATAAAACCAGTGCCTGGTCAATCAGGTGTGGCCCCAGATCATAGAGTAGTCCAGCCCCCGCGATGGGCAATTCCTTGTGTTGTTTCGGACTCAGCGATTCTCTGAACCGATCGAAATGTAACTCGGCCTCCAAAATTTCACCTAATAAGCCGGCATTCACCACGCGTTGCACCGTTCTAAAGTCGCTATCATACCTTCGGTTTTGGAAAATAGCCAAACAACGTTGCTGCTCATTTGCAAGCAAAGTCAATGCTTCCGCTTCCCGGCTCGTAATTGTAAAAGCTTTCTCTACCAGAACGTGTTTGCCGGCCCTGAGTGCTTGTTGGGCATAATCGAAGTGGGTGGCGGTGGGGGTGTTGACGACCACCAATTCAATATCAGGGTCAGCCAGCACTTCTTCAAGCCGGTCAACAGATCGGATGCCGGGGTAAATGTCAGCTGCCAACTTGGTAGATCGCTCCCAAACAGTCGACAGTTGAAAGCCCGGATGTGCCAACAGAAAGGGTGCATGGAACAACTTGCCGGACATGCCGAAGGAGAGGAGGGCGGTTTGAATGGCTGGCATCGATTTCAGTTTCAACGCTGGGAATGAATAAAAATAATGATTCGAAACGACAATGCCGAATTACCCCAGATGAACCTAGTTATAAGATTAAACAAAAAAGACAAATTCCCATATTAAGTTTAAATTTGTTAAAACCCAAGCAATGGAAAAGCAAGATTTTGTGCATGTGACTACGCCTGAACCCCATCGAGGCAGGACGAGGGAAATGTTGAAGCAGCATCCGGAACTACGCGAACTTATTGGTAAGAACCCTTACTCCATTTTTGCCATTATAGGTATAGTCTCCATACAGTTGCTTGTGGCCTATCTTTTGTCCGGACAATCCTGGTGGTGGGTATTTGGTGCCGCCTATTTGGTGGGGGCATTTGCTGACCACGCCTTATTCGTTTTAATTCATGAGTGTGCCCATAAATTGATTTTTAAAAATCGGGCTGCGAATAAAATCGCGGGTATGATAGCCAATATTCCGCTGATCTTCCCCAGTTCCGTTTCATTTGAAACCTATCACCTCAAGCACCATTCCTTTCAGGGGGTGCATGAATTAGATGGCGACTTACCGAATTACTGGGAGGCGAAACTCATCAACCACTATTTCATTGGAAAAGTCATCTGGCTGCTATTTTATCCCATTTTTCAGGTATTCCGCTTGAATCGGTTACGTGAGATAGCCCCTTTTGATAAATGGGTTGCACTCAATTGGATCATACAGATTGCTTCAATGACAGCCATCGCCTGGTTCCTCGGAGCACAATCTTTCGTATATCTGGTCGCCAGTTTCTTCTTTTCAGTAGGCTTGCATCCTTTGGGTGCCCGCTGGATTCAGGAGCACTATCTCACCCATGGTGAGCAGGAGACGTATAGCTACTATGGTGTACTGAATCATGTGGCTTTCAATGTGGGCTTCCACAATGAACACCACGATTTTCCTTCCGTACCCTGGAACCGCCTGCCCGACATTAAAAAAACAGCACCCGGTTTTTATGATCACCTCTCCAGTCATACCTCGTGGACAAAGCTTTTCTTCCGTTTCTTATTCGATCAGGAAATATCGCTTTTCTCGCGTGTGGTAAGGAAGAATAGAGGTAAAGTGGCATTAACCGATGAGTCACGTCCGGATGCGGAGCTCAGCCTCTGAGTTTTATTTTTCTATTAACATACTATTGGCAAAATGCAGCACGCTGTGATGTCAGTTTGTTGTACCTTTGCACCCGAAAGCGTTGGCCAAACGCAATAGATCCGGGAACTACACTGAAGTACTTCGTCAACGATTGACTTTTCCCGGGCCACCACCATTTATTTACATAAAAACAATATGTTATGAAAGATATCGCTATGCACACACCCGAACAAATTGAATCAGCTGAAATGAACAGCCTGAACACTGCCAGCAAATCAAACGGTCATACCGGAGATGCCCATGCAAAAACTTCCCCCAGCCGCACCCGCTTTGGGATTGCTGATCTTTGGAAGATACACAGAAAGCAACGCAGCGCAGTTGCACAACGTC
>JBEIUM010000014.1:0-24722 GCA_040374385.1 Sediminibacterium sp. | reverse complement strand
TCATGTTCCGCCTCCAGGGCGCCCCTTTTTTGTGCCGTTGATAAGATGCCCACACCAATCGGCTTGGTTAGCAGCAGCAGATCGCCGGCTTGAGCGCTGTTGTTTCTTTTAAGGTTATTCAGGTTGATGCGACCATTCACGGCGAGACCAAAAACCGGTTCAACGCCATCAATACTGTGTCCACCTGCCAGGGGTATTCCTGCTTCGGCGCAAATGTCTCTGGCACCGCGCAGCACTTCGCGCGCCAGGTCTGTACCCAGTTTTTCCAGCGGCCAGGCAAGCAATGCCAGCGCCAACATAGGTGAACCACCCATGGCATAAACATCGCTGATGGCGTTGGCGGCGGCAATTTTTCCAAAGTAATAGGCATCATCTACAATGGGCGTAAAAAAGTCTGTCGTACTAATGAGGCCTGTACCATCACCCAAGTCATAAACAGCGGCATCGTCGCTGCTATCGTTGCCTACGAGCAAAGAGCTGACTGCAGCGCCTGTTCGGCTGTCTTGTAAAATACTTTCCAGTGCCGCGGGAGCCATCTTGCATCCGCAGCCTGCGGCGGAAGAAAATTGTGTGAGGCGAATTTTTTCCATAAAGGGGGTTTAATCTGTCCATTGTGCCTGCCGCAGCGCCAGCACTGTATCGTCATCCTTTTTTATCAGTAATTCTCCCGCTGCACTTACTTCCAGCGGAACGCAACGCATCTGCTCTCCGTTTACAAGCAGTGTTACCGGTTGATCCTTCTTATAGAGTTGTGCGTTATAGGCTGCCAGCGTATGCGTTTGTTTCGCTGGCGACCAATCCTGAAGCCGGTCTTCCAGTAGCCCGCATAATTCTTTTGCCAGTTCAATGGGTTCAAAAGTCTGACCGGTAATCAGTTGAAGGGAAGTCGCCCGGCTGGCTTGCTCGGGATAGCTGGTCTGGTTGATGTTCATGCCTATGCCAACGATGGCCCAGGTCCATTGAGACCCCCGCCAGCAGTTTTCTATGAGGATGCCGCCTGCCTTTCTGTCACCCCAAAAAATATCATTCGGCCATTTGATGCTACCTCCGGAACCGGCATAGCGACGAAAAAGATCAAAGCAAGCCAATGCAACCAGCTGATTGAGCTGGGGGGCCTCTTCGTTTTGGCGCCCCATGGTATTCAAAACCACCGACATCAGTATGTTTTTACCCGGTTCGCTTATCCAGGTGCGCTCCTGGCGGCCTCTTCCCTGTGATTGGTGCTGAGCGAAATAGGCAGTTCCGTGCGCAGCGCCCTGCAAGTCAATTTGATTTCTGGCATACCTATTGGTACTATCCGTTTCGTGTAAAAGGATGAACGGCGAGCCAATATGACTTTTAACATCGGAGGGTGACAAAGAAGTAGTATTTTTGTAAAGGTACAAACTTGGGCAGCAGGTGGCCTCAAAACCTGCCATTGTTGCTCCCGGCATCCATTTAGTTGAATAAAACTTTTTATTTATTGGAAACACTTTCGGTTTTACAAGGACGAAAAAGAAACAACAGCAATCGCCTGACCCGCCAGTCCAAAATTTTCAAATCTATTTTAAAGGCGATTCACGATAAAAAAGGCGAAAAGTTGGTCAGCTTGGATCTGAGAAAAATTCCAGAAGCAGCAGCCGATTTCTTTATTGTTTGTGAGGCCACCAGTACCACCCAGATTAAGGCCATTTGTGATGAGGTAGAAGACAGGGTGAAAAAAGATTGTGGTGAAATGCCGTATAAACAGGAAGGCCGCCAGCAGTTACAGTGGGTTTTAATCGATTATGTGAATGTGGTTGTGCATGTGATGCATCCTGAGGCGAGAAAATTTTATAAGCTCGAGGAAATGTGGAGCGACGCCTCCTGCTTGGAGCACAACGATTAATTTAAGAATAGTTTTCAGTTAACAGAGCAAAAGAAAGGCGTACTATATGCAATCAGAAAATAAGCCTCCAAAAGGCGGGGCACCGGAAGGACAAAAGCGTGGACCCAAGATCAATCTTTATGTGATATATGGTATCATAGCAGTCTTGCTGCTGGTGGCCAGTCTCGGAAGATTCTCTCCCGACTTGATCACCATTACCGAGCAGGAGTTCATGAATGAAATGCTGCTGAAGGGCGACGTAGAAAAAATTGATCTGGTCAAGAACAAGGACCGGGTGCGTGTGTATATTCAACCGGATAGCCTGAAGAAAGAATTTTATGTGACCAAGCTGAAGAAAACAGTTATACGTGAAAAAGCAAAGGAGCCCCTGTTTGAATTTCAGGTGCTGGACTGGAAGTCGTTCCGTGAAAACATGAAGGAGGCCGTTGTCACTAAAAATATTCCGGAGGTAAAAGAACGCATCGTTGAAGACCAGGACTGGACCAGTCCGTTATTCAACACGATTTTCTCTCTGTTGTTGATTGTGGGTGTATGGGTATTGATGATGCGTAAGATGGGTGGCCAGGGAGGCGGAAGCGGCCCCGGCGGTATTTTCAGCATTGGAAAATCTAAAGCCACTTTGTTTGATAAAGGAGCCCGGGTGAACATCACTTTTGCGGATGTGGCCGGCCTTGATGAGGCGAAAGTAGAAGTGATGGAGATCGTTGACTTCTTAAAGAATCCGAAGAAATATACTTCGCTCGGGGGTAAGATTCCGAAGGGAGCGCTGCTCGTAGGACCTCCCGGTACCGGTAAGACCTTATTGGCCAAAGCCATGGCCGGCGAAGCGCAGGTACCCTTCTTCAGCCTGAGTGGAAGTGATTTCGTTGAAATGTTTGTCGGTGTTGGTGCCAGCCGTGTTCGTGACCTGTTCAAGCAGGCACGCGAAAAAGCACCTTGTATCATATTCATTGATGAGATCGATGCGATTGGTCGTGCGCGTGGCAGAAATGCCATCATGAGCAATGACGAGCGTGAGAATACGCTGAATCAGTTGCTGGTTGAAATGGATGGCTTTGGTGGCGATACCGGCATCATCATTCTGGCTGCTACCAACCGTCCCGATGTACTCGATTCCGCGCTGCTTCGTCCGGGTCGTTTCGATCGGCAGATCTCTATAGATAAACCCGATGTGAAGGGTCGTGAAACGATTTTCCAGGTACACCTGTTGCCGATAAAAACATCAGAAAAGCTCGACCTGCACCGACTGGCCGAATTGACGCCGGGCTTCGCAGGTGCCGATATTGCCAACGTGTGCAACGAAGCCGCTTTGATTGCCGCCCGCAAGGGGAAGGCCTCTGTTGAGATGATTGATTTTCAGGATGCGATCGATCGGGTAATTGGTGGACTTGAGAAGAAAAATAAGATCATCGCTCCGCATGAAAAAGAAATCATCGCGTATCACGAGGCTGGTCATGCCGTTTGTGGCTGGTTCCTCGAACATGCCTATCCGCTGTTGAAGGTGACAATCGTACCGCGTGGTACAGCAGCGCTGGGCTATGCACAGTATACGCCTACGGAACAATATTTATACAACACCGACCAGCTCAATGACCAGATCTGTATGACGCTGGGTGGTCGTGCAGCTGAACAAGTTTTCTTTGGTAAAATTTCAACCGGCGCTGCCAATGACCTACAGCAGATCACGCGCATAGCCTATAGCATGGTAACCGCCTATGGCATGAACACTAAAGTCGGCAATGTCAGCTTTTATGATCCTGCCAATGAAAACACGTTCACGAAGCCTTACAGTGAAGAAACCGGTAAGTTGATCGATGAGGAAGTAAGGGCCATCATTGATGCGGCCTATGAACGCACACTGCGTTTATTGGAGGACAAGAAGAAAGAAGTTGAAGTGCTGGCGCGCGAATTGCTCAGTAAGGAAGTATTACATAAGAGTGATGTTGAGCACCTGATAGGTAAGCGTCCATTTGAAGAAAAGAAGCCGGTTAGCATTGAACCCGAATTGACCAATAATGAAGTAGTAGGTGAAAGCACCATTGGTCCGGGCAAAACAAATCCGGAAGATTCTTCTACCATCGTTTAAGCCATGGGTAGCAGCTCACGCGATAACATATTAAAAAGGATCAAGCAGGCACTGAAAAAACCGGTGCCTGTTCCCTTTCCGGGTGCCTCATCAGAAGGCCATTTCGTGCCACTACCCCAAGATGCGGTTTTAGAATTTGCTGAACGCTTTACTGCTTTACAAGGCAAGTTTTGCTATTGTTCCAGCGAAAAGGAATTGGCGGAGCAGTTGCAGTCGCTCGCAGCACAGCGCAAATGGAGCAAATTATATTGCCGTGAAAATAGTTGGCGGGAATTGCTGCAGCAGCAGGGCTTCGAGCCCACCTACCATAACGGTCTTGCCGACTGTGATGCTGCCATCACCGGCTGTGACTCGCTCGTGGCAAGAACCGGGTCCATCTTATTGGGCAGTGGTGGACCCAGCGGGCGTACGGTCAGCGTATATGCGCCGGTACATATTTGCATTGCCTATGCCCACCAGGTAAAAGAAGATATTGGCGATGGACTGGAATCACTACTCACCGGTTCAACCTACCCTTCCATGGTAACGTTAGCAACAGGGCCTAGCCGGACGGCGGACATAGAAAAAACCTTGGTGGTAGGTGTACATGGCCCGAAAGAAGTATATTGTTTTCTAATCGATCAATAATCGTTCCGCGATGCCACAGCCTGCAACCACTCTTTTATTTGTGTACGGCTCTCTGCGCAGCGGATTTCATCACCCTGCCTATAATTATATCAGTCGTTATTTCACGCCACTCGGTCCCGCTCGTGTGGCAGGTACTTTATTTGATATGGGCGCTTATCCGGCTGCCCGACCTGATGATACCGGTCGCCAGATTATCGGGGAACTTTACCAAATCAAAAACATAGAAGAATGGGATTGGGCCATTGCTCAACTTGACGACTATGAGGGCGTTCAGGCAGATGAAGACGGCCCCGCCTTGTATGAGCGTTGCCTCACCCGGGTTGAACACGCAACAGGGCCAACTACTGCCTGGATATATTGGTATGCGGGTGACGTGACCGGAAGACCGATTGTTGCCAGCGGCGATGTGCTGGAATATCTTCAAAGAAAAAATCATTGATGGCATGATACCGGCTCCCGGCAAAAAAATATATTTTATCTCCGATTTTCACCTGGGCGCACCTAATTATACCCAGAGCCTTCAGCGCGAGCGGAAGGTGGTAGAATTTCTGCACACCATTGAAGAGGATGTAGACAGCCTGTTTATACTGGGCGATATTTTTGATTTCTGGTTTGAATACAAGCAGGTAGTACCTAAAGGATATACCCGTTTATTGGGTCGTCTCGCCGAGATGAGCGATAAAGGCATTCCTATTCATGTATTCACGGGCAACCATGATCTTTGGATGCGGGGGTATTTCGAAAATGAATTACGCATTCGCGTTTATCAGGAACCACGCATATTTGACTGGGGCGGCAAGAAATTTTTTATTGGTCATGGAGATGGGCTTGGCCCCGGTGACCATGGATATAAGCGACTTAAAAAAATTTTTCGCAACCCTGTTTGTCAATGGATGTTCCGGCAACTTCATCCTGATCTGAGCATTGGGCTAGCCCAGTATTTCAGCCGCTCTAGCCGCGAGGCAACCGGCAGTAGTGACCAGCATTTTCTGGGAGCAGAAAATGAATGGCTGATACAATATTGCTACCGCAAATTACAGGAACAGCCTATTGATTATTTTATATTTGGTCATCGACACTTTCCTATTGACTTTACACTCAATGATAAAAGCCGATACATTAATACAGGCGATTGGATTCGTCATTTTTCTTATGCTGTGTATAATGGAGAAGCCCTTCAACTGGTTGTTCCATCCATTCATTAATTTAAGTATCAATGCGTCGTCTCTTAAATCAAACCTTGCTTAGCAATACGATTCAGGATTATCTGACGGTGTTGGCTGTGCTGCTCATCTCCCTCTTGCTTATACGGGTTATTTCTTCATTTCTTGCGAAGTCGTTGTATCGTGTGTTGTCTAGAAATATTCAACATGACGCCCGACAGTCTTTTCTCGATTTGGTACTGAAGCCACTTGATTATTTCCTCTTCTCTGTCGTTTTGTTCATTGCACTCACCCGCTTACATTTTCCGGGCGCGCTGGATATAAAAATTTATCACACCACTACACGTGATATCATAGAGACGATATTCAGTTCGTGGTTGATAATTGTATTTATTTGGTTGTGCAGAAGAGGTGTTGATTTCATCGCGTTGATATTGGAAGAGAAGGCCAGCCACACGGCAGACCTCTCCGACAACCAACTCATCATTTTCTTCAAAGATTTCTTTAAGGTGATTCTATTGCTCATAGGCATCTTATTGATTTTACGTTTCTCCTTTAATAAAGAGATCGGAAACATTCTGACTGGATTGAGTATTGTTGGTGCTGCCATTGCGCTGGCTGCCCGCGAGAGCATGGAAAATCTAATCGCCTCTTTTATCATTTTTTTTGACAAGCCATTTATTACGGGTGAGCAAGTGAAAGTGTCGCAGTTCACCGGAACCATTGAAAAAATCGGACTCCGCAGTACACGCATTCGTACTCCCGATAAAACACTCATCACCGTTCCCAACAAGCAGATGGTTGATAATATCATTGATAATTTCACCCAGCGGACACAGCGCAGAACAGAAATCCGACTGGAGCTGGATCTTTCAGCAACGCCCGCTCAGTTGGCCGCGTTCACCAAAGAAGTACCTGCGGTACTGCTGGCAACAGGTGTTGACGCCTGCAACTTATTTGTAAACGATACCGGAAAAAATGCACATGTTGTTCTGGTAGAATATTTCAGCCAGGCCGAAGAAAGTGTTGCTGCCTACAATGCAGGCAAAGAAAAAATTATTTTCCTGCTACTCGAAGCCTTGCAGCAGCGCGGTATTCAGTTGGCGGGGGCCAGCAACCGGCTGGCAGTACAGTTGACGAATGAGTCAGCCTGATTTTTAATTATAGTTTGGCAACAATTGCGGCTAATTCTTTTTCAATGTTACCGGTGTTGCCATATTCAACCACCCGTCCAACCTCCTGTCCATCGCGTAATACGATGAAGGTGGGCACGTTGACAATTTTCCATTGTTGGTGCCAGTTCTTGGGTGCCGTTTTATTTCTGTCAACTCCAACCAGCTGAATGCGGTCTTCCGGGAATCCGCTTTTATCAGCGAGTCGGAAAAAAATGGGCAATAAATTTTGCGAATCATGACACCAGGTACCACAGAAGATCAGCAGGGTAAAAAGAGATTTTTTTTCGCTGAAAACTTTTACGGCACTTGCATCTGCTGAGCCATACTTTCTGTTTTCGGTCATCCAGGTGAAGGATGGCTCTTTTTCAAGCAGCGATCGGTTAAGCACCCCCTTCATTACGATTGTCTCTGTATCAGCTACTACATCATATTTCACCCGGGTCGGAATAGCATTTGAGGAGCAGGACTGCATCGATAGGGTTCCTGCCATCAGCAGGCAACAAAAAATTACAAACAGAAGTTGTTTCATGATTGGGTATGTAACAAATGATCAATCAGTCGGCGAGCCTACTTTTCATTTCCAGCAGGAGTGAGCGAAAGCGAGTGAGTGATTGTACCAGCTGGTATTGCTTGTCGATTTCATTTTTATTAGCTGCCAGGTATTTTTTAGCACCATCAATTGAAAACTTTCTTTGGCGCAGCAAATAATAAATCACCTGCAAATTTTTAATATCCTCCACCCGGAACAACCGATCGCCTTTGCGCGTTTTTCTGGGCTGGATGATATCAAATTCATTCTCCCAAAATCGCAGCAAGGAAGTATTCACGCGGAACCAACTCGCTACTTCGCTGATGGGGTAATACAACTTTTCTTTCAGCACTTCATCCGGGGGAACATTAATCAGGTCAACTTCCGCATCCATATCGCGGAATGATTTTCGACCTCGTTTACCAGTGGGTATTTGTACCGGTCTTTTTTTCTTCAGTCTTGCCGCAGGCCTTTCCTCCACGATACTTACAGCCACAGGCTGCTCAACCGGAACCACTGCTACCGGAGCCGACACAGGCTTGGCCGGCTCGACAGGCGGTATGGCTGCCTGCTGTTTTGGCTCCGGCGCTGCTTCAAAAGCAGCAAATAGGTCAAGCTGTTCGGCTTTCTTTCGCATGGTTAAAAGTACAACAACAAACTACATGTTGAGAAGCAGAAAGTTGCACGTGGAAAAACTGCCTTTGAATGTGTGCAGTCGCGCTCGTGAATAATTCGGTAACCTGCTGTCTTGGGAGTACTTTTGTGTCGATGCGTATTGCCGTAACAGCCATTTTTCTCAATAGCGGTCCGCTGGAAGGATATGGTCATTATTCAAAGGAACTGCTTCGACAGTTGCTCAACCTGGAAACGGAGCATACTTTTCTTTTTCTATATGATCGTCCTTTGCTGGAGCCGCCCTTCCTGCATCCCCGGGTGACCCATCGGGTCGTAGGTCCGGCAACGCGACAGCCTTTCTCACAAGCTCTTTGGTACCATGTTAAGGCTGCCTGGGTTGTTCGACGCTGGCAAGCAGATGTTTGGCTGCAGCCTTATGGATTTGCCTCCTTCTTCAGCACTACGCCTCAAACTATGATAGTGCATGATCTGGCGCCCTTTCACCTGCCCGGCGATTTGCCCTGGTACCACCGCTGGCATTATCGCCTCTTCACTAAAACTGCGTTGAAAAAAGCAAAGATGCTGGCAGCTGTTTCACAAACTACAAGAACCGACCTGCAGCAATTGTTTCCTTTTTCAGCCAATCGGCTCATTGCTTTATTACCTGGCGCGCCCCGGGATGGATTTCATCCGCTCGATTGGGAAGAGAAGAAAACAGTAAAAGAACAGTATACAGGCGGACAAGAATATTTACTCGTGGCAGGGAGTATTCATCCGCGAAAGAACCTGCTCACGGTTCTAAAAGCGTTTTCCTTGTTCAAAAAATGGCAAAAAACCAATATGAAATTGGTCATTGTCGGCAGGTGGGCCTGGCAAAATGAGCGACTGCAGGAAAAATTAAAAACATATAAGTACCGCGACGACCTGGTTATAACCGGATATGTGGCCGATGAAGTGCTCTTTCGGCTTACCGGCGCCGCCTATACTTTGATCTATCCCTCCCGGCTGGAGGGGTTTGGCTTGCCCCTGTTGGAAGCTATGCAGTCCGGCGTTCCGGTAATTGCCAGTGATCACCCGGCACTCCGGGAAACAGGGGGCGATGCTGCCATATATTTTGCTGCCGAAAAACCGGAAGAGCTCTATGAACAGTGTTTACGGCTTTACAAAGACGAGCAGTTGAAAAAACAACTGATTGACGCGGGGCATCAACAAGCAGCCCGTTACAGCTGGCATACGACAGCCATTGCACTTAATGAGCTATTGCAAAAGACCGGTGCAGCAAAAGAATAGCCGGCAGAGCAGAAGAATCGTGGCAAACCTTGTACTTTTGCCCTGTAATTTTTTACCCATGCATAATTCTACCATAGAAATACAGATTGGCCTCGATGATGATAAGGTACCACAGCACATTAGCTGGAAGGCTTCTGACAGCACGGCAGCCACTGAGCAATCAGCCAAATCTTTAATGGTTGCTTTTTGGGATGGCGCAGATAAATCGGCCCTGCGCATCGATTTATGGACAAAAGACATGATGGTAGATGAGATGGCTGATTTTTTCTATCAACACATGATGGGGATGGCCGACACCTTTCATCGCGCTACCCGCCAGGAAGAACTGGCCAACGATATGAAAGATTTCGCCCGCAGCTTTTATAAAAAATTCAGGGCCACACAAATCGAAGAAAACAAGTAAACACTACTGATATGAGTTTGGAAATTCAGGTAATGGACCAGATGAAGGAAGCCATGAAAAGCAAGAATGAGGCGATGTTGCGGGGCTTACGTGCCATCAAGGCTGAGATCATTAAAGCGAAGACCGAACCCGGTGCCGCCGGACAACTTACGGAGGAAGCAGCCATGAAGATGCTGCAAAAAATGGTAAAATCACGTAAAGACTCGCTGCAGATATATCAGGAGCAAAACCGCGCCGACCTGGCACAGAAAGAACAAGAGGAGATTGCCATCATTGAAAAATTTTTACCGGCACAACTCGGAGAAGAGCAGCTTACTGCGGCGCTGAAAGCAATCATTGCACAAGTGGGTGCAGCAGGACCGCAAGACCTGGGAAAGGTAATGGGCATTGCTACCAAGCAGTTCGCCGGACAGGCAGACGGCAAAGTGGTGGCTGCACTGGTGAAGCAATTGCTGACCAATGGATAGCATATGATTATTGATGCATTACTGGCAGTCATTCTTATCCTGGCCATAATCAGGGGTTACCGCAAAGGACTGGTGGTAGGTGTTTTTTCCTTCCTCTCCATTTTAATTGGGTTGGCAGCTGCCGTAAAATTATCCGCCTGGGTAGCCCGCGAGGTAGAGACCAGGTTCCATTGGCACAGCGCCTGGCTGCCTTTTTTATCATTTTTAGGGGTTCTGCTAGGGGTGATCTTACTGGTAAGATTGGGTGCCAATCTGATTCAAACCTTCCTTGAAGTCATTTTTGCCGGCTGGATCAATAAAGCCGGCGGCATACTGATGTACATTTTATTGTACGGAACCTTATTCAGTACCGTATTATTTTATCTCGAAAAAATTCAACTGGTTGGTCCTGATATGGTAGCAGGCTCACACGCTTATCCATATATCCATCGAATAGGACCGGTGGTATTGGAATGGATGGGCAAAATATTACCTGTTTTCAAAGGTATGTTCGGGGAGTTATCGGCATATTTCGAGCAGCTGAAGCCGACCACTCAATAGTCTCCTACGCCAGTTTTCGTAAGTGTTTGGCTGACACGTTAAGTATTCAATAACTCTGCTGCTTTCATCTGCTATTCGAGTAAAAAGCACTATTTTCGTTACGTCCCCTGCTGTTGGCAACAACGCTGTTATGGCAGGTTCATCTGAACCGGCAATCATGACTTACGAGATTAAGGAAAAAGATAATTTTAAGTATGTAGAGGAGGGAGAGGGCGAGCCGCTCATCTTATTACATGGTCTTTTTGGCGCCCTTAGCAATTTCGCTCACCTCATTGAAAAATTCAGACATACCCATAAAGTGGTTATTCCACTGTTGCCGCTTTTTGATTTAGATATATTTCATACTACGGTCGGCGGATTGGAGCGCCATGTTCAGAAGTTCATTGAGCTACAGGGGTATGAAAAAATTCACTTACTTGGTAATTCACTGGGTGGTCATGTTGCCCTGGTACATGTGCTGAAGCATCCGGAAAAAATCGCCTCACTCATACTTACCGGAAGCAGCGGATTATTTGAAAATGGCATGGGTGATACTTATCCCAAGCGCGGTGATTATGAATACATCCGGAAGAAGACGGAACTAACGTTTTATGATCCCGCTGTAGCCACGAAAGAACTGGTGGATGAAGTATTTGCTATTACGAATAACCGGCTGAAAGTTATTAAAATCATTTCACTGGCTAAAAGTGCCATCCGCAGCAACCTGGGAGAGGAGCTAACGAAGATTCAACAGCCCACTTTACTGATCTGGGGCAATAATGATATTATCACCCCGCCATTCGTTGCACAGGAATTCCATAAGCTGATTAAGAACAGTGAATTACATTTCATTGACCATTGCGGACATGCACCCATGATGGAAGTGCCGGGGGCCTTCAATGAAATACTCGATCAGTTCTTGCAACGGATGAAAAAAAACGCTACTACAGAAGCTTAAAGCATTCTCTGCCCGCATGATTATATCTCAGTTCATACAAACCCAGTATCCTGTTGTTCGGCTCACAGATTCGGTGCAGCAGGTAATTGATTGGATGGATGAAGTGAGTGTTAACCAGTTACCGGTTGCCGAGGAGGGGGTATACATTGGCTTGGTAGACAAAGAACTGCTGGAAGACGTATCGCCAGCTGCAACCATCTCAGATCTTCGACAAGATCTCAGCATGTTTTTTTGCAGGGAAAATGATTTCATCACGGTCGCGTTGCAGCAAATGGCAGCACACTCGCTGACGCTATTGCCGGTGGTACAAGACGGAAACCTGGCTGGTGTTGTCACAGCAATCGAAATGCTCAAAGTGCTGTCTGTCTGGCTGGGTGCTGCTGAAAAACAGGGGATTCTTATTATTGAATCAACACCTGAACGCTTTTCACTGGGCGAGATCAACCGATTGATAGAAACCAATGACCTGGTAATCCATCATCTGAATACAAGGTATGACGCAGGTCATCTGATCGCAACGATTAGGGTCAATAGGCCGGATATACAAGCTGCTGTAAGTGCATTACAGCGGTATGGTTATACCGTATTGTATCAATGGGGCTCGGGCGACGAAAACCAAGAGCTCCAGGATAATTACCAGCATCTCCTATCGTACCTGAACCTATAAGCAGGTAAGTTGTTACGACTCCTCCAATCTCCTGACATTCATGCAAGGTGCCGTATGGTCAGATATTTCTTTTGTATACCGCTCATCCTGCTTGCCTTATTTCCTCTCCGGCATACGTATGGCCAAATGGCTTATGGCGGAGGCGTCGAAAGAGTACTGTATGATTCCTCTGCAGAACCAAGGTGGGTGCATATTGCTGATGTTATGATCACAGGAAACGGTAAAACGCGTCCCCCAATCATTTTCCGGGAAGTCCCGTTTCAGAAAGGCGACTCCCTCCTGCCGGAGCAATTATCAAAAAAGTTGCAACTGGCAAGAGAACTCCTCATGAACACCACCTTGTTTGTGGATGTCAACGTTTATGTGAGTGCTGCCATTCGCGAGGCCGGTCGGCGACAAGCCATTATTACCATAGATGTGAAAGAGCGCTGGTACCTGTTTCCGCTACCTTATTTCAAATTGATCGACCGCAACTTCAACCAGTGGTGGGTAGATCAAAAGCGCAGCCTTGAACGGGTGAATTATGGCCTTAAGTTCATGCAGAACAATTTTACCGGTCGAAATGACAACCTGGATATATGGCTCATTACCGGGTACAATCACCAGATTAACTTTAGGTATCAGCTACCCTTTCTCGATAAGAAGCTTACCAAGGGTCTCAGCATTGCCATGCAATATTCCACGCAGAAGGAATTGAATTATGCGACAGAAGAAAACAAGCAATTATTTGTGCGGAAAGATGCGGTTGTTCGGGAAAGCTTTCGGCTGGAAGCCACCTACTCTTATCGGCCCGATGTGCGTCAGCGACATTACTTCAGGGTTTCATACAATCGCGAGCACATTGATGATACGATATTGCTACTTAATCCGCGCTACTTTCCAACACCCCGCAATACAGCACGCTTTCTCGATTTTAATTATCAGTATAAATATTACAATGTTGATTACATTCCTTATCCTACCCGCGGCTGGATGATGGAAGCCAACTTGTATGCACGCTTATTACAAAGGAACCTCGATTTGTGGCAGGCGTATGGACGTGTAGCATATGCCATTCCTTTCCGACCCGAGATCAGTTTCCTCCACCTCGAAGGCATCACTATTTTGAAATCACCCGTCAACAATGCTTTTTTTAATCAGCGGCTGCTGGGCTATGGCTATGCCCAGATGCGCGGACTGGAATACAATGTGGTAGATGGCTCGGCGGCTGCCGTATTAAAAACAACATTCCACCATCGACTGCTCTCTGTGGTGCTCCATAATCCCGTCAGCCAGAAAGCTCATAGCCGAATACCGATAAGGATATTCTTCAAGACTTTTGCCGATATCGGCTACGCATATAATCGGTTTCCGCATCCCACCAATACCCTCAATAATACATTCCTCCGGAGCTGGGGTGTCGGATTGGATATTGTTTCCATCTATGATTTTGTGTTCAAAATTCATTTCAGCGTGAATCAACTGGGCACAGATGGTGTATATTTACATAGCCGCAATGATTTTTAACCAGGCATTCACCCGGCAATGCTTACCCATTAAATCAACAAGCTTTGCCGAATAATATTTCTCGCATGCAAGTGGCCATATACAGCAGGGGACTAGATACCGAACAGGGGGCACACCTTGGATTCTTGTTGGAAGAACTGACCCGTTACGATGTCAGTATACTCATTTACAAACCGTTATTGTCTCAATTCAGTGAGGAAACGGGTCGTTACCCATCACTGGTACCTTTTCTGGTATCTGAGGATCTTCCTGCCGGGCTTGACTGTTTGATCAGTCTGGGTGGCGATGGTACGCTGCTCGATACTGTTACACTGGTAAGAGATAAAAAAATTCCTGTACTCGGCGTAAACTTTGGGCGGCTGGGATTTCTTGCCGGCATCAGTCGCGATGAACTCGCATCTGCTGTTGAAGCATTGGTCAACCGCACCTATATCATTGATAAAAGAACCCTGATTCACCTGGATGCGAATAAACCACTCTTTGGGGATACTCCATTTGCACTGAATGAGTTCGCAATTCACAAGCGAGATACATCTCCCATGATCAAAGTGCATGCTTACCTGAATGGAGAGTTTCTTAATAGCTACTGGGCAGATGGACTAATCGTTTCCACTGCTACCGGTTCGACCGGTTATAACATGAGTTGTAATGGACCGATTCTATTTCCGGATTCTTCCAGTTTTGTTATTACCCCGGTAGCGCCTCATAACCTGAATGTGCGTTCTGTGGTAGTACCCGATAATAATGTGATTTCTTTTGAGGTAGAGAGCAGGGCAGACTTGTTCATTTGTGCGCTGGATGCCCGAAGAGAGATTGTAGATAAGCATATTCAACTTGCGGTGCGGAAGGAACAGTTTTGTGTTCACTTGGTTCGACTCAGTGAAAATACCTTTCTATCTACCCTTCGCACCAAGCTGGCATGGGGCCTTGATAAGAGAAATTAACATTTATCGTAACAAATTTTGGTGTTTTTTTACAAGAACTAAAGTGAGGCCAGCAGGCATGCAGATAAAAAAAATTTTTCTCTCGTTGTTGTTGCTGTCGGTATTGTCGACCGGTAGCGCACAGGTGTACAATAGCCTCATACACCAGGGAGAAATAGGCATTCACGCCGGCGCGGGACATTATTTTGGCGATATCAACTCCAATGCCGGTATCAACCGGCCGAAGATTGCTGCCGGATTCTTTTTTCGTAAACAACTGGGCGGTTATATCAGCATTCGCTTATCTGGAGAATACCTGCAGTTGGGCTATTCAGACATCTATAGCAAAAATGCGGTTCAGCAGATCAGAAACCTGAGCTTTAATTCCGATGTATGGGAGGGCGCCATCTCGGGTGAATTTAATTTTTTCAACTTTCGACCCGGTATTGAAGGCTATTCCTTCACCCCCTATCTTGGCCTGGGTGTGGGCGCTTTCTCGTATGAGCCCTACGCCTATCTGGGTGGTCAGAAATATTTTTTGCGCCCGCTGGGTACAGAGGGTCAGGGCAGCGCTGCTTATCCGAACCTGCAAATCTATAATCCCATTGCAATTTGCATCCCCTTCACCGTTGGTGTAAAATATTCCCTGAGCACCCGTCTCAATGCTTTTGCGGAATTTACTTATCGCTTTACCAATACTGATTACCTCGATGATGTCAGTGGGGTATATGCACCGGATGCCTTTCCTCCGCTTCCTGATGGCTCACCTTCCCCCGCCTTTCTGCTGCAAGATCGCAGTTACGAAACGGGCATCTCCATTGGTACCAAGGGTCGTCAGCGGGGAAATAGCCTACAGCCCGACTCCTATGCCAGTCTAAAATTGGGCATCTCTTTCAATCTGGAAACCTATCGCTGCCCACCCTCACCCGGCAATCGTTGAGCCACAACCTCGATCCGTGGGCTATTTTCGGCTTAAAAACCCGCTATAACCCCTGTTTTTGTTAACTTTGCACCCTTAAACCCTATCACCCCATGCAAGAGGGACTGATCAGTCAGATCAATCGCGACAAATTGCCCGCACACATAGCCATCATTATGGATGGAAATGGACGGTGGGCTGCCGAGCAGGGGAAGGACCGGCTTTATGGACATTTTCACGGGGTGGAAAGCGTACGCAATGTGGTTGAAGGAGCTGCCGAACTCGGAATTGGCTACCTTACCCTGTATGCTTTCAGCACGGAAAATTGGGACAGGCCCGCACAGGAAGTGGAGGGATTAATGCAATTGTTGATCGAAACCATCCGAAAAGAGGTGCCAACCCTCAACAAAAACAATATTCGCCTCCATGTAATCGGCGACCTCTCGATGTTACCATTGAAAGCGCGTGATGAGATGCAGGAAGCCCTAAACCTGACTGCAAGCAATACCGGACTGAACCTGGTCATGGCGCTCAGTTATAGCAGCCGATGGGAACTCGTGGAGGCTGCCAGAAGCATAGGAGAAGAGGTAAGGGCAGGGCGGCTGTCGCCGGAAGACATCAACCAACAGGTTTTTCAGCAACACCTTGCTACACGGCTCTTTCCCGACCCCGAACTAATGATCAGAACCAGCGGCGAGTATCGAATCAGTAACTTTTTGCTTTATCAGCTGGCCTATACGGAACTTTATTTTACACCCACCCGATGGCCCGATTTCCGCAAGGAAAACCTGTACGAAGCCATCATTGATTTCCAACACCGGGAGCGCCGCTTTGGAAAAACCGGCGATCAGGTGCAGCAGGAGGCTGGAATACTATGATTTTTAGTCCATGCGAACCCCGGTTGCAGCGGGGTTTTAACAAACACTTTTCATTATTCCCGTTATCTTGCCCCGCCTAATTCTATCAACCAAACGAACCGCTGAGTGAGGGGAAAACCCCGACTCAAGAAAAAAATGTTCTGATGCCCAGATTTTCAAGATTCTTATTGCTGGTTTTTGTGACCACCCTGGGCAGTTTATCGGTTCAGAGTCAGGAGACGACCGGAAAAGACACTTCGATTACCAACATCAATGTCGATCTCCTCAATATCTTCAATCAAAAGACCCCCAAGCGTTATCGGGTCGGATCGGTTAAAGTACTCGGGAATCGTTTCTTCGATGAGAACCTGCTTATTTCCATCGCCAACATCAATCCCGGCGATGAAGTAACCATTCCCGGAGGTGACAATTTCTCTAAAGCCATCAATAAACTCTGGGCACAGAAATATTTCAGCAATGTGGAGATATTCATCACTAAGCTGGAAGGAAAAACCATTGACATTGAAATTGCAGTAACGGAACGTCCCCGACTGTCGCGCTTTTTCTTCAAAGGCGTGCGCAAGGGCGAAACCGAAGATCTTTCTGGAAAGACCGGATTGGTTCCCAACCGGGTTGTAACAGAAGACATGAAAATTTCGGCAGTAGAAGCTATCAAGAAATTTTATGGCGACAAAGGATACCGCGATACACGCGTAAGAATTGTCGAAAACAAAGACAGCATCATGGACAATACCCTGTCGCTCGACTTTGTGATCGATAAGGGTCCGAAAGTAAAAATCAACAACATTAATTTCGGCGGTAATACGGTGGAAGATGCAAAACTGAAAAAGCAATTAAAAGATACCAAAGAAAGATCCCGGCTTACTTTGTTCCCCGTGCAGGACAAGGGCCAGATAGTTGTTCCCAAGCACTACACCTTCGAAGAATACCTGAAAGAGAAAGGCTTTTTGTCGTTTACCAAAACCAGAAAAGTTTTAGATCCATACGTTCGTATCAAACTCAGCTCTGCAAAGTTTGATCAAAACAAGTATTTCGACGACAAGAGTAAGATTCTCGATTACTATAATTCACTTGGCTATCGCGACGCTGTTATTGAAAGTGATACGGTTTATTCTACCGGAAGAGGCAACATCAATATTGATATGAAGCTGAATGAGGGAAGAAGGTATTACTTCGGCAACATCAGCTGGCGCGGGAATACTAAGTACACCGATTCGTTGCTGTCAACAGTATTGGGCATTAAAAAAGGTGACATCTACAACGCAGAGATCCTGAATAAAAAACTGGGTCGTGGCGGTGGGCCAGAGTCGGGCGATATCAGCGGCTTGTACCAAGACGATGGTTATCTCTTCTTCAGAACCGAACCCATTGAAACAGCCGTATATAATGATACGATTGACTTTGAACTGCGTATCATAGAGGGTCCGCAGGCAACGATAAAAAATATTCGGATATCAGGGAATGACCGCACCAAAGAATATGTGATTCGTCGCGAATTAAGAACTGTACCGGGCGAGAAATTCCGACGCACTGACCTAGTACGTTCACAGCGTGAAATTGCCCAGTTGAATTACTTCGATCAGGAGAAGATCAAGCTTGAACCGGTTCCCAATCCGGATGACGGAACCGTTGACATCAATTATGGCGTGGTGGAAAAATCAAGTGATCAGTTGGAACTCAGCGCCGGCTGGGGTGGTTTCATCGGACTAACCGGTACGCTCGGCGTATCCTTTAATAACTTCTCACTACGGAATATCTGGAAGAAAACTTCCTGGGATCCGCTACCCATGGGAGACGGACAGAAATTGAGTCTTCGTCTGCAAAGTAATGGTAAGGCCTTCCGCAGTTACAACTTCTCATTCACGGAGCCATGGCTGGGCGGTAAAAAAAGAAATGCACTTACTTTCAGTGTTTATAATACCCGTTTCGGACAAACATTTGATCCTGTTACAGGCGTCTTTAACCAAAACATTGCCGATCAGCGCTATCTTTCTACCACAGGTGCCACAGCATCTTTATCGCGTCAGTTGAAATGGCCGGATGACTATTTCTCCTTGTCTACAGGTATCAACTATACCCGGTATAAGCTGAGAAATTATGCCATCGATCCCACCAACCTGCCCGGATTTGATAATGGTATCGTAAACAACCTCAACTTCCGGATAGCGTTGCAGCGCTCTTCCGTAGACTTCCCGACCTTCCCGCGTTCCGGTTCGAACTTCTTGCTTAGTTTGGCGCTTACGCCACCCTATTCCCTGTTTAATAAAAACATTAATAAGGACCAGCCCTACCAGTGGATCGAATACCACAAGTGGCGGTTCAATGGCGAGTGGTTCATTCCTTTCGGTCGCCCGCACGGGGAAGAGCGCAACAAGCAACTCGTTATGCGCCTGGCTGCCAAGTTTGGTTTCCTGGGACGGTATAGTTATTCCACCCCTTCGTCGCCTTTTGAGCGTTTCCAGGTGGGTGATGCCGGCTTAAGCAATCAGTTCGCTCTTCTTGGCTTCGATATCGTTGCCCACCGTGGTTACCCGGTATACGACAACTCCAACCCGACCATCAACCCCGATCGACAATTCGCTTCCCAATACTTTACTATATTCAATAAGTATACCATGGAGATGCGCTATCCATTGAGTCTCAACCCCAGCAGCACCATCTTTGTGCTTGGATTCTTTGAGGCAGCCAATGGTTGGTATTCCATGAAAGAGTACAATCCTTTCCGCCTCAGAAGGTCGGTAGGTTTGGGTATGCGCTTCTTCCTGCCTATGTTTGGTCTGCTTGGATTTGATTATGGCATAGGATTGGATAGGATAACGCCGGGGGGTGCCCTGAAAGATGCTGCCCGGTTTACATTCATGCTTGGATTCGAGCCGGAATAAGCTACTTATACCATCATCCAAAGTGCAACCAGCCCCTATTCCATCACTTTAAAATAAAGTATATGAAAAAATTTTGGATGCTTTTCCTGCTGTTGGGTTTTCTGTCCCTGAATACCCAGGCCCAGCGTTATGCCGTTATCGACACCAAATACATTTTGAATAAAATTCCTGAATACAAGGAAGCCGATAAGCGTCTGCAATTGATTGGTGAGCAGTGGCAGAAGGAAATTGATGATAAACAAGCTATTCTCGATAAGATGTATAAAAACTTCGAGGCAGAACAATTCATGCTCACCGAAGAGCTTAGAAAAAAGCGCGAAGATGAGCTGTTTGTGCGCGAAAAAGAGCTCCGCGAATTGCAAAAAAAGCGTTTCGGATATGAAGGAGACCTGTTCAGGGAGCGCCAGCGGCTGGTGAAACCCATACAGGATAAGCTTTACAACGCTGTACAGAAACTGGCGGTAGCGAAATCTTATGATTTCATTCTCGATAAAAGTGAAGGAATAACCATTATCTTTGCCGACCCCAAACTGGATAAGAGTGATGAAGTACTCAAAGAGCTGGGGATTAAATAAGACCACAAAACACTAATAATCAATAACTTAAAAAAATGAAGCAGTTATTTACCCTGTCTCTGGTAGTTGCCTCCCTCCTGTTTTCAGCAGGTAACGCCACTGCACAACAGCCGGTTAAAATCGGTTATTTCGACGAGCAACTGGTACTGGGACTGATGCCCGGCATCGATAAGGTTACCCAGGAGCTGGAGTCTTTTCAGCAGGATTCGCTGAAAGATGAATACGATTATACGTACAAAACCTTTCTGCGTCAAGACAGCCTCTTCAAGAAAGATTCTGCTACTATGCCTCCCAAGGCCCGCGAAATGGCGCTGACCGATCTGAACAAGAGTCGTCAGAAATTGGTGTACTGGCAGCAGTACTCACAAGAGGTTACCAACCAAAAGCAGGAACAATTACTGCAGCCTTACCGCATTAAAATATTGACAGCTTTGAATGAAGTGATTGCAGAGCAAAAGTATACGCTGGTGCTTAAGAACGATGCGCTTTCTCCTTACGTGAATCCGCCATTGCTCGACAACCTGGCCATTCGTGTTGCCATCAAGCTGAAATTACAACTGCCGAAAGAAGCTGAAGATGCGTGGAAAGCTGCCGGCGGTACCGGTTTGCCATCTGCTGCGCCAGCTGCCCCTAAAGCACCTGCGGCTGCGCCCAAACCAAAAGCTTAATACCGTTTCTTGCGGAAAATAGTTTACCAAGAGCCCCTTCATAACGAAGGGGTTCTTATTTTTAAGGCATGAATCAACCCGGTCCCATTGGTGTTTTTGATAGTGGTTATGGCGGACTGACCATACTCCAGTCATTGGTAAAGGAATTGCCCGAACAGGATTTTTTATACCTCGGTGATAATGCCCGCGCCCCCTATGGTCCACGTTCCTATGCTTCGGTGCACCAATATACCCTGGAGGCAGTGAAGTGGTTCTTCGCCCGTGGTTGTCACCTGGTGGTATTGGCTTGTAACACGGCTTCCGCCAAGGCCCTGCGCACCATACAGCAACGTGATCTGCCCACCATTGATCCGAAGAAGCGGGTGCTGGGTGTTCTTCGCCCTACCACAGAAATCATCGGACAAATGACAAAGACCGGTGCCGTGGGTATTCTGGGCACCACCGGTACAGTCAACAGCAACAGTTATCCCATAGAAATCCATCATTTCTTTCCCGGCTGCAGGGTATATCAGGAAGCTTGTCCGATGTGGGTTCCGCTCATTGAAAATGGCGAATATGACCGCCCGGGTGCGGACTATTTTGTTCAGCAACACTTGCAGCACCTCCTGGCACAGTCACCGGATATTGATACGCTCTTGCTGGCATGTACACATTATCCGCTTTTACTTGATAAGATCCGTCAATACCTGCCACCGCAAATTAGCATAGTTACCCAGGGTGAGATCGTTGCCAAAAGTCTGCGCAACTACCTGGAACGTCATCCCGAAATGGCCCTCAACTGCAGTCGCCAATCCGAGCGCGCATTTTATACCACCGATGACCCGGCAGACTTCGAAAAGCAAGCGACCCGGTTTTTCGGGGCACCCGTACAAGCCCAACATGCTGACCTGACGGCATAATCCGTTGCCGGTTTTTACAAAAACCCGCTATTCTCTTGCTGAAAAGCCGGATTTCCCCTACCTTTGCCGTCCTTTCACAAGCAGCAGTATGGTGACTGCCCGCATGAAATGAAACCAAATTTCGAGGCTGTAAAAACTAACAAATGAAAAGGACTTTCCAACCACATAAACGCCGTCGCAAAAGCGTACATGGTTTTCGCCAGCGTATGGCCACTGCCAATGGTAGAAAAGTATTGTCCAGCCGCAGAGCAAAGGGCCGGAAAAAACTAACGGTGTCAAGCGAGAAAGGACTGAAATAAGTCTGGCGCAGCACCAAGCTTTTACCAATGATCAGTATGCCTCCTATTTTTGTGAGGCATTTTTTATTCCATGACGGCCAAAAGTTTTACATATCCGGCGGCAGAGAAATTGAAAAGCAGGAAGCTGATTCAACTGCTCTTTGCAACAGGCAAAACGATGCATGTACCCTTGTTGACATGTCATTATTTACCTGAACCATCGTCTATGCCTGTTAGCCTGCAGGGAGGTGTTGGTGTAAGCACCCGACATTTTAAAAAGGCAACAGATAGAAACCGTATCAAGCGCCTTATGCGAGAGGCCTATCGTCTCCATAAACACACGTTGCAGGAAACGCTCGAAAGCCAGCAACAAAAAATGGCACTCTTCCTGATATATACCGGAAAGGAGCTACCCAGTTTTCCTGTGATAGAAAATGCAGTTGCTGCTATTTTACAACAAGCTATACGCAGAATCTCCCCGCGCAAAGACGTCTGAGCCGTCTTGTTTTCCTCCCTTTGTCGTAACTTACTTTTATAATTACGCAGCAAGAAAGCTGTTGCATTACACGCGCTGTATGGGTATGTTCCAACGCTTGTTTTTTTTATCCTGCACCCTGATACAATTCGTATCTGCTCAATCCTTACCCGAAAAGGATTGGTTGGTAACACCTTTGCGCGCTCCGGTGAACATTGATACAAGTGCCGGACGATTGACCATTTCCAATGGACTGCTTCTTCGCTCTTTCCTATTGCAGCCCAATATATCCTGTGTAGATTTTTCGAATCTCACTACCGGCCAGCAATTGTTGCGCAGCATTGAACCGGAGGCGCGGTTGGTCATCAATGGAACCACTTATCAGGTAGGAGGTGCGCGGGGCCAATCAGAAAAAGCCTATTGGACGCATAAGGCAGCAGGCAGACTTGCTTCTTCCGACAGCGACTTTCATTTCACACATTGGACGACGGGTGCTCTACGTCCCCGAATCAAAGGCAGGGATCCTTATCCGGTTGCGCGCGGAAGAGAAATTCAGTTTCATTTTACCTCCCGGCTACCGCTCTTGAGTGGTATGGAGGTAACTGTGCATTACGCCATCTATCAGGGGATGCCCTTACTGGAAAAATGGCTGACCATTGCCTACAAGGGAGAACAGCAGCTCATCCTGAATCGTGTCGTGCATGAGGTGCTCGGTTTGGTAGAAGAAGAAAGCGCAGTTGTGGGTCGCCCCGAGGAGATGAAAAAGCAACACGGACTTTATGTGGAGACCAACTACGCATTCAACAACGCCATGCGGTATGATATCAGCGATCAGACGACTCACTGGAAAACGGATCCTGCCTATACCTCACAGGTCAACTACAATTTTCAAACCCCGTGCTTGCTGGAAATTTATCCGGAACATGCTCCCGGTATTGAACTAAAGAAAGGAGCAACATTTGAATCGGTTCATACCTGGGAATTATTGATGGATAGTTATGACAGGCAAAGACGCGGCCTGATGATCAGAAAAATGTACCGCACCATTGCTCCTTGGATAACCCGCAATCCGATATTCATGCACCTGGTGAGTAAACGTGATGACGAAGTGATACAGGCAATTGACCAATGTGTGGCTACCGGCTATGAAGCAGTTATCCTGAGTTTCGGCAGCCACCTCAATATGGAGGATAGCTCAACACAAAATATTACACGCTGGAAAAAGCTGGCAGACTATGCACACCAGAAAAAAATTTTATTGGGGGGCTATTCGCTTTTCAGCAGCCGGCGCATCAGCGACGAAGACGATGTGATTGACGTTGCCACCGGAAAACCCGGAGGTGCTTTTTTTGGAAACGCGCCTTGTTTTGGCAGCAAGTGGGGACTATCCTATAGAGATAAGATCAAGCATTTTTTTGCAGCCACCGGTTTTGATATCTGGGAAAACGATGGCCCCTATCCGGGTGATCGATGTGCTTCGAAACAGCATCCCGGTCACAGCAATTGGGATGACTCGCAATGGAAGCAAATGGAGATTCAGAAAGAACTCTACCGATGGTTAAATGAGCGGGGCGTTTATATCAATGCGCCCGACTGGTATTTTTTAGATGGCACCCACAAGATTGCGATCGGTTATCGCGAAGTGAATTTTTCTTTGTCGCGTGAGCAGCAGATTATTTTGAATCGTCAAAACATTCACGATGGTACCATTGAGAAAACCCCATCGATGGGCTGGGGATTTGTACCGTTAACACAGTACCAGGGGGGCGGACCGGAAGCGGTACTCGAACCCTTACGGGATCACTTGCCCGCATATCGGCAACTGATGATGCAATATTATGGTGCCGGCGTGCAGGCCTGTTATCGTGGTCCGCGCTTGTATGACGCAGACGCAACCCGTCAAATGGTCGCAGCTGTTATTGCCTGGTATAAAAAATATAGGGCGATTCTGAATGCAGATATTATTCAGCTTCGCAGGGCAGATGGGAGGGACTGGGATGGCTGGATGCATGTTGACCCTTTACTGCCGCAGAAAGCTTTGTTCATGTTATTCAATCCAACCGATACCGCCATCACACGCACGATTCGTTTGCCACTGTATTATACCGGTAAAACATCGAACGCAATCATTAAAAATGAACAAGGGAAAGCCATGAGCTATCAGCTGGGAAGGGATTATACCATACCCTTTACATTTAGCCTCCCCGCAGGCGGCTATAGCTGGTATACCGTTGAATAGGTAATAAACAGAAATCTGTCAGCAGTCTTATTCGATGCTCTCAAATGTATTGCCCAGCCGCAGATCGCCCGACTCAAATCCCCTTTTGAACCAGTACATGCGCTGTTCAGAAGT
>JBEIUM010000132.1:0-7071 GCA_040374385.1 Sediminibacterium sp. | reverse complement strand
CGTTCTTCTACATTAACAGTCTCGCCTATATAATAGCTGTCTGCTGATGGACTATATATCACATATACAAAATGCATAAAAAAACATAGCCCCGATTAATTCGGGGCTATTAAGTGGTGTGGGCCGGCCCCGACTAGTCGGGGGAGCCGGCGTCAATGTGGTGTGGGCCGGGATCGAACCGGCGACACAAGGATTTTCAGTCCTTTGCTCTACCGACTGAGCTACCGCACCATTCTTTTACATGCGATGTAGAATCTATCTTGGACGCAAGTCCTCCAAAGGCGGACGCAAATATAAGGACTTGCCCCGTTTATTCAGAGTTTATCCACGATTTTTTTGTGGCACTAGCCAATATTAAAACTCACAATTCCTCGGCGTACGAGCAAAAGGTATCACATCACGGATATTCGTCATGCCCGTTACAAACTGTACCATCCGCTCAAAGCCAAGTCCAAAACCGGCATGCGGCACCGTTCCAAAACGGCGGGTATCTAAGTACCAACTCATCTCTTCAACAGGTATGTGCATCGCGCGCATGCGCTCTTCGAGCATCTCCAATCGCTCCTCCCGCTGGCTGCCCCCCACGATCTCGCCTATTCCGGGCGCAAGAATGTCCATGGCCGCCACCGTTTCACGACCCGGCGCACAGCCCTCATCACGGCGCATATAAAAAGCCTTGATCTTGGCAGGATAATTTGTTACAATTACCGGTCGCTTGAAATGCTTCTCTACCAAATACCGCTCATGCTCACTCTGCATATCAATGCCCCAGGCAACATCGTATTTGAACTTTTTCTTTTTGTACGCCGGACTATCCAACAGTATCTGTATGGCTTCGGTATAGGTTATCCGCTCGAAGGGATTGTCCATCACAAACTTTAATTTTTCCAGCAAGCCCATCTCCGCCCGCTCCTGCTGTGGCTTCTGCTTCTCCTCTTCCGCCAGCCGCTGGTCAAGAAAGGCCAGGTCATCTGCATGGTGCTCCATCACATATTGTATCAGGTAACGGATGAATGACTCTGCCAGATTCATATTGTCTTCGAGATCATAAAACGCCATCTCGGGCTCGATCATCCAAAACTCTGCCAGGTGTCTGGCCGTATTGCTGTTTTCTGCACGGAAGGTCGGTCCGAACGTATAGATCTCTGCAAAAGCCATCGCCCCCAATTCGCCCTCCAATTGTCCGCTCACAGTGAGGTTCGTGCTCTTGCCAAAAAAGTCTTCAGTATAATCAATCGCCCCGCTGTCGGTTCGCTTGGCGGTTCCGTCCATCGGCAAAGTGGTAACACGAAAAGTTTCACCAGCCCCCTCTGCATCGCTGGCCGTGATGATTGGGGTATGCATATAGATGAAACCGCGTTCATTAAAAAAGCGATGCACGGCAAATGCTAAAGCATGGCGAATGCGGAATACCGACCCGAATGTATTGGTACGAAAACGCAGGTGGGCTATCTCACGCAAAAATTCAAGACTGTGCTTCTTCGGTTGCAGCGGATATTTTTCCGCATCGCTGTCACCCAGCACATCTATTGTTTTTGCCTTGATCTCGATTGCCTGGCCTTTTCCCACAGATGCTACCAGCTCTCCCGCCACCTTCAGCGAAGCGCCTGTCGTAAGCCGGCGCAGCAGCGACTCATCAAACTCCCCCAGTGTTGCTACAACCTGTATATTCTGATTGGTGCTGCCATCATTCAAGGCAATGAATTGGTTGTTGCGAAAAGTGCGCACCCATCCCATTACCGTTACCGACTCCCCCTCCTTGCCCGTCTGCAGCAAATCCTTGATCTTGATCCTTTGATTGAACATAGTACTATAATTTTTAGGCGCTGTTTCCCGCGACCCGGCGGCAAAGATACAGACTGATTCCAGCCGCAGGCCCTGCAAGAAGCCCTTTCGGCACCATTTTTCAGTATTTTTTCTTTTTTCAGGAAAATTGCCCTTACCTTTGTGTCATAATCATCGCCGCACGTCTTACCTGCTCAGAGACCCCCGGCACCTTCCTCCAACAATATTTGTAGTCTGATTTTACCCGTCTTCATGACTTTCCCCAACTTCTTTGCTTAAGCATTACTTTTCTATACCCCCCAATAAACTGATCGTTTCTATTTTATGACGTACGACATTTTGCAACTGAATGACATGCTGTTGCCCGAGCTGCTGGATGTAGCCGAACAGCTGAAAATTACCGGCGCGAAGAAACTCGATAAACAGGCATTGATCTATAAGATCCTCGATGCCCAGGCGACCAGCTCTTCCGGCGAAGCCGCCACCGGTGCCGATGATAATAAAAAACGTGCCGGCCGGCCGCGCAAGCCCGTTACGCTGAAAACGCCGCACATGACCGAAGAGGCAGAAGTGATGCAAGAGGCGCCTGCACCCGCAGCTGCCCCCGCAGCTGCCCCGCCGCAAGAAAAGCATGCCGGCAAAAGAGGCCCTCATAAAAAAGGTCGTCCCCAGGAGGCCGTTCCCGTTCAGGGCACAGCTTCGGCAGAGGGAGCCCCCTCAGAAAATACTGCCGGCGGCAACGATTCAGAATCGGCGCCAGCTTCAGAGAATCCGAATCCCGGAGCGCCCAGTCATCACCACCGCCCACCGCAGGTGAAAAAAGATCCGCTCTTCAACATCGAGTTTGAAGGGGTGATCGAAGGCGAAGGTGTATTAGAAATGATGCCCGATGGCTATGGCTTCCTCCGCTCTTCCGACTACCACTACCTCTCTTCTCCGGATGACGTATATGTTTCTCCTTCTCAGATCAAGTTGTTCGGACTGAAAACCGGTGATACCGTGCAGGGCTCTGTGCGTCCACCAAAAGAGGGTGAAAAATATTTTGCGCTGATCAAGGTCGACCATATCAACGGCAAGCGTCCTGACGAAGTCCGCGACCGCGTTCCATTTGATTACCTGACACCGCTGTTCCCTTTCGAGAAACTGAACTTGTTTACAACTTCCAATAATTACAGCACCCGCATTATGGACCTGTTCACGCCCATCGGTAAGGGCCAGCGCGGATTGATTGTGGCACAACCCAAAGTGGGAAAGACCATGTTGCTGAAAGAAGTGGCGAACGCCATCGCTGCCAATCACCCCGAATGTTACCTGATGGTGGTGTTGATTGATGAGCGCCCTGAAGAGGTAACAGATATGGAGCGCAGCGTGCGCGCGGAAGTAATTGCATCTACCTTCGATGAACCCGCTGAAAAACACGTGAAGGTTTCTGCCATTGCGCTGCAGAAAGCAAAGCGCTTGGTAGAGTGCGGTCACGATGTTATTATATTGCTCGACTCGATCACGCGTTTGGCACGTGCACACAATACAGTAGCACCGGCCTCAGGTAAGGTATTGTCGGGCGGTGTGGAAGCTAATGCCATGCAGAAGCCAAAGCAATTCTTTGGCGCTGCGCGGAAAATAGAAAATGGCGGATCGCTCACGATTCTTGCCACTGCCCTGATTGAAACGGGTAGCAAGATGGACGAGGTGATCTTCGAAGAATTCAAGGGAACGGGTAACATGGAATTGCAGCTCGACCGCCGCCTGGCGAACAAGCGCATCTTCCCGGCCATCGACCTTGTGGGCTCTTCTACCCGCCGCGATGATCTGTTGCTGGACAAAGAGGTGTTGCAACGCATGAACATTTTGCGTCTCTACATCAATGACATGAACACCGAAGAAGCGATGAGCGAATTGCTGAAGCGCATGCGCGGAACGAAAGACAATGAAGAGTTCCTGGCTTCCATGAACCGCTAAGCTTTCGTTGCTTAAATAATATGATATATCCCCCTCCGTGGGGATATTTTTTTGTCTGTATCGGAAGAAGGGTGGAGCTCTATATCGCTCGCGGGTTTTTATTTATAATACCGGTTGCGCTCTATTTCTTCCCGCACGCTCTCGGGCACGAGATAGCGAATCGATTTACCCGCACGTATGTTGTCGCGAATCGCTGTCGCGGAAATATCGAGCAGCGGTGCTTGCATGATTTTCACGCGAGGGCCGGGATCCTTCGTCACCGGATGACCGCTGCGCGCATACACATAAAGATCGTGGTCGCGCATGATCTGCTCGCCGTTTTTCCAACGCGGTAAATTTTGCAAGCTGTCACTACCGAGTACCATGGCAAACTCATGCTGCGGATATTTTTCCTTGAGGTACGCGAGTGTATCAATGGTGAATGATGGTCGTGGCAAGGAAAACTCAATATCGGAGGCGCGCAGATGCGGATCGTCATTGATGGCCAGCTGCACGAGGTGCAGACGGTGGTATTCATTGAGAAGTGACTGCTCTTTCTTGAAGGGGTTTTGCGGACTCACCACAAGCCATACCTTGTCCAGATCTGTATGCTCAGCCGCATAGCCGGCGATGATCAGGTGACCAACGTGTACAGGATTGAAGGAGCCGAAGTATAAGCCGATTTTCATCTAATCTATTGACAATCAACTAATTATGTTCTGCTGGTTGCACAAATATGCTGCGGGCCTCGTTCAGCCGAAGGCTCAGGTGATAGCCGGCAACGGCAATGGAGATGGGATCGCCCAGGGGTGCCACTTGTTCGACGCGCACTTCTTCGCCCGGCACACAGCCCATTTCCATCAGCTTGATATAAATATCATCATTCTCAAATGAATGAATAGCGCCGATCTCTCCTACTGCGAGTTCTGATAATCTTTTGAGGGCGGGTATTGACACGAGGGGGTGTTTTAAAAGAATAAATAAAGGTAGGAAGCGTTGTTGTACTATTGTTACGAATTTTGGAGTTCGGTCTATTATTCTGTTTTATATGTCTGATGTTATTTTTCATTGTGCCGATGCGGCCTATCGTTTGGAGGGCAAAACCATTTTGAAGAATCTGCTCGCCGACCTGTTTCGGAAGGAAGGCCTTCGGTTGTCTACTTTGTCTGTTGTGTTTTGTTCCGACGATCATTTGCTGAGCATGAACCGGCAGTTTTTACAACACGATTATTATACCGATATTCTCACCTTTGATCTGTCGGAGCGAGGCGGTCCGGTGGCAGGAGAACTCTACATCAGCGTTGACCGGGTGCGCGAAAATGCGCGCGGACTGGGCATTTCAGCCCGTGAAGAGATGCGGCGCGTGATCATTCACGGCGCCCTGCATTTGTGCGGATACAAAGACAAGTTAAAAAAACAGCAGTTGCTGATGCGGCAAAAAGAGGAGCGATATTTGCAATTGCTTCGCAAACGCTTGACGCATGCTTAACCCTTCCAGGTTCCTTCTTTTTTCTTTTCTCTTGATTGCCTGCTGCTGCCAGGCACAGCTATCGGAGGTGGAGTTGCCTGTGAAAAAAATTCCGACGCCCGCTTTTCGAGATACCCTGGTGGAGCAGTGGAACCGATCTTTTCCCGTCTATGCCTCGTTGACCACCTATGAAAAGGAGTCTATGTATTGGGTTAATCTGGCGCGCAGGAACCCCCAGTTCTTTTGCGACAGCGTTGTTCGTCCCGTTTTGCGCCTGTTTCCCGAGTTGCAGGGCACGGAAGCCCGTTCGATGTTAAAAGACCTAATCAGCGCAGGGCCCCTGCCCATGTTTGAGCCCCATCGGGTGCTCATCAAGCTGGCGCGCGATCACGCGCAAGATCTGGCCACCAAAAATGCACCGCTTTCCCATACTTCTACCAACGGTACAGACTTTGGTACCCGCATTCGCCGTGCCGGGGTGAATACCTGTGCGGGGGAAAACATCGGATTGGGCAGTCAGGGCATCTTGCTGTCGGTAGTCTTGCTGTACCTCGATAAGGGACTCCTTCCGCCGGCACATCGGCAAACCCTGCTCAGTCGCCAATATACCCAAATCGGGGTGGGGGTGAAAGACTATGGGGCCGGACAGCTTTTGCTGGTGCAGGACTTCTCCTGTCCGCTATCATTTAAATAAGGTTCCACGTGGAACAGGGGTCGCCGGCCGGCCAAGCGGAGAGCCCGGGAAGCAACTTGCACATAATTGATTCATTTAGAGCGAATTATGCCTTTTGTTCCACGTGGAACAGGACAAAATCGGCCTTTCACAGTCCCCTACCCCCTTATCGACATCTACCAACCTGTTTTTCAGTCCGTTACAGGGTATGTTTCACGTGGAACATCAAAACTGCCCCCAACCGGGCTTTACCGAATACTTGCTATCTTTGTACCCATGTTTTTGGAATATGATGTGATCGTTGTTGGGGCCGGCCATGCCGGTTGTGAGGCCGCAGCCGCTGCAGCCAATATGGGCAGTCGTGTGCTCCTCGTGACTATGAACATGCAGACCATCGCACAGATGAGTTGCAATCCGGCCATGGGGGGTATTGCGAAAGGACAAATTGTACGGGAAATAGATGCCATGGGTGGCTATAGCGGTATCGTAAGTGACAAGAGCATGATTCAGTTTCGCATGCTGAACCGAAGCAAGGGGCCGGCCATGTGGAGCCCGAGGTCACAAAACGACCGCATGCTCTTTGCCGCCACCTGGCGGGAAATGCTGGAACAGACCCCGGGGGTGGATTTCTATCAAGACATGGTGCGGGAATTGATCATCGAGGGAGAAAAGGTTGTGGGCGTGGTTACCGGGCTCGGCCATAAAGTTAGAGCAAGGGCGGTGGTGGTAACCAGTGGCACCTTCCTCAACGGCATTATTCATATCGGCGAGAAGCAATTCGGCGGAGGTCGCGTAGCAGAGAAAGCCGCTACCGGCATCACCGAACAACTGGTATCCCTCGGCTTTGAAAGCGACCGACTCAAAACGGGTACACCGCCAAGGGTTGACGGCAGAAGCCTGGACTACTCCAAAATGGAGGAGCAGAAAGGAGACGACAGCATCGTGGGCTTTTCATTCGCGCCCATACAAAAGATCCGCCCGGAAGCACAACTGAGCTGCCATATCTCTTATACCAACTCAACCGTTCACGACATTCTGAAAACCGGCTTCGACAGAAGTCCGATGTTTCAAGGTCGCATCGACGGCGTCGGACCCCGCTACTGCCCCAGCATCGAAGATAAAATCAACCGCTTCGCTGATCGCGAAAGACACCAGCTCTTCGTAGAACCGGAAGGATGGAATACGGTAGAAATATATGTCAACGGCT
>JBEIUM010000043.1:0-15689 GCA_040374385.1 Sediminibacterium sp. | reverse complement strand
CGTTTTTGCTCGGCTTCCTTTTCATGCTGTCCAGTGCTATCTGGGCATATATCTCTTTGAAAAAGGAAAAGTACACGACTATTTGATTAGTGCTCTTTCGTCTGAAAATGATAGCGTATCCGCCAGCTGGTTGCAACCAGCAGGGCGATACCACATAACTCCACCACTGCTTTTTCCGCATCGAACCAATCGGGTGATCGGTCTTTCAGCAAAGGATCCATGAATAGACCATGCACGATAAAGACAATGGCAAGGCAATAAGATATCAGGTGAAAGTTCTTCCATAAACGGAAACCCATACTCCGCTTCACAGATTTTTGTGTGGTGATGATGATGAAAGCGAACCCCAATAAAGCGATTGTACCCAGCATTACGAATACAGGTTGCTTGGGAGCATTTAATCCCCAAAGAATATGTGACCAGTGAAAGCCCAATTCTACATTGATGGGAAGAAGTGCTGCGTGCACCAATGCTGTTACCCAGGCAATGTATGCCGTATAATTATGCAATTGGGTGAGATTTTGTGAACGTATGATTGCCGGTAACTTATTCCACCACGTTAATTTTTGATAGGCAACCGAAAGCAACATACCCATTAAAAAATTTACGGTGAACAATACGCAGGCGAGAATGCCCAGCGCACCTGAAATATCCAAATAATCAAGTGTGATCATACAAGCAGGTATATTGGCAGAAAAATGATAAAAACTAAAATAAAGATATCAAATTAGCTTAAAGTTGTGCGCGCGAATGGACAAGCGGATGAAAAACGATGGTATCGGCACATGAAAAGCGAATCATTTGATCTGTTAAAGCTTTTGAATTAATTAGGAATGGCCGTATATTAAAGGTACCTTTGCTCTTTAATCATTTTCAAATAACACAATGAGCACACAAATCACAGGAACTGTGAAGTTCTTCAATGAGGAAAAGGGGTTCGGCTTTATTAAGCATGACCAGTCCGGAACAGAAACTTTTGTACACGCCAATGGTCTGATCGATCAGATCGAAGCCAATGACAGAGTAGTTTTCGATGTTGAACAAGGTCGTAAAGGATCCAATGCAGTCAACGTAAAACGCGTAGGATAATATCATATTCTTTACCTGTTTATCAGCCCGTTTGGATAAAACCTTACGGGCTTTTTTCATGCCCGCACCCAAGGCTACCGGCATCCCCCAACCCCGATATCCGCTGCTTTATTAGTATATTTGACCTTCAAATTCATCTATGTCGGCACTCATTGAACAACTTCAGCAATCGGTTGATTTTATTCGTACGCGAATACAATCTTCCTCCTCTATCGGCATCATTCTGGGTAGCGGATTAAGTAACCTCGCTAATCAAATTGTTACAGAGCAGGAAATACCCTATGAGCAAATACCTCATTTTCCCGTAAGCACGGTAGAAGGTCACCGCGGTCGATTGGTATTTGGAACCCTTGGGGGTGTACCGGTGTGGGTGATGGCCGGCCGCTTTCATTTTTATGAGGGCTATACTGCGCAGCAAGTAGCATATCCGGTTCGGGCGCTCCGCTTATTAGGTGTTAAAACCCTCTTGCTGTCCAATGCTGCCGGTGGGGTACATCCTTCCTTTCAGGTGGGTGACCTGATGATCATAAAAGATCACATCAGTTTGTTCCAAGTGAATCCACTGCTGGGAAAAAATGAGGATAGTTTAGGAACGCGCTTCCCGGACATGAGTGAACCTTATAGCAAAGACCTGATCGCACGCGTAAAAAGCATCGCAGCCAACAATCATATTCATTTGCATGAAGGTGTTTACCTCGGCGTAACCGGGCCCACCTTTGAGACGCGGGCTGAATATAAACTGATACATATTTTGGGCGGCGATGCCGTGGGAATGAGTACCGTACAGGAAAGCATCGCTGCGGTGCATGCGGGCATGCGCGTTTTTGCGATGAGTGTAATAACGGATCTTGGTATTCGTGAGGAAGAAAATACCATTACCCACGAAGAAGTATTACAGGCAGCTACTGCAGCTGAGCCTAAGATGACACTGTTATTCACCCAATTGGTACAGCAACTGGCAGAATAGTTTTATCAAACGGATCCATGAAATACATTCACTCTATTCCAACATCCAATCTTTTCTTTTCACCATGCGCTTGCTGAAGGTAACTTTACCATTATTGGCTTTTGTGCTGTTAGCTGTCCAGGCAGCTGCACAGACCATTAATTTCAGCAATACAAGGGGAGGAGGATCGGGTGGTTCGGGCCTCTCTTATGACAGCCAGGGGCGACCTATGCGTCGCGGATCAGGGGGCGACTCGCTCAAGCGCAGAGATAACCTCGCCGATTCCATCACCATCTTTTTTCGCTATTTCGATTCTACCCGCACCCGGCGGTTCGATTCTACCCTGAATGATTATTCCCTTCGCTCACCCATTCCCTATACCTATTATAACCTGGGTAATATGGGAACTGCAGCGCAATCTTATCTCTTTCAACCCTGGATGCGCCCCGGCTTTGATGCAGGATTTCATGCCTTCGATATCTATAATTATTCCCTCGAAAATACCCGGCTCTTTCAATCCACCCGCCCATATACTGAATTCAATTATTCCCTTGCCAGCAGTGCCGAGCAAATGATTAGTTTTCTTCACACCCAGAATAAAAAGAGCAACTTTAATTTTTCGGCTGAATATCGTTTCAGTAATGCTCCCGGCAACCTGAAAAATCAAAACGCCAGTATCAACAATTTTCGTTTCACCTCCCGCTATCAGACAAATAACAAACGATATGAAGGTCTGCTGATCGTGATTTCTAATAAAAATGCAGCTTCAGAAAATGGCGGACTACAAAATGAAGCAAGACTGGACAGTCTCTATAATAATGCATTTGAGCTCAGCACAAGATTAGGGATAGCTGGTATTTCCAACCGAAACCCTTTTAATACCCGAGTTAATACCGGGAATGTTTACCGAGAAACCACACTTTTTTACCGCCACCATTATGATGTGGGTCAAAAAGATTCGATTGTAACCGATAGCTCCGTCATTCAACTCTTCTACCCACGCCTGCGCTTTGAGCACGATCTGCAATATAGTTCCAGAAGCTACCGGTTTTATGATTACAATGTTGATTCTATCAATTCTGAGCGTTATCGGAAATACTTCAACTTCAGCAATCCAAACGATACCGTTCAATATTCCGACCAATGGAATCGTATCAGCAATACTTTCAGCCTGATATCTTATCCGGATAAGAAAAATCTAAGCCAGTTCCTGAAGTTGGGCGTCACCCTGGAAAATATACGAGGTACTTTTCAGGATTCAATCAGCTCGGGTGGACTCTATAACATCTATGCATCCGGAGAATACCGCAACAGAACTAAAAACCAGGTTTGGGATCTCGAAGCGCGAGGTAGTCTGTATGTGAACGGACTCAATGCGGGTGACTATGATGCCTGGCTCAGTCTCAAAAGAATGCTCAGTAAGAAAACCGGCTTTCTCAGTGTAGGGTTTCACAATGTAAACCGTTCACCGGCTATGTTGTTCGATGCCCGCAGCAGCTTCCCCATCCGTAACCGTACCAATTACAACAAACAAAACCTGGTTCGACTATTTGGTAAATATGAAAATCCTGCTCAGCGCCTCACCTTATCCGGAAACTATTATTTGGTGAGTAATTATCTCTATTTCGATAGCTTTTTTACGGCCCGCCAGGCATCAACCGTCTTCAATGTGCTTCAAATTAGTCTGACCAAACAATTCCGCTTGGCGCGTTATTGGAACTGGTATACGGAAGTGCATGCTCAACCATTGACCGGACAGCCGCCCGTCAACTTACCGCTCATTTTCACCCGAAACCGCGTCGCTTTCGAGGGTACCTTTTATAAAAATCTGCAACTATCAACTGGACTCGAATTGACCTACCATACGCCCTATGAGCGGGATAATTATTCACCCTTTTTAGGACAATTCTTTGTTCAAAACGGGATGCAGTTTTCCAATCGACCCGATATTCATTATTTCATGCACTTCCGCATCCGCAGCTTTCAGGGTTTTTTCCGGTTAGAGAACCTCAACTCACTGAATATCAAAAAGGGATTTGAGTTCACCGAACTCAGTCGGCTAGCTCCCCATTATCGCCAAATGGGTCTTTGGCTGCGTTTCGGCCTATGGTGGAGCTTTGTCAATTAACTGGCGGTTAACAAGACTGCTTAGCAGGCTTTAAAAATTTCGTACCTTTGCAGGGATGAAAAAGCTTTTGCTATTTTGCTTCAGTCTGCTTTTCATCGCTGCCAGCAGCGGTGCTTCCCTCAATATCCATTATTGTCGCGGGAAAGTAAGTGCTGTCAGTCTTTCTATCTTGCCGCCTCCTTCCTGCGCCTGCGGTAAAAAAGCGCCTAAAAAAGCTTGTTGCAAAACAGAAACCAAGCTGGTCAAAATGCAGGAAGATGCCCGTCAGCCTGTTTTCACCAACGACCATTCCTTTTGTCAGTCCCTTTCCTTACCTCTACAACCCATAAAAGTGGCCGATCACTTTTATGCTGCAGATGTAGCCAAGTATATACTTGAGACTGGACCACCCGGAGCGAGTGCTATTCCACTATTTCTCCGCTACCGGGTCTTCCGCCTATAATACCCTTTCTTATCCGCTCCATTTCGAGACGAACCTATGCACCAGCCTGAAGGGTAGTGCACTATTCCTATTCATTTCAATTAAAAAAATAAAACATGAAAACTTTACAAACCATCTTTACAGCCTGCCTTTTATTCTTGGCCGGCACCACATTCGCACAAACAGCTGAAGGAGTGAAATCTGAAACCATCAAAGTTTGGGGTAACTGCGGTATGTGTAAAAAAACAATTGAAACAGCCGCCAAAGATGCCGGTGCTACTGCAGCGGTATGGGATAAGAACACCAAAATGCTGGCTGTTAAATATGATGCCGGTCAAACATCAGCACAGAAAATACAGGAGAAAATTGCAGCTGCCGGTTATGATACACGTGATATAAGGGCCAACGATGAGGCGTATAAGAACCTCGAGGAATGTTGTCAGTATAAGCGTAAAGCAGCAACGCCCGCCAAACCTGCTCAATAAGCGATGAAGAAGCCATGTTGCAGTAAAGATGCGACAGCAGCTGTTTGTTGCGGAGAGAAAAAGACCGATACGAATTACAATTGCTGTGCAGCTGGAGATAAGAATTGTGCATCCTGCTGCGGTTAATTTAATGATCATACCACCGGCTTCGGCCGGTGGTATAAAATAATTCACATGAAATATATTTTATCAATTTGTCTCCTCTTGCAGGTGTCATTTTCACAGGCACAATTTACGGGTGCCACACTCCGGGCATCGGGTTTAACCTGTGCCATGTGTTCCAAAGCCGTATTCAATGCTTTAACGGGTGTACCCTATGTTGAAAAAGTACAGCCGGATATTCAAGCATCTACTTATCAGATTAGTTTTCGCCCCGGAGCGAACATAGACCCCGATCTGATGGCACGTGCCGTGACAGATGCCGGGTTCTCTGTTGCCAAATTAGAATTATCGGGTGAGTTCCCGGAGACTGCCATCGGAAAAGACAGCCACATTACCTGGAACAACCATGTATACCATTTTGTGCAGTCCTCAGCAAAATCAATCAAAGGGAAGCAGACCATACGGTTGGTCGATAAAATGTTTGTATCTGCCAAAGAGCATAAAAATTATGCGCGTCTGACAACGATGGCCTGTTTTGCCACGGGTACCCGACAAACTTGTTGTCCAACGGCAGGCAATGCTATATCCACTCGTATTTATCATGTTATACTTTGATCTGCGCAGAAAATGAAAAAACTATTTTTTTTATTCGGCTGGCTACTATCAGGAACGATCAGTGCACAGGAGTTGTATGTATTCTCTGAACCTGCCAGCAATATGCCGGCTTATGCCAATGGTATTAAGCAGACCTTGAAATGGTTGCCTTATCGGCCCGTCAAAGGAAGCGATGTACGGAGTACAACTGAATGGATGTATGGTGTAAATAAGAATTGGATGGTGCACGGCGCCATTACATTTTCTGATATGTACAGTAATAACTTCCGTTGGGAATCGTGGCGACTGTATACCAAATATCGTTTCTACTCCAGTGATGATCTTTACCGCCATTTTCGTATGGCCGCTTATGCGGAAGTGTCGACCAGCAGTAATTCACTGATCTACGATGAACTCAGTATGGATGGTGATCAGTCGGGTTGGCAAGCAGGAATCATTGCGACACAGCTATTGCATAAGTTGGCGATTTCAGGCTCTGCTGGTTTTACGAAAACATTTCTTGATCCCGACACCTTGCACCATAAAAGTGTACCGCCCATTTCGCGGGAAGCATTTACGTATTCAGTCTCTGCCGGATATTTAATATTCCCCCGAACTTACAAGAGTTATGATCAGACGAATTTGAATCTATATTGTGAATGGTTGGGACAAGAGGGGCTTACCTCACGCAGGGGTTTTCTAGACATGGCTCCGGCTTTACAACTGATTTTCAAAAGTCAGTTCAAGGTCAACCTGGGGTATCGATTTCAGCTGGCAGGTGATATGCGCCGCATGGCACAGCAGAGCTGGTTGTTGAGTACGGAATGGCTGTTCCTGCGGAAGTCCAAGGCTCAGCGCTCGAAGTAGGCCAGACTGCCACCTACCCATGTTTTGTCTTTGTTGTAGCGAACACCAATCATCTTTCCCTTGCTCAAGCGGGCAAGGTTATTCACGGCTATGGGACGAGGTGCACCTTCTTTCCAGAAATAAAACAAACGAATCTCAGCTTTTGCCGGACCATCCGGGGTAGGAATAACATCGGCATATTTTACTTTACGCTGTAAGATCCAGTTATGCGGATCAGTAATGGAAAGTAAGTCCGCTTGCTTCAGGTCGATGATGACACCTTGACCTGCAAACGAAAACAATGGTTTTAATACATAGTTGTCGAGGTCTTCTGGCAGTGGGTGTACATCAGAAAGAAAGCGGGTAGCAGGAACATAAGGATGTTGCAGAAAGGGCAGGGTATGTTTGCTGATACGGTAGAACCAGTTGGGATGTGGTACCCATTCAACATCCAGCTCCTCCAATAACAGTTTGCCTTTGTTGCGTATCTCCTCCGGTTGTTGCTGCAGTTCATCGAATATGATGCGGTTATAAATGCGCTCTACTCGTATTCTTTTCCCCTCTTTTACATAAAAGAGTTGTCTGCCAACCTGCTCAAGTTCTGTCAGACATACAATTGAGATGCCGGTATAATGTGCGGTACAATAAAAGTCGATGCGGGTTTTTTGCTGGTGCGGAAAAATCTCTAACAAAATAACCGACTCAGGTGCATGGTTCCCCACAATTATTTCGCGCATAAATTGAACATAGCTTTCAGCATCATATCCATTCAGGAAAGTACTGAATCCTTCCGGAATCGAAAAGTGACGACGGGTAACTTCCTCATGCCAACGTTGGTAGCCGAAGAGACTGGGGAAGCCCTGCATCTCGATTAGTTGTGGGTCATATTCGCCGGCAGATTTTTCGCAGATACCGAAATCAAAAACCAGGCATTGTGGAAGCTTTTCCTCACCGGGTACACGGCAGTTATCGGGAATGGCAGATTCGCTTTTTTGCAAAAAGGAAGGTGAGGTGATGACATCGATGATGTGTTCACAGGCAGCAAGCATTTTATCTCGAAAGTAAGCCGGTATGAAAAGAGGGGTTTCCGCTACGCGGAAGTCGAGCGCGCCCGGATAAGGTGCCTGCAGTTCCTCCAAATAACGCTGATAGGTAGCTTCCTCGAAAGATTCATTGAATTGCCTGCGCACTTCGGGTATCATGGATATTACATTGAATAGGGAAATTACTGCAATATTTTCATTTACTCAGCTAACGGCAGCTACCAGTCTTTTCTCCAGGGCCAGGTTCAGAAAATTCGGCAGCACATGCTGGTAGGTCCAGAGAATTTTATCCGGATCCTGCAGGTGTTCTACCATGCTGCTCCACTTCGCTTCGCCGTGGTTTTCAATGATGGTCGCTTTTTTATCGGCTCGCTGTAAGTACATCTGCATGCCCGGGGCATCTGCTTCGGGATGAAATTGTGTGCCGATAAAAAAGGGATTGAAACGCACGGCCATCATCGCCCTTTCATAGGGTACGTGTGGTCTGTTTTTCTCTATGGCCAGAATGGCGGCACCCAATTCTTTGATTCTTTCATGGTTGGGTTGAATGACCTGAAAGTCGCGGCTGTCAACACTATAGAAGGGATCTTCTAGTCCGGCAAAAACGGGTTCCCTTCTACCTTCCTCCAATAAGTGGATGGGAAAAATTCCGAAGGCGGTCGATTTTCTGCGACAAACCTCACCAATGCCGTAATAGCGACAAGCCAGTTGAAAGCTGTGGCAGATGAATAAAATGTGTTTGGCTGGTCCGTTTCCGGCTTGATTATGCGCCTCTATACTTTTTATCCACCCGAAATACTGATGCTCCCAGTGTTCCCCCTCCGATTCGAGCGGTGATCCCGGACCGCCACTTGAGATGTAAACATCGTAGGTAGTATCGGGCAGTTCTTGTTGCTTACGAACGTCAAATTCATGCAGCTCAATGGAAAGTGCCTGTTGTTCTCCCCATTCGTGGATCAGGTTACGCAGGCAACGCATACCCTCATTGGGTACACCCTCATACAAGTCGAGTAGCGCCACGCGAATAGTTGGCGTCAATGGGTGGCTACTTTGCTTTTCCATTACTTGAAATAACTCAGGTTGGTTTTGGGTGTCAGCGTCAGCAGTGTTTCATACATCAGTCGGATGGTATCTTCAATATCTTTCTTGTGCAACATCTCCACAGTGGTATGCATGTAGCGCAGTGGAATAGAAATGAGAACTGACGGACAACCATCATTGGCATAGGCGAAGCTATCTGTATCGGTACCGGTACTTCGGCTCAGGGTACGATATTGTACGGGTATGTTTTTTTCTTCCGCTACTTTTTCTACCACCTGCAACAATTTGTTGTGTATGGCCGGTGCGTAAGCAAGGGACGGACCTTTGCCGCAATGGATATCTCCTTCCACGATTTTACTGATCATGGGTGTATTCGTATCGTGTGTAACATCGGTCACGATGGCCACATGGGGTTGTATTCTGCGGGCAATCATTTCCGCACCCCTGAGTCCGATCTCTTCCTGCACAGCATTCACAACATACAGACCATAAGGGAGTTTTTTCTTGTTCTCTTTCAGTAAGCGAGCTACTTCAGCGATCATAAAGCCACCGATGCGGTTATCAAAGGCACGACCGATGAAAAAATCATAGGCCAGCTCATCAAATCCTTCTTCATAAGTAACTACGGCGCCGATATGTATACCCAGTGATTCAGCTTCTCTCTTACTGCGGGCACCACAGTCAAGGCAGAGGTTATCAACGCGGGGCTGGGTTTCTTTTTGGTCGGGTTGTGAGAGGCGGGTATGAATGGCGGGCCATCCGAAAACGGCCTTCACTGGTCCTTTCTTTCCGTGAATCCAAACTCTTTTTGCAGGGGCTACCTGGTGATCAACGCCACCATTGCGCTTCAGGTAGATCAATCCCTGGTCGTTGATATAGTTTACGAACCAGCTGATCTCATCGGCATGTGCTTCCAGTACGATTTTAAAGGGTGCGGTTGGATTGATTACACCCACCGCAGTGCCATAAGGGTCTGTGATGAAAGTATCGATGTAGGGTTTCACATATTCCATCCACACTTTTTGTCCGCCGCTTTCAAAGCCAACGGGGGACGGGGTGTTGATGTAATTTTTCAGGAATGCCATGGACTGATCTGTCAACAGCGATTTCTCTTTCTTTTTAACATTGGTTTTCTTCGACATTATTTCAGGTGGTTAGGAGGTGAGCGATGATGCCGATACTGGCTTTCACCGGGATGAGTCCATCGATCATCCACAGGTAGTGAAGTACGGCGGTCTTCCGGTGCAGTGATTGGCATGCAAATATCAGTAAAACCCATGGAATACAGTTCAGGACTCCCGCCATCGGTGGATAAACAGTCCAATAACCCGGTAAAAGTTCCAGCAGGCAGCCAAGGATGGCTATGGGCAGGATGAGTTTTTTCAGTAATTGTTCCGGACCGATCCGGATGGCCCAGGTCTTCAGTTGCTGGTTATGATCGGCTTCAAAGTCTTTGATGTCAAATAAAATGCTGATGGCAAATAGGAAAATTGTTTGTTGCGCGAACAGGATCAGGGTAGGAGGGTTGGGGTGGAAGATATGTAATGGTTGTGCATGCCACCAGGCTGGCAGCAGGAGGGTGGTGCCGCTCCAAACGAGTGCGATGATGATGGGTTTCAGCCAACCAAATTGGCGCAGGTTCAGGGGCGATTTTCCCGGCTGTATGCCGCCAAAATAGAGCAAAGCGAGGAGGGGAAAAAGCCAGAGGGGCCAGTAGGCAAGAAGTGGTCGTTGCTGGATACGGCTGAGCAGCGCATCTTTCAGTAACCAACTGCCGGTGAGGAATACTAATGTAAGTAAGATCTGACCGGAGCTAATCATTATTTTATTTTCCTGGTACCAGCGTAGGCGTTCATCGCTGCCGTCGCCGGTATTTTTATCGGAGAGGTAGGCGTGGTTGTAGAAGAGCAGGGTGCTGCAGCAAAGGCATAGGTAGAGCCAGGTTGGTGCTGGTGGTATTTCCAAGACGATGCAGGTCTGAGAAAGCAGTGCCAGGAGGCAAATGATATAAAAAAAGTTACTGTAAAAGACGAGGCGGGTAAAGCCGTTGGATGTCATTACTTCAGCAGGATGATGGGAGGTGAAACAAGTGTATCACTCACATTTTTCGCCTTATCGCGCAGCCAGAACTTAAACGTAGCGGTATCGGTTTTGTTTCCACAGCCCGAGATGGTGGGGTAGTTACCGATATTGGCATTGTAGGCGAAGCCGATTTCCAGTACGCCCTCAACATTAGAGATGGGGGTGAAGTCGGGTACCTTATTTTTTGAGGTAAATTGAACCCCGGGGGAGTTGGGACAAACCTTTGAAATTTTTTGCACCCAGAGGGTATCTTGCACATCGCCTTCTTTATCGGTGAATTTAATTTCGAAGAAGACAACGGGGCTGGTGGTGCTTAGTGTGGTGTTGCTGATTTTTTTAAAGCTAATCTGAGGCTTGGTAGTAAATTCAGTTTTTTTACAGGCCAAAGGAATATAAACCAGTAGGCCGGCAATAAGGATTAATTTTGTTCCCTGAAGCTTCATATTCCAAATTTAGTTAAAAGGTGACAATACCTGGGCTAGTATATGGTAGATGTTAACAATATTTTCTCGGTTGCTGCCGACGGTTTCACGGATATCTGCCGCCAGACTTACCTATTTCAATATGAGCAGAACCCCTTGTATCGGGTTTGGTGCGATCGGTTGGGGCGTGGTCCGCAACAGATAAGATACGTGGAGGATATACCAGCGCTGCCTGTATCTTTTTTTAAGTCGGATCGGGTAATGACGACGGAGTTTGAGCCGGAGGTTATTTTTCGCAGTAGCGGAACTACGGGAACGACGGGAAGTTTCCATTATGTGAAGGATGTTGCAATGTATAGAGAGAGTTACAGCCGTGGTTTTCGCAGCATGTATGGGGAGCCTACTGATTGGTGTATTTTGGGATTGTTGCCCTCTTATTTGGAGCGTGGAGATTCATCGTTGGTGAATATGGTGCAGGGTTTGTTGCAGCAGAGTGGTCATGTGCTCGGTGGCTTTTTTCTGCAGGATTGGGAGGAGTTGGCGGCAAGGCTGGGCAAGTTAGAGGCGGATGGACAAAAGACTTTGCTGATAGGGGTTACTTATGCTTTGTTGGATTTTGCTGAGCGGCATCCAATGGAGTTGCGCCATACGGTGGTGATGGAGACGGGGGGTATGAAGGGTCGGCGGGAGGAGTTGACGCGGGAGGAGGTGCATAATCGGTTGAAGGCTGCTTTTCAGTTGTCGGAAGTGCATTCGGAATATGGTATGACGGAGTTGTTGAGTCAGGCGTATTCCCAGGGGGGCGGCAGGTTTGTTTGTCCGCCCTGGATGAAGGTATTGGTGCGGGATGAGCGCGATCCTTTGCAGGTAAGTTCGGTAGGGGAGGGATTGATACAGGTCATTGATTTAGCCAATCAATACAGTTGTGCATTCATAGCCACCGACGATGTGGGTTGTGTTTATGAGGATGGCAGTTTTGAGGTTTGGGGGCGTCGTGATCATGCTGATTTACGGGGTTGCAGTTTATTAGCGTTGTAGCGAAAAAATTGGTGAAAAAACGGTTTTCACGTATATTTGCACCCCTATTGGGAGGGGCAACTTTCCTGATGGTTGGGCCCAGATGGCGAAATTGGTAGACGCACTGTGTTCAGGTCGCAGCGCCTTCACGGGTGTGCTGGTTCGAATCCAGTTCTGGGCACAAAGGCCCCAACACGCAGTGTTGAGGGCTTTTTTATTTGGCGCGGGGCAAGCTTGCTTGCCCGAGCAGCCAAAAAAAAGCCCGTCACGGCGAAGCCGTGGGGCCTTTGGGTACGCCCCCCGCATTTACAGTGTGGGGTGTGGAGATTGAGTGTGTAAAGTATATTTCCCACACTCACACTTCACACTCACACTGCTTTTTCACACTCGCTCTCAAACCTTGTGCGCCAAAGGCGTATCACTCTGATTTCCCTCACTCGCTCACACTCTCACTCTGGCTTTTTCTCCTCCGAAAAGTCTCTACGACGCAGGAGGAGGACTTTGCGGCTTGAACGTGAAATACTTTTTCAATTACTAATAACAGATAAAATCGAACCTGGTACGAGCTGCGAAGTCTCCTTACGCGCAAGCGGTAAGGAAGACACGCAGCGGGAGGTGAACAACCACACACTCGGTCTCAAATTTTATTTCCCAATAGCCCCAATCTGAATTAAGGGTGTATGAGTTATCCTGATAATTGATTTCGCCGGATACTAAATGGGACCGGTTCATTACAGAATGATAACAGGGCAAGTTAGGTATGAAATAATGGTAGCCCATGGAGTTTCTAAAGGTCTTGATCACTTGATTATTGACCAATTGCAGTTCAACCTGCATTTCATTTGTCTGAATTTTAATTTTTTCAGGAGAAAAATAATTATTTCCTATTTGAATGATATGCTTTTTGGTATCCCATGAAATGAGGCTTTTGGAATACAAAAGGAGCAATGGATTGTTCCCGGGTAATATCAACTGAATAAACCCGGTAGTATCCTCCGTATTGCTAGTTGCGTAGCCATAGATAATGATCATCGATACTTGCAACTCCTTTAGGTAGATTTTTTTGAACCAACCTTCAAAATATTGCTTCCGATTCAAGTTCCCCCTGAGCTCATATGGTTTGAATTGAAATGGCATATTAACTGAAAATTCATTGCGTTGGTATGTCAGTACTATTTTTTACAATCAATTTAGTTTGCTCTTAATTAAGTTGATGAGGCATCTACAAGTCTATTGTACTAATTCAGGTTTTTCTTTATTTTTTTTCCTGTGCTGTGACTCCAAGAGGTTGTTGTTTTTCCTTTTTAACATCAGTTCCAGATTACGCAATGTTGACAACGAAGAAAAATTATTATCATTGATCTCTATCTGGTACCTTCTTTCCAATTGGTTAATCAACCAAACCATTTCCCATTCAACTAAGCCAAGATCTTCCCTGAGTCGGGTATCAGACGACAGTATTTCTTGAGGTAATTGGAGCAGACGACTAAGCATACGAATAAAATTTTGTTGTGAGGGCATGGTGCAAAAATTTTATTTTTAAAAATCTGTACTTAAGTATTTCAGCGTGTTGTATTTTCTATTTTAGGAGGTATTAGTAAGTACACAACCGGTGTAACGATACGCGATAATAGGGTAGAGGAGATAAGGCCACCAATAAGTACCAGCGCGAGTGGTGATATCAGTGGATTGCTATTGAGAGCAATAGGAATTAATCCGCCGATAGCTGTTAAACTCGTAAGTACTATGGGAAGAAAACGTAATTCCCCTGCCTCACGGATAGCCTGTTGTAGGGGCACTCCCTGTTCGCGCAATTGATTGGTAAAATCTACCAGCAAAATTGAGTTTTTCACCTCGACCCCTGCCAGTCCAATAAATCCAATGATGGCTACGAAACTCATAGGATTACCACTTAACCATAGCATGGTTACTCCACCAATGATGCCCAATGGAATTACACTCAGTACTATCAGCGTACTTTTGAATGTTTTAAATTCCAAAATCAAAACCATGATAAAAAGAAAAATTGTAGCAATGATCACGGTCAAGAAACCACCGCCAAATGCCTCTTGCTCACTTTCTGCTTCCCCGGCAATTTGCATTTCATATCCCAGAGGCAGTTGGATACTTTTCATTTTTTCTTTGAATGTTTCATTGATCTGTTGGGCCAATACCCCTTTATCGGTATAAGAAGTTATGACCACATATCTTTTTTTGTTTAGGTGTTTGATGACACCCGGTGAGGTTTCGAAAGATATATTCGCAAGCTGATTGAGGGGGATTGACATTCCCACTGCATTGTTGATAAAGATATTGTTGAAGGTTTCTACTGTAGCATACCGGTCTCTTGGTGTGTTGAGCACAATGGTATAGTCATCACCTTGTTCATTGCTGAATTTCGACAATTCTATTCCACTGATTGCCATTCGGATGGTTCGGTCAATTTCAGCAGTCTGTATACCAAGACTTCTCGCTTTTTCTGTATTGATCTGTACCCTCAGGTCACTTTTAAGCACATCCACCTCATCATTGATATAAATAGTGCCCGGTATAGCAGCTAGCATCGATTTGACATTGGATGCCATCTTTCTCAATGTATCGAGATTGTCACCACTCACGCGTATGGCAACCGGCGCTTCTACAGGTGGGCCCTGCTCAAAATCCTTTACTTCGATGCGTGCACCCGGAATTTTCATGAATTCTTTCCTGAAGCGCTCAATGAGATTTTTTTTCATCACTGGATTAGTCTCTTTTTTTAGCTGAACAAAGAGTTGGGCATAATCACTTTTCTCGTTGACAGGAATTTCATTGTAATAAATTCGTGGATTTCCTTTTCCAATATTTGTGGTTACAAATTCTACCTGTGGCTCATTGAGTAATGTGCTTTCTACTTGTTTCGCCAAAGCATCTGTTGTTTCCAGGTTACTTTGTAGAGACATATTGATGTTAACAAGGAATTGTGGTTTTTCTGAAGTGGGGAATAAACGGAACCCAATCATACCGAAGAGCCCCAACGAGCCTACAAATAGCCCAAATGCGGCAACTAAGGTTGTAATGGGATTTTTCAATGAAAAATTGAGCAACCGGGTATAGCTGCCACTTATGATTTTTTTCAAAGCCCGAAGAAAAATATTTCCCTCTGGATGTTGATGAGTTGTAAGTATATGACTCGAAAGGAAAGGTATAATGGTGAGGGAAACAATCAGCGAGGCAATCACCGATGAGATAACTGCCAAAGGCAGAGATCGGATGAATTCGCCGGATCCTTCCGGCAGGAGTGCCAGCGGCATAAATGCAATGGCGAGGGTGGCAGTCGTTCCCACCACTGCTAATGTTATTTGTTTGGTTGCCTCGATAGCAGCAAATTCTTTGCTATGCCCTTCTCTTAGCCAACGTTCAATGTTTTCAACTACTACAATGCTATCATCTACCAACAATCCCAGGGCAACTACCAAACCAACTATGCTTAATTG
>JBEIUM010000070.1:0-11837 GCA_040374385.1 Sediminibacterium sp. | reverse complement strand
CCTATGTTGGCGCTGGCATTGCTTGCCTGGCCGCTGGAAAAACTGGGTACAGACCTGGCGCGCGAAGTGCTGCGCGGTGCCAGAGACATTTGCGCCGAAGCAGGAATACCCCTGGCAGGAGGGCACAGTATTGATGGCGTTGAACCGGTTTTTGGTCTCGCCGTGAATGGTCGCATCAACCTGAATAACCTAAAAAGAAACAACAGCGCTCAAGCCGGCGATCTGCTGCTGCTAACCAAGCCGATTGGTGTGGGCATCTTATCAACGGCACAAAAAAGGGGCGCCCTGGAGGCGGAACATGAAGAAATGCTATACCGCCAACTAAGCACCTTAAACAGCGTAGGAGAAAAACTGGGTAAACTCACGGGCGTGCATGCCATGACCGATGTGACCGGATTTGGCTTGCTGGGACACCTGATTGAAATGGCCGCAGGTAGCGGACATGGTGCCACCCTGCAGTATGCAAAGATTCCCATACTGGCAGAGGCCCGCACTTATTTAAAAGACAGGATGGTACCCGATGCCACCTACCGCAATTGGAATGCCTACCAAAGTAAGGTGTCTTTTGCGCCAGGTGTGAATGTGATGGAAGCCTTTTCCATGCTGCCCGATCCGCAAACGAACGGTGGACTACTGGTCGCTGTCGCACCAGCAGACTTGGAGGAAGTGCAAGCTATTCTTACAGCTGCTGACCCTTCGTTAGATGCCATGCCTATCGGCCATATCACCGCTGCCGGAGAAAAATTGATCGCGGTAATGCCATGACAGAAAAATGTTGATTTTATAGAATCAGGTTACTCCAGTTTTTTAGTTGCTCAAATGGTAGCTCAGCCACCAATTGTACTTCCGGAATAGTTTTTACCTGTTGGCGAATGGTGCCCACTACATCATCGGTAGACATATCACCCCGTATCAACCACAAAAAATCCATGTGCTTGAATTCGGGCAGCAGGTACTCACCATCATAATGATTATGATACAAGAGGTGACGCAGCGGATGACTTGGTATATGCGATTCGTAAACAGAAAAATAATAGGTCCGTTCTTTTTTCTTCAGCGGAATCTCATATTCTGATATCATCCTAAAGGAATAACCCAGTTGCCTGTTCAGCGAGAGACAGAATTGATAACATTTCATGGGTGCGGTAATGCCCAACAGCCGGCTGTCGGCGAAGAAATCATCCTGCATGCCATCTGTATCAAGCTTTAGCTTCATAGCAATGAATTAAAACTGCACATCCGCTATTATCTCCTCGGTGCCGCGCTTATACCGCAACACTGTTTTATCACCCTTTTTAAATTTACCCAGCGACTGCATATAGGTAGAAACATCTACAAATTTATAGTCGCCCAGCTGTAATAATATATCTCCGGCTTTTAGTCCGAGCTTTTCTGCCAGCTTACCGGGACTAACGCCGTCAATGCGCATGCCTGTACCGGTATAGCCATAGTCGGGTATTACTCCCAGGCTCACGGAGAAGCCGCTGCTGCGTCCCATCTGGGGCTCACGCGTCTTAGTGAATGGGAGCTTGCCTTTGCCATCTGTCGCCTCAATCAGGCGATATACCCAGCGAACAATCTCTTCCTGTCCCTCATAGTTGATCTTATCCCAATCATCTGATGACTTATGATAATCGCTGTGACTACCGGTAAATAAAAAGAGCAAGGGGATGTCTTTGCGATAAAAACTGGCATGATCACTCGGTCCGCTGCCGGTGCTGTCAAAATGAGTGATCAGCGGTGCCGAGATGGTTGGCACTACCGATGACCATACTGGCGATGTGCCATACCCGCCTACAGTCAGCTTTCGCGCCGTATCATACCGTCCCACCATGTCCATGTTGATCATATAGTTGGGCTGAATAGCAAGTGAAGGATTTTCTAACCAATACTTACTACCTAACAATCCCAGCTCTTCGCCGGAAAAATGTAAGATCAAATAATTGTTGCCGGCAGGTGCCGCTGTTTGCAACAGGCGGGCCAGCTCGATTAGCGCTGCTGTACCACTGGCATTATCGTCAGCACCATTGCGTATCACGTGACCCGTATCGAGTGCGTTTTTGTCTTCTCCATAGCCCAGGTGATCATAATGCGCACCAAGCACGATGGTGTGCGTAGCCTGCTTGTTGATGAATGCTGCAACATTTCTGCCCATGCGTTTCCGTTCGGTGATAGACACTACGAGCTCAAGATCAAGCGTGGCCGCAGGATCGCTGAAATACACCGGTAGCGTTGCGCGTGTTAAATAAATAATGGGAATAACTGCAGCTGCCGTGCTGTCGAATTTATTGTACTGAATATTGTCGGTGATGGACGAGTTGTTGTAAACAAACAAGGCAGTGGCTCCTTTTTTGGCAGCTTTTGAAGCCTGCTCGCGTAAGGCAGCATGCACGTCAAAATGGGGATTGCCAGTATTAGCTTCCAGCAGCTCACGCAGATCCCAGAACCAGGGCTCCCCCGATTCATGCAAAGCCATCGCAGAAGAGCCTTTTATTCGGGTAGCAGGACTATAAGGCAGCGGAAAAAACTCTTTCATCAAAGAGAGGGAACGGCCGCCCACCGACAATTGGGTAGATGAATCGGGTAATCTTCCCTCCTGAACTGCAAAGGTTTGAATAAATCCATCTGTTCCTGCAGGCGATAATCCCATCTGCTTATATTGATCTATAATATATTGCATCGCCTTCTCCTCGCCCTGGGTGCCGGTTCTTCTGCCCTCCAGTTGATCATCGGCGAGAAACTTAACGTGGTTCTGCAGCACCGTCATCCGTTCCATCCGGGCCTGTTGCTCAACCTTCAGTCGCTTTTTCTTACTCTGCGCAACTGCAAATACCGGCAATAACATTAAAATCCAAACATACTTTTTCATGCAGCAAAGTTATGTCAACATATTTTTCCGAGCAGAAAGTATCAGATAAACAACCTTAAAAAGTAGCCAATTCTCTTCCCGATATCGTAACACATACCCATCTTTAGCTGCTACTTTTGTACAAATTGGAAGCGGCTTGAGCGATCAACTGTTACATATTGCCCTGGTGGGTAACCCCAATAGCGGAAAATCTTCGCTGTTCAATGCCCTCACCGGATTGAACCAGCAGGTCGGCAATTTCCCGGGTGTTACAGTTGATAAAATGATTGGCACCACGCAACTCAATAAAACCACCGAAGCCTCCCTCATTGATCTGCCGGGTACTTATAGCCTATATCCCCGAAGGGAAGATGAATGGGTAGCATACAAGGTGCTGATGGGCGCCGATCCGGAAGTAAAAACAGACCTGGTTCTGCTGGTTGCCGACGCCAGTAATCTGAAAAGAAACCTGCTGTTTTGTTCGCAAATTATTGACCTGCGCCTACCCGTTGTAATGGCGCTTACCATGAACGACCTCGCCATCAAGCGCGATATTTATGTAGATGCTGCAGGCTTGGCCGCCGCCTTGCAAATACCCGTGGTACTCGTCAACCCCCGCAAAAACAAAGGCATCGCCGAACTAAAGAAAGTATTACTGGAAACGGCTGCGGGAAAATATGAAAATAAGAACCCGCCTTTTTATGATGCCGCAGCGACCGTCGGTGCCCCCATCGCAGCTGTGCAAGAAGTGGTTCCCGGCATCAGCGATTATGCCGCCCTCCACTACCTGATACACCATGATGCATTTCCGTTAAATGCTGCCCAACATCAAGACATTGAGGCCATCGCGAAAAAACATGCATTCAATTCCTCCAAAACACAGGCAGAAGAAGTTGTAGGCCGCTATGCCCACATCCGGGAAGTCATGCGTGAAAACGTAACAGAGCCGCATCCCGCCGAACAAAAAAAGTTTTCCGAAAAATTAGATACTATTCTATTGCATCGCGTCTGGGGTTATGTCATCTTGCTGGTCGTCTTATTCATCCTCTTCCAAAGTATTTTTTGGGTGGCGCAGTTCCCGATGGACTTCATCGAATGGGGTTTTCAGCAAATGGGTAGCTGGCTCAGCGCGCATTTGCCTTCCGCCGTAGGCGGATGGAGCGACCTGCTCATCAACGGAGTACTTGCAGGTCTCAGCGGCATTCTGGTATTTGTGCCGCAGATAATGATTTTATTCGGACTTATTACGATGCTGGAAGATTCCGGCTATATGGCTCGTATAGGCTTTCTGAGTGATCGCCTGATGAGAAAGGCAGGACTAAATGGTAAGAGCGTAATGCCCATTATCAGCGGGTTTGCCTGTGCCGTGCCGGCCATCATGTCGGCGCGTAGTATAGAAAACAAAAAAGAACGGCTGCTCACCATATTGGTAACGCCATTGGTCAGTTGCAGCGCGCGATTACCCGTATATACTATTCTCATCTCACTCGTAATTGACGATACTTATTACTTCGGATTTTTAAGCTTGCAAGGGCTCGTCATGATGGCCTTGTACCTCGGGAGTTTTCTGATGGCACTGCTGATGAGCTATATCTTGAAAGGGTTCATTCGCATCAAGGAAAAAAGCTTCTTCATCCTGGAGCTGCCCATCTACCGACCTCCCCGCTGGAAAAACGTATTGATCACGATGGTGGGAAAAGCAAGAATTTTCGTTACCGATGCCGGCCGCGTCATCATGTTGATCAGCCTGGTGCTTTGGTTCCTTTCCAGCTATGGCCCCGGCAACCGAATGGAGACCCTGCAAACAAAATATGAGCAATTGATTCGCGAGCAGCCGGCACAAGAAGCACAGCTGAACAAGCAGTGGTCAACAGAAAAATTACAGCAATCCTATGCCGGACAATTAGGCCAGGCCATAGAGCCTGTCATTAGACCGCTTGGTTTTGACTGGAAGATCGGCATAGCCCTCATTACTTCTTTCGCTGCGCGGGAAGTGTTTGTCGGAACCATGGCAACATTATATAGCGTGGAAGAAGATGATGATTCTTCGCTTCGTGAAAAAATGGCGGCTGCCAAACACAGCAATGGCAGTAAAGTATACACGCTGCCGGCCGCATTTTCACTCCTGATATTTTATATGCTTGCCATGCAATGCATGAGCACCCTGGCAGTTGTAAAGCGTGAAACTAAAAGCTGGAAGTGGCCACTCATACAGCTCGGCTACATGACAGCACTTGCCTATGGCATGAGTTGGTTGATTTATCAGCTCTTCAGTTAATTATAGTATTCCCACAGCAACTGACTAATGCGGCGCGTGAGCTCCCAGGCTTCGTTACTCGGCTCCCAGGAACGATCTACGTTGTTCTTGGTACAGATACAAAAAACATAGCTGCATTTTTTTCCGTTGACATACAACAACTCACTTCGGCTGGCATCCACGGCGCCACTTTTGCTGGCAATGAACACATCGGCAGGTATACGCGAGATAGCTTCCTCATCCCAATAATTTCTACTCATCAGCCGCAACATTTTTTCACTGGCAGCATAGCTGATGACTTCGTGGCGAATGATCTTCTCTAACAATTGCGCCATTTCACGCGGTGTCGTTTGTCCCCAGCCCCATTTATTTCTTTCCTCGGCTCTGCCGGCGGTTCGGCTGTTCACCCGCGTATTCGGCAATCCAAGACTATCCATTAATTCGTTGATGCGCGTACCGCTACCGGCAATGGATTGTAACCAAAGACTGGCAGTATTATCACTCATGGTCAGCATGAGCATCATTACTTTGCTGAGTTCAATTTTTTCATTGTTCTTCAAAGAGCCAAGAATATCTTCCCCTGCATACAACAATGAATCCTTGTAAATCAGCGGCTGATGATAGGAAAGTGTGCCATCTTCCAGCTTGCGCATGATGCCGGTAAGAATAGGAATTTTGACAAGGCTGGCCGTAGGAAATAAAGAGTCGGCCTGAATAGCTACCTGCTTGCCGGTGGTAAGATCATGTACATAAATTCCGATATCGCCCCGAAATCCCGCAATCATCGACTGCAACTCTTTTTCCAAACGACGATCTACCTTTTGTGCCAAAGCAACTGATGTGCTGCACAACAGAATTAGGGAAAGAAAAACTTTATTCATGACACGTGCTTATTTACCCGCTAAGATAATGACTGCATCACTTAAAGCTGACCTGGCAAATAAAAGCTTAGCCGCGCAAGGCGGAAGTGCGGAGGATGGAGGACCGACGGAGATAGCTGGCATCGGGGCTATATATAAATAAACAACTCCCTTCTTTGATATGATCGATGATCGGACGAGTGAGCTGTGAAGGTATCGCCGGACAACCCTGGCTGCGACCCACGAAGCCCTGCCGCTCGGCAATCCCCTCGCTTACATAATTGGCGCCATGAACAACAATTCCACGATTCAAGGCATTATCATTGATGCCTGATTCTTCTCCCTGAAGTCGCAGTGAAGTGCCATGTTTTCCGTTATACGTATCGCCGGTGATAAAAAATCCGAGGCTTGACTGATTGGAGTTGATGCGATTAGAAAATCGCGTTGGCAATTCCGTGCCGGAATTTTTACCATGCGAAACATAGGTATTAAATAAAAGGCGACCCAATTCGAGGTCAATGACAAACATTCTTTTCTGACCGGAGGGAAGCGAAAAATCAAGTATAGAAAGTATGTTGTCTTTTTTGATCTTGCCTTCTTTGATCAAGGCATTCCAACCACGCAAAGCATATTGAAAGGCCTTCTTTGATAAACCCAGCGCACCCAAACCCAATTCCTCATATAACGCCAATTTACCGGAAGGATCATCCGGACGTATCGAAGCCAGATTGCTGCCACGCGTCGGTATAGCCGGCGGTAATAATACAATGGCAATTGTAAGTGCTATTATACCAACCAACATCCAGGGTTTTCTTGTCCAACCATTCATAACTTCTTCATTTCTAGTGTCTAAAACAAGGTTAGTGAGACCCCTTGGGTTTAGGGGAACAGCAAATTTACGAAATATAAGGCGGGGGGAGCGGGGAAAAAACCTCTTTATGGCCGTTTTAACAAAAGGACCCGCATAAAAATGCAGGTCCGTCGATTGCTTACTACCATAAACCCAAAAACCAGAGGTCAAGGGCGGAATCGAACCGCCGTCCGGGGTTTTGCCGACCCCTACCTTGCCGCTCGGCCACCTGACCGAAAAAGTTATTCCCCCGCAACCAATGTAAAAGACGGGGGCACAAAGAAAAATAAAAATATTTAGTCTACCAAATCAATAGACTAATATATTGCTGCTAAAATACCTGTCCTGCCATGCCCCAAAGAAAATCGTGGCATGTGCATAAAAAAAGCGGCGCGACGAAATGCCCATAACCCTATTTTCCTGCCACAAGCGTGTAACTTGCGGCCATGGGGAATTATTTGTCGGGGCTGAATGAACAGCAAAGCGAGGCAGTACAACACATCAATGGTCCGCTCATGATCATCGCTGGGGCGGGTAGCGGAAAAACAAAAGTGCTCACCACGCGCATCGCACACTTGATGAACAATGGCGTGGATGCCTTTCATATATTGGCACTCACTTTTACCAATAAGGCTGCGGCTGAAATGAAAGAGCGGATTGAAAAGATCCTGGGTAACAATGAAGCCCGCAACCTATATATAGGCACCTTTCACAGCGTATTCGCGCGCATCCTGCGCGCAGAAGCACGGCACCTGGGCTATCCTGCCAACTTCACCATCTACGACACAGAAGACAGTCGATCTGTAATCAAAACAGTGATTCGTGAGCTGGGGCTCGATGATAAAGAATATAAGCCGGCTGCCGTAGGAAGCCGAATCTCCTGGGCGAAGAACGCCTTGATCTATCCAGATGTATATGCAGAGGAGCCCTCCATTCAGCAGGAAGATATGCGCTCGAAGAAACCTGAAATCGCTCGCATCTATGCTTCCTATTGCGAGCGCTGCTTTCGCAATGGCGCCATGGATTTTGACGACCTGTTGCTGAAAATGTTTGAGCTGCTGAACAGCTTTCCGGATGTACTGCACAAATACCAGCACAAGTTTCGCTATGTGCTCATCGATGAGTACCAGGATACCAATCCGGTACAATACCGCATCGCGAAATTATTGGCAGCGGTGCATGAAAACATCTGTGTGGTTGGTGATGATGCGCAAAGTATTTACAGTTTCCGCGGAGCGACTATTGAAAACATACTACAGTTTCAGAAAGATTACGACGATGTGTGCCTTATTAAGCTGGAACAGAACTACCGCAGCAGCGGACATATTCTGGAAGTGGCCAATGAAGTCATAAAAAGAAACCAGGGACAGATAAAGAAAGAATTGTGGACCGACAACGTATCCGGCGAACTGATACGACTGGCCCGCACCATGACCGATAACGATGAGGGTAAAATGGTAGCAGATGCGATTCAGGAGCAAAAACTCCGAAATCACTTTAACAACAACGACTTTGCCATCCTCTATCGTACCAACGCACAAAGCCGATCATTTGAAGAAAGCCTGCGCCGCATGGGCATCCCCTGCAAAATTTATGGCGGCGTCAGCTTTTATCAGCGCAAAGAAGTAAAAGACCTGCTTTCTTATCTACGCCTGACCGTAAACCCATTTGATGAAGAGTCGCTGAAAAGAATTGTCAATTACCCGGTTCGGGGTATCGGCAAAACGACCATTGAAAAGCTGGTCATTCTGGCAAATGAAAATAAGATCTCCGTATTCGAAGTGATGTCGCGGGCAGCAGAATTTGGATTCCGTGCCGGCACCCTGCAAAGCATCAGCAACTTCGTAACCATGATCCGCTACTTCCAGAGTATTCTCACCGACAAGAACGCCTATGATGTGGCAGTTCAAGTTGGTAAGCACTCCGAGCTGGTAAAAGAATTATTCAATGACAAGTCGGCCGAAGGACTGGATCGGTACAATAACCTCCAGGAATTATTAAACTCTATAAAAGAATGGACAGAGAGTCCGTCTAATGACGATGGTGAGCTGGGCGACAAATCACTCGGCTCCTATCTTCAGCAAATTGCACTGCATACCGATGCAGATGATGACAGCCAGCAATCTGACGTTGTCAAGCTGATGACCATTCACGCAGCGAAGGGACTAGAGTTTGCCTGTGTTTTTGTTGGTGGACTGGAGGAGAATCTTTTTCCCGGTATGATGAGTATCAATACACGCGAAGACCTGGAAGAAGAACGACGCCTGTTTTATGTTGCCATCACCCGGGCAAAACAAAAGCTCTGGCTCAGCTATGCCAATACGCGCTACCGTTATGGGCAGCTGGTGCAAAACGACCCAAGCCGTTTCCTTGACGAGATTCCGGAAAAGTTCCTGGATAAAACTTATACCGGTGCTGGAGCGCGGGGCATGGGCGGTTATAGCGCTAACCGACCGGCGGGCCGATGGAATGGCGGATGGGGAGACTACAACGATCTGCCCGCCAGTCCGGGTGCCGCCGCCAAAAAGAAGCCGGCAGCCAGTACAACTCCGCCTGCCTATCTTGCGCCGGCAGCGCCAAAAACAGTCGCGCACAATCCATCCCCGGATTTCACGCCCAGCGATACGTCTGACCTGGCAGTGGGACAACAGGTAGAACACCAAAAGTTTGGGTTCGGAAAAGTTACACGTATTGAGGGGTCGGCGCACAACCCGGTGGCGACCATTGTTTTCGATACGAACGGAGAGAAGAAAATCATGCTGAATTACGCCAAACTACGCATCATTGGGGATCCCGCCGGATGATCGACTTTTTTACGAAATCCGAAAAAACGCCCCTGCAACCGGTGCCGCCCAACCCTTTCGGCTTCCGAATTGTTTATCTTTGTATATATTAATTCATATAGTATGATTACGACCGGCAACCCTGTCATCAGCATTTATACAGAAATGACGCCCAACCCCGAGACCATGAAATTCGTGGCCAACAAGTTGTTGTATCCGGGTAAGAGCATCGACTTTGCAGAGGAGAGCCTGGCTGCCCCCTCACCCCTGGCAAAGGAATTGTTTGGGTTTCCTTTTGTGAAAAGTGTATTTATTGCCAGCAACTTTGTCACGCTGACCAAAACGCCTGAAACGGAAGATTGGCAGGATGTGATACCGGCGATCAAACAGTTTCTGAAAGATTACCTGGAAAATGGTGGTGTAGTAGTGAACGAGGAAGAGCTCGCACAAATGCAGCCAGCCGGCAACACCGTACACGCCGATGACGATGACATCGTGAAGCGCGTGAAAGAATTACTGGAGAACTACGTAAAGCCCGCCGTTGAAATGGATGGTGGGGCCATCCAGTTTAAAAGCTATGAAAACGGCGTCGTGAACCTCATGCTGCAAGGAAGTTGTAGTGGCTGCCCCTCTTCAATGATTACCCTGAAAGCAGGTATTGAAGGCATGATGAAGCGCATGATTCCGGAAGTGAAAGAAGTTGTAGCCGAAGCAGAATAAAGTCTTCTCCACCGAGACAGACCGAATAAACCACCTGCTTGTCTTTTACAGAACTATATCAGTCCTTTTACAGCGGTCTCCTGCAAACAGGTCCGCTGGAATTTATTGCCGTAATCGCGGGCATCATCAGCGTTTGGTTCAGCCGCAAAGAAAGCATCTGGGTATATCCAACCGGCCTGGTGAACACCATCTTATATGTTTACCTCAGTATCAAAAGTCATTTATTGGGTGAGGCAAGTGTGAATTTCTATTACACCATCATGAGCATCTATGGGTGGTGGCTTTGGTCACGTAAAGACACATCATCGGGAGCTCCGGTATTACAAATCACCGGCAACACCCGGCGCGACTGGCTACAACAATGCTTGTTTTTCGCAATAGCCTATGGAATATTACTGGCTGCCCTCTTATGGGCAAAAAAAGCATTTGCGCCGGAAGCCATTCCCTTTGCCGATGCCTTTGCTTCCGCGACTGCCTACACGGGCATGTGGTGCATGGCACGAAAAAAAGTAGCCAGCTGGTATTTTTGGATTGCCACCAACCTTACTTCCATTCCACTCTACTTTGTAAAGGGCTTCATGTTCACCAGCGTGCAATTCATGGTGCTACTGATATTGGCGGTGGCCGGACTGATCACCTGGCAACAGAAAGCACGCGCTGCGAATACAGCAGCAACCTCCTTATAAAAGCTTACTTATATTTGTTTTTGCCAGCACCCTTCCAGCATGATCAAGAAAATAGTGATTGTAGGTCCCGAATCAACGGGTAAAAGCACTTTATGTGAGGAACTGGCTCAGCATTTTCATACTGCGTGGTGTCCTGAATTTGCCCGATCCTACCTGCTCACCTATGGTACCCAATATACTTTCGAGCAGTTGTTGGAGATCGCACATGGACAGCTGGCGCTGGAAGAAGAGCTTACCAACCAACTGGAACAGGCGTGGAGCTGGTCGGAAAAAGAAAATTGCTGGATCAATTCAAACACTTTGATTGCAACGCCACATCCGCCCGTACTCTTTATCGACACAGATATGTATGTGATGAAAGTTTGGTGTGAATATGTATTTGGGAAATGCCATCCCTTTATTCTCGATCAAATCGCTAAAAGAAAATACGATGGGTACTTGCTTTGCTCGCCGGATTTACCCTGGGTGAAAGATGAGTTGCGCGAATACCCTGATGATAAAAACAGAATTGAGCTCTTTCACTTGTACAAAGATTTGCTGATCAATCAGACCACGCCATGGTCGGTTATTCAGGGCAGCAATGAACAACGGCTGCTAACTGCAATAGCTGCTGTAGAAAATATGTTATCAGCAAAAAGCAGCTAACTATTTCTTCAGCAAGAGCCGAATATCTTCATCCTCTTCGAGGTTATTCATTTCACGCAGGATCTGCGGATAGCGCCATGCAACACGACGACTCATGGGCTTTACCGTGAATCGGCGCGGGTTGGGCAAGCAGGCGATGATCATGGCCGCTTCATTTCTTGTCAGGCGCGAGGCAGGCTTCCCAAAAT
>JBEIUM010000009.1:0-28752 GCA_040374385.1 Sediminibacterium sp. | reverse complement strand
CAGCAATCCATTTGTATCGGCCATTGATATTGGTGTAGTTCGGAAACTGACCAAAGGCCTGAAAACTGGCAAACAAGAAAACAAATAAAACAAGTTTTTCCATATATCTCCAATTATGATTTGTATAGTTTCACCGGGGTTGAAATCGGTGGCAAATTTTAAGAATCCAAAGGCTGGTGAATATTGAACTTGACGGGCCTCAAATGTCAAATTCGTGTCATTTGAAACAATCACATCATGTTCCAAGCCTTCCCGTGAACAGAAAAGCAAATGTACATAGGCAATCTCCGAATCGTATAAATACGGCTGCCCCGGTGTTGTGTTATATACGAAACTTTGTGTCATGAATCTTTCCACATTACCCATACAGTTTCACCCGGATTGAATGGGATATTTGAATCAAATGTGACCGATCCAGCTCCTGAATTGACACGGGCCAAACGATTGGTCGCAGTACCTGAAAAAATTGGATCGTAAACGGTCCCCTCACGGGCAACGGCCAAAACGGTTTTGCCAGTGATTGACTTGGAATTGACCGAGTTGCCTGAAATCACATTGGTCCCGGCCGTGGTTGTCCAGTAGTCAGAATCAACATTTTCCAACCCAACTGGTCCGGGGCTGGCATCAATCGTGAACCCACCCGTTCCGACTATGTTAACGGAGGCTTGTACCCATCCGCTGACATCCCCCGAAATGGGTAGATTTTCTACTAACGCATAACCCTCAATCGTCTTGACATCACCATTTTCGTTGGTGAACTCGAATTGCCATTGCCTTTCGGCTCGTCTAACGCCATCCTGAAGCAAATAGAAAGGCGAATAGCGGTCAACAGTGTTGTCGGTCACCAAAACCCCAGCGGCCGATCCTGACCAGTCAGAACGCCTCACACGGCGTTTCGGGAATAGTCCGTCATTCACCCCGGTCCGCAGAATTATCTCATTGCTAAACTCAAACGAACACGATTTTGCACAAAAGACCGGGAACCAAGTGGCCCCAACTTTTATGCTGGCAATCATATTTCGCCCCTGAACCGCTTTATTGTCAGTCATTTGATAAGAATTTGAATGAATGCCCAGTATAAACCTTGGGAATTGTAGAGTCCAAAACCTCAATAAACACCCCGTTCCACTCGCACAAATCGGGGTCCTGATCAAAGTGCAGCAACTTGAACTTTTTGTTGTTTGTTGCCGGGTGATTGTCCATAAGAAAATAGGAGTGCATCAAATCAGGCAAATCGTAGCGATCCAATGAGTCCAAAACATAGGTGTCAAGTCCATCAATTGTGCCCTCAAAGATACTGAAAACACGATTAAATTGATTCCAAACGGCTTCATTTTGGATTTGTGAATAAGGTTTGACATATGTTGAATCTGGTGGGCCATCTGGAAACACCGCCCCATTATAAAAACCTTCAGTCAACCCGTACATATATGTTGAAATGGTATAAGATGAATCCACCTCGGCAACCGTGTTGATTGACAAGGTCACCGTTGTGACATTACCAATAATCGAATAGGCAACATCTGTGACAACCGCATTGTTTGAGTTGTTGTTTGTAGTACCTGAAATAAGCAAAGTCATCCCGGGCATAAACTTCCATGTCCAATATCCCGGAAGGGTGAAATAGTTTCCGTTATAGAATGTTATTGTTGCACTTGTCCCATTAATTACCAAAGCATTTCCAACCACTTTTTGTAAACATCCTTTGAATGCCAATTTTGGACCATCTGAAATGTAAACTTGCTCGTCACGGGTTGCTTTGTAGTCACCGGATTGCTCAATTTTATTTTCCAGCCCAGTGTATTCATCATAAGTGCCATTTATCAATCCACGATATGTAAATCGAAGATTTGACAAAAGCAATGTGACATTTGCAAAAGTTATGTCATTCCCCCAATGAAATATCAGATACAATTTACCATTTACTGGTGCTGGTGCAACATTAGACATTGAAATTGTCCTAAATTGTCTGTTGTCTATTGTGTTGGTATCTACATTTATGTAGAACAATTTGTAATTTGTTGACCAATCTGAATTGCTTTGAAACCATTGCAATTGAGTTTCTCCATCGGCTGGAAAATTCAATGTATTTGACGCTCCAATACTTTGATCATCCAAAAACCAATAAGTTCCGTCATTCCCCTCAAGCAATATTGATGCAACCAATACATTGCCAGTCCCCAACGATGTATTTTCTTCAAATGCAATATCCCACGAAAATTCAAACGCATCGCCACTTGCCATGTCAATTCCCTCTGACCTAATTACATGGGCTTGCAAACCAGCAGTTGGCCATTTTACACAAACATAGCGTGAATCTTCACGCCCAAATTGATCAAACAATCTTTTGATAAACAAATCACTTGTTGGAAATTGATTCCAAATTGGCGGGGCACCACGCAATAATTCCCAACAATCCAATTTGTATTTTTTTGCCGTGTATGTTACCCCGTCAATAGTTTCGTCAGGTAAGTCAGATATAAAGTCACCACGCTCAAAATTAGAGTTGCAAGGCAATTCTTGCGGTTGCTCGAACTGATATTGATGTCGGACAAACTTATACGGCCGTTGCAAACTCACTTGAGTATCGTCATTCATGAACCCCATTTGGTAAAGGTTCATATTTGACCCAATCAGTTTGTTGTATTCAACCTCTGGAAGTGGGCTGGCAATCGTTCCATCGGCATTGAAACGGACTTGGATTGAACTTTGAGCGTCAAATTCATCAATGGCACGAATATACCATTCATCTTTTTGCTGGCTCAACTCACAATATTCGCCCAATATCTTTTCGAGGACCGTAAAACAATCATTAAATTCATCAATTGATGACATGAATGTCCGGGCATCCAAATAAATGGTGTTATACATATGCCCCAAATATGTGGTCACTTGGGTTGATTCTTTGACATTCATTTCGGCAATCAATGTCTTGTCTAATCCCGTTTTTGCCAAACAACCGGAAATATAATCGGCTAACCTATGCGGACCACTAAATCTATTCCCATTGTAATCAGTCAACGGCAAATCCTTAAGAAAGCCAAGGCCGTCCGTTGCGGTCAAAACCAAAACATTCGGATCAGGCTGGAAATCCTGACGCAAATCACTAATTGACAACCAACCTTCAAAGATTGTGTTGCCTGTGTAATTCATGCAGATTTGTACCTTGTACTGATTGTCCCCACCCGAACCAAAAGTTATGATGTTGATGTTCGGGTTTGTATGTAGTCGAATTTCGCACGATTTCGAGCGAATCGGAGTGAATTTGTCTTCGTTATTGTCCACCACACGGATGGTCACCGGGTTGTCAGCCAACTCAATTTCAACCGTTTCACCTGACGGGTCGGTTTGGTCAATGATTAATACAATGACATTTTGTTCAAATCCTTCATTCGTTGAATATAGGACTTGGCTATTGGTAAACTCTCCCCGGTAGGTTTTAGGCATTCACACGGTTTTGGCTGCGTTGTGTTCTCGCAGATGCAAGTAAAATATCGTTACCTCTTACAATTGTCCGACCACCACCTGATCCAGATGCAAATGCCGGACGGCCACTAAATGACGAAAGGCGGTTGTTTGGAACAATTGAACCACTAACCGAAGGCACGAACAACTCTGGCCCCCTTTCACCAACCAAATATGATTTGTTGCCACTAACTGGCCCACCCTTCTCCCTTGCACCTCCAAAAGATTTGATTAATTGTGAAGATGCGACCGCTAATGCTCCCAAAGCAATGGCAATGCCTCCGGGAATCGCAAGCCCTCCGGCTCCCAAAATCTTGTCCAATCCTGATTTGACAATCCCGTAGCTTATCAATGCCTTACCAATTGCAGCCAACAATTCACTAAATACGCTTAAAATTGAACTCCCAAAATCCTTTCCAGCAAATAGGTTTCCAATTCCTTCGCCAACCGCTTGAACTCCACTTTCAATTGATGTTGCAAATGATTGGTTAAACGATGCCCCTAATTGTTCGCCAAGTTTTTTGTTTTGCTCAAACGCTGCCTCAAGATTACGCAATTTCAATGCCTCTGGTGTCAAAATGAAACCAGTTGTCAACACCTTATTTCGGCCATCAATAAATGATTGACCTAAAATTGCACCATCCTTTTCGGCTTGTTTTTCCGCCTCGGTCAAATATTGTTCACCAGCAATTGGCGGAACATCAATTGCATTTTCATCAATTTCAACCTTAAATTTGATTTTTACATTTTCAAATTCCTTGATAAATGCTTTGGAAATTTTGGTTTGTTGGGCTTCCGTTTGTAACGCTGAAAAATCGGGAACAATTGCCCCAATCTTTTCCAATTCAGCGGCTATTCGTTTCGCCCTTGCAACAACGTCATTCTCCTTTGTTGTTTTCGGGGCTTTAACTTCAGGTGATTTAAATTTACTTGCCTCAATGACCGCACCATTCAAATCCTTGGTTAAATTTTGGGCGGCATTTGCTCCTTTTTTTATTGCTAATTCTTGAGCAGATATTTGATTATTTACATCTGCAAGTTGCCCCGTCAATGTTGCCCATTCCTTGTTTTGTTCTTTTACATATCCAACATTTCCACGCAATGTGGATGTAAATTGTGGGGTTTTTCTTAATTGTTCGTTTAGCTGATTTTGTTGGGTTTTTAATGCATCCAATGACCTTGAGGCACCATTATTTGCAATTGTTAAATCAGCAATGTCCTTTGTGTACCCTTTTACTACCTCTTGGGCAACCAATGCGTTGGTGTACTGTTGAACCTTTGCGGTCAATGTAGCCAAGCTATTGGCCTCCAATTTCAAATCCCCAAAATACCCTTGGTTGATTGATTTGAGTTGATTTAAAGCATTATTTCGCTGCTCATAACTCAAACTTTGATTTTGCACTACAGAGGCCAATGAAGTGACTAAAGTAATCTCCTCTTGAACCGAACCTTGTGCCTCCGATCTACGCTGGGCATATGATTTGCCGCTGGATGCAATTAATTCATTTAGCTTTTTTAATTGTGTGGCTTGTTGTTGTAGCTGATTGGTTTGCACCTTTTCAGCCTCCGCAGTTGATAAAATTTCACCCTTTAAAATCTTTTGTTGTAATGCCAACTCATTGGTTGCATCTGCGGTTTCTTTGGTCTTTTTTGATGTCCCAAATAACTTGTCACCAAATGTGACCAGTAAAGATGAAACAACCCCAATTGCCAAACCAATACCACCGGGACCAGCCAAACCAGCTACCAATGATTTTAATGCCCCACCAGTTGATCCGGTTGATGCCTTTAATCGGCCAAATGATTCAACCAATGGGTTGATGTTGTTGGCTATACCAATAAAACCATAAGGGGCATCTTGAGCAATACGAGAAAGGTCAGTCAGTGACTGGGTGGCCTTATTAGTGTTGGCAGATGTTTTGCTTAATGCATCCCCAGTTGACCTTTGTATTTTGTTTAGTTCGGCTTGCTTTTGGGCAATGTTGTCAAGAGCAAAGGCATAGAATTTCTCTGACTTTGTATCGGCTAATTTTGCACGCAAAACCGCAATGCCGTCTTGCAAATGTTTGGCCCGTTCAGCAACAAGACCAAGACCTTTGACGGCTTCATTTACGTTTGCACCTATATTGACCGATAAATCAACCGCCATTGTTTTGTTTTTTTAGCCTCACCAATTCGTCACGCTCACGCTTCATCTTCAAAGCGTTTTTGATTTGATCCCGTGACATTTCCGTTTGCTCCTCAAGTTTCCATGCTTCCATGACAAACCTTGCCCCTTGCCCCTTGCCGACAAACGATTCACAAATCAGTGCCGTTTGAAATCTCAATAGTTGGCTTTCAACCTTTACCTTTTCAATGTACCCCTTGCGAAGTAGATAGTAGTCATCCACCTCAAAGTTGTAGAACTGATCAGGCAAAACCCCAATTTGACCGAATGCCTCGGCCCTCATTTCATCCCAAGTCAGGGGTTTTCCACTTGGGCTGGGGCTTCCCCCATTTCCTTCGGCTTTTGAGCATCCACGAACTTATTGATTAACTCGGCCGCATCCGTGTCGGTCATTTCACCGACCCAAGTTTGGCACTGGTCAATTGTCACCAAATCAGTCGCTTTTATGACCTTTTTGTGGCAATTAATCCCGGCATAAACAATCCCGACAATGAAGTCGAATTGTTTGGCTGGGTTGCTAATCAATTCCCCCATTTGGAGGGGATCGGTGGTTGTGGCCTCCCCGAAAAACTTGGAAAACCACAACCGTCCGAAATCCAATGTTTGCTCAATTCCTCCGATGTTGTGCTGTGTTTGTTTCATGTTTATTGATTATGGTGTGATCAAATCGCCATCAATTTCGATTGTCATGGTGAATTTACCAGTTTGGCCGCTTGTATTTTGCTGACCAAGTGAGGCAATCCATCCGTAGCCCGAAATCATGACATTGTCATCATCAGTCAATGCCCAGAATTTCTTTGTATTATCGTTGTACAAAGTCAGGAAATCATTGAATGACGCTTCATTTGCATCTGGGGTCAAATCTACAACCGCATTCAAAGTGAGTCGGTTGTTTGCTGGACCCATTGATTTCAGAACTCCGCAATTTGTTTCATCGCTGACAACATTGCGGCTTCCATCAAACGATCCTTCGGTCTGACAAACCGCTACCTTTGCTCCGGTCAGCGTGTTGTCATTGGCATACTCGATAAACATCGTGCTGCCTTGGAGAGTTGTTGTTGCCATTTTTTATTTATTTTTGATTGATAAAATGCTCGAATCTTTTTATGATGCGAAATATCTTTTCGGAATCGTTGTCCTCATATATTTCGTCCTGACTTTGTAATGTTATTTGTGTGATTTGGTGATTTTGAATTGGCAAATTGAACTCATTTGGCAAATACATGACGGCATTGTTGACCGTTTGTGCGTATGAAGATGCAACAGAAGTGTCACAAATCACTGGAAATTTCGTGACGATTTCCACAACAATCACAACTGATTTGAACCAAGCACTATTTGTTGGTCCCAAGTCAGTCAGTCCATCGGACCGAACTACAATATAGTTGCCGTCTTGAGTTGCTGGAACGCCATCTTTGAATACCGGGATGGCGAAGTTTATATCCAGCCTTTTATACCAAGCCTCCTTCAATTCATATATCGCCTCATTGTATGCCACTGAATATTGCGTTTAATCGTTTGAAGAGATTGGTTCGAACCGCTGCCGTGTGTTTATAGAAAAACGGCTTTGGTGAAATACCATTTCGATAAATTGACCGGGCAATCACAAAGGCCACCCCGTCCGCCTTTTCTTTGGTGGCTATTTGCTTTCGAACTACCCACCCTTTAATGGCTTCGATAAGTGACAATGATCCAGTCCCTTTTAGGCCCTTAAATTGGCTCGCAACGTCCTCCAGACCAGCCGGAACAACTGCCTTGCTTTTAGTTCCAAACTCAATGAATGGGGCGTAAAATGTGCCAACAAAAACCTCATAGTTCAAATTGTCTATTTTGCGGTAGTCAATGGATTGCTGAAGCGTCCCACGATCACCACCATTGTTTGAGGCCGACCGCTTTGCCAATGCCACAAACTCCATGGCAGATGCCTGAAGTTCCGCAGATACCTCGTCCTGAATCGACTTTTTTGCCGACTCAATTTTGGCTTTGAATTGGTCCAATCCTATGGTGTTAGCTTGTAACACTGGCGGACACTAATAAGTTAAAGCGTTTTTCATCAATTCGCTGGATGTTGGTGATTGCGTAAGTATCTCCAAAATATAGAATCTTCCATTCGCCAATCAAAATCGTGTTTGTTCTAAACCAAATTTTGAATGTCTTGGAACTTGACAATGTTGTACGGCCATCCACTTGGCTTCGTCCTCCACCGTTATCACTAACCTCTGCCCAAGCGTTCCAATATTGTGCCTGTTGTGTCGGGTCACCACTTTGATTGAATGAAATTGTGTACCTAACCAACTGGATTGGTTTGTAATTACCTACCCCAGCCATGTGAATGATTGTTTATAGGTTGATGCTAAATCCATTGCCTCTTTGCTTATTCCATCAACATTGATATCACCCCGATTGATATATCGGTAGGCGATTTCCTTGAACATAGCATCCTTCAGTCGCTTGGGCAATGTTACATAACCAGCCTCATAAAGCATGACTAAATTGCCATACTCTGGCGTTTTCAAAATGCGTTTGTTCGAACTGGTGGTGTATTCCAATTCATCGGTTGCAGTTGACTCGCCTTGTGGGTGAAGTTCAAAAATGTCCAAAACTGGACCAAATGGAATTTCAAAGTTCCCGGCATAGTTGTCAAACTCAATTTGCCATGTCTTAATAATAAATGACAAACCAGTATATTCCTCCAATGCCTCACGGCTTGCACGAATCAACCCATTGATATAGGTGTTGTCATCGTTGAATGTCGGGGTGATGCTGGTGTTGTCATTTATAAACCCCTCCAAACGAAGGTAGTTTTTGACTTCAGCAAGTGTAACGGGTTCCGTGATTCCGGACTCTTCCGTCAAATCTTCCCAATCAATTAACAAATTATAATTCATCCGAATTTTTTAAGAAGGGGGCCGAGTCACCCCGACCCCCTTTGTTGATCACCACATCAAACAAACAGCACAAAATTAGGAAACGTTCCCGAAGTCTGCATAGATCAGAGCATCGGTACGCATCACATTGATATCTTCGAAGCACTCAACCCGAGCAGTAACCAAGTTACGCTGGAAGTTGTCGCTATCTTCGTAGCTGAACTCAACACGGAGGCTTTCAGTTTCAACACGCTCCAGATAGTCGCTATCAATGATCAGAGCCTTGTCATCAGTTACCCAAGATGCACCGATAACGGGCACACCGCAGATACGGATATTTCCAGAAGGATCAATGATAACACCACCGGGTACAGAGTAGTCCGCTGGCTTGGTTTTCAGAAGGCGAGCCCACTGGGAATAGTTAACCAAAACGAAAGACGAATTGAAATTCGCGTTCAGTTGGTTAGCGATCCAATCAACCAGTTGCTCTGCGTCAACAGTTGCAGAGGTAGTTGTGCTACCAGTAGCTGCACCAGATACAACAGAGAAAAACTGGGCGTTCTCCTTCTTGTAGAAATCACGGAGCAACATACGCTGCAAAGATGATTGCAAGAAAGGAAGTTGGGTCATCATTTGCTTGCTGAAACGAGCAAAACCAGCGATGTAGTCAGAAACTACCTTCACCTCGGTCAGATCGTAGTCAATCTGCCCTTTCAATGCACCTTCAGTTTGAACTGCCAAAGCACCTTCGCCACCAGTTTCACGGTAGGTCACATAAAGACCAGTTGGAGATTGAACGGTAGAGATCAGGTCGCGGAAGTTGATTTTTTGACTTGGAACCAATCCCTGACGGGTGTTGTAGGTTGCCTGACCGTCACCAGTGAGGTTGTCGGTCAAAGTCATTGAACCAACGGCTTTCAGATCCAAAACCAGTTTGGCATTGCGATCTTTGGCGAAGTTCTTGAACTCGGCTTGGTTGCTTTCGAAAGCCTCTGCCATTGTTTCAGAGAAAGAATCTCCGAAGGTCTTGCGGTTAGCGGCTTCGATTTTCTTTGCATTTTTAGCAGCAATCAGTTCGTCCAGAGCCTTTTGATTGGCTTTTGCGGCTTCGTCCATAGTTACGATGGCAGTTTTTACCTCGGCAACTTGGCCTTTCACCTCGTTGATGGCGGCTTCGTTAGCGGCCTTCATGTTTGCGATACCTTCGGTTGCAGTTTTAACCGAAAGTTCGATGTTTTTTAACTCTTCCATTTTTAGGAGTTTAGTTGTTTTAATAGATTGTTTATATTGCTTGACAACCCTGACAAATCCACCTTCGGCTCAACTGTTTCCACAACGGGTTGAGTGATTTCGGTATTCAATAGGGTTTTTATTGCCTCATGTATTTGGGCAGTCCGGATTTCGATAAACTCAAAAGCGTCATCGGTGAACCGTCCGTCCTTCATGGATTTCATCAAAAGCCCCAGTTCTTTGCTCAAACGCTCATGCTCGGCAGTCGCTTCGTCCTTTGTGATGGACTTACCAACTGTCAAGGTTGGGGTTTGTGAGTTAGCACCCCACAAAACGGCTGAACCTTCGTAAAGAAACACCTCTTTGATAAGGTTGTAAGGTTGTGCCCCTTTTACGGCCTCGGCCTTAATTGTACGAAATCCAATTGAGTGCTGGTTGATGTGACCCGATTTGTAAAACTCAAGAACATCGTTGCCCCAAGTTGTGTTGGGGATTGTAGTAATTCCCACAAGATAGTCCCCATCGGTGTAGATGTCGGAAAACTTGCCAACCGCTGATTTCAGTGAAGGGTTGTGGTCAGTCAGGTGCCAAATCAAATTGGCCCCTTTTGGTCCACGTTCAGTGATTGTTTTGGTGTAGGCTCCCTGATCAATGACATCCCCGTCATGGTCAATGTTGCCCATTTTAGAGATGGCCACTTTTACACGGCGGTCATTCTCCGATACATCCCGGACCGAATCCGAGATAAGTTTTTGTTCGAAATATGTTTTCATCTTCATGTTTTCAAAAGGTAGGGGGCCAGACCCCGGTTTTTATCATGCTTCGGTAATGCTCGTAAGCGGCTGGTCACCCCTTTATTTTATAGGTCCCCATATTCTTGCGTATCAATCGACCATTTGCGTCCCTTTTTGGTGTGGATGCCCAAGTACAACGGCAGTTGATTACCATTGCGGCTGAACCACTTGGAGCCAGTGGGTAGGCAATTCGTTCACCACTCCGGGGGTCCCTGAAATCGTCCACAAAGTCAACCACTTGGCCATCCATGTGGAAGTGGTCTTTTTTGTCCTTTGGTTTCCGTCCCCTTGTTCGCAGATCGCGAAATGCAAACCATTCCTTGACCATAACAAACCCAAAGGATTCAGAGGCAACCGCCACACCAGTATTGGCCGCCCGTCCCACCTCGGTCCGGACAATCCGTTCGGCTTGCATCTTGGTGAATGTGTCCTTTTTTAGAACCTTGACAATTTCATCAACTGTCAACTCATTCTCAATTGCATTTGTCAGGACATTCAACAAGTGGTCCCTAAGCGTCTGGCTGACCCCGAAAGTTGCATATTCTAACAAAGTAGCACGCAAAATCCGAATGATGTCAGCCATCCATTGCTCATTTTGACCAAGTGCCTTTTGTTGCATCTCCGCCTTCAATCTTCGGTTTGTCTGTTTGCCATGATACAAACCTACCTCCCGATACATTGCCAACAACGGCTTTTGCAGTTGCTGGTTGAGGATTGTTTGGCTCAATTCGGCTTCAGCCAATCGGATTCCCCGGTTTCGCAAATCGTCAATCAAAGAACTAACAACCCCGTCAAGGGCCTTTTCTATCTTGGGTCGGAACTTTGCCTCAAATTTCCGGTTCGCCCGGTTGTATTGAAGCAAATATTTTTGTTTTTCCTTCCCATTCATTCATCAACCTTTTTCTTAAAGCCTCACGTTTGGCCTCCATTCGTCTTTTATATAAAGCACAACACCCTTCCTTTTTTTCAATTGGGTAGGCGTCAAATACTTGTTTCTCAATCAAATAACTCTCCAACATCACCGATTTCATCAATTACATCAGTATTGTTGTCATAGTGTTCGTAGATTCCCAATGACTTTATTTTCTCAATCTTGGCCTTGTTGGACCCAGTTGCAAAAACCCGTGAATGGGGAATCCCGACTTTGTCAGCCACTTTCAACATCCCGGCTTTATCCGAGCGTGCTGAAATAATGTAAACCAAATAACCCTCGGCAATCTTTTCCTTGGCCTTCATTTGACCAGCGGCAGTGCTTAACACACCGTCAAAATCAAAACTGACCTTTTCGTTTTCGGCCTTGAAACCTTTGGCCATTTCCTGATTGATTGGGCTGGCATCTTCACCAGCGGCCACATCCGACTGCATATCCCAGTCCGACAAAGGCATTCCCATGTCTGGAGTGATCCAAGGTTCGTCAAAATAAGGATTATCAATAGTTTCCAGACCGAGCAAATTGCGTTGTTCGTTAGGCGACAAACCTTTCAAAGTGTTAACCCAACCGGACTTTTCTTTGATGTCCTCTTGTAACTCCGTGAAAACGGTTTGGTCAAAGTCAACATACAAATCCTTACCAGCATATCCCCAATCGGTATTTAGCTTCCGATTCAGGTGGTTTCTGAAGGAAACCAGCAAAGGCATCGCACAACGGGTTGTGAGGGCCTTTTCAGCCTCTTTAACGTTGGAATAAGTCGAAGCCTCGGAATCATTCACCAATTGGGAAGGGACCCCGTAAATCGAACAAAAACGCTTGAGGTCCCATTTCTCTGACTCAATGATTGCAAGGTCAACCGGGGACAACCCGACCTCTTGCCAGCCTAATTTGTAACCACTCACACCAATGCGACCATGATTGTCTGCCCCCACCCATTCGCCACGGGTCAATTTTTCTTTGATGGCTTGGACTTGTTTGGCACTGTCCATGATGGATGCACCGCCATTAATCACACGGGGGTCATCCATGTATAGGACACCTTTGACACCCTGATTTTGGAACATGGCGGCCGATGCTTTGATGGCATCATTTGATCGTGAGATTCGGCGAAGGGCTGCACGCAAGGGGGACATTCCATAAAGGTGTGACCCGTTTACATCCCATTGGTAGTTTTGATACCTATCATGCAAAACTGATTCCTTGCTAAAATTCAACCCAGCCTCAACCGTCATGGTGTAGGACTCCTCAACAATTGGGAACACATTGGTTTTGGCAATGATGCTCACCTGATCGTAGGGAAGTGTATGGAGGGCATAAGGTTTGCCCTGATTGGCCCCGGCATCCAATCGCTCGGCCCAAATGCAACGGCCACCAGTTAGCAACTTGTAGCCCGATGAATAAGCCGCCATGTCTTGCATGGTTTCATAGCTATTCGGGTATTTCATCAACTCACTCAAGCGGTCAACATAGACCGGCTCAAGTGCTTTTTTCTTTAATGTCTGGGCAAGTTTGAGGTCCTCGGTGGTCAGATTTTTTTTACGCATCAATCCCTCGTAACTCTTCATTGCCTCCTCGTCCACCACCTTGTACACGCCCCAGTCGGGCATTGCGACCTTGTCGGTGATTAGTGAAACAACGGAATAAATGACATCGTTGACCTGATATCCGTCAACAATGTAGGCGGTCCGGTTGTCGGCAATCCCCACGAATGTGCCATTCATCATTGAATAACTGGTAAAAGGCTGACCGATTGTGTTGATCGGCAAAGCCTTCCCAGTCAATGTGTTCCATGCATCCTGAATCCGTCCCATCTTATATTTTTACCAAGCCAGCACCTCAAACTTTGGCTTGTTTAATTTCGTGTATATAGCGTATCGCATAGCGTCCAAGGCGTGATCATTAAACTTTACCGGGACCTCGTCCGGGTGAATCTTGCCGTCTTTGTCCAGTTTCCATTTGTAACTCCGAATCTCTTTGATCAGGTTTGACGAATCTGGACTAATGTACAACGGCATTGACTTGACTTTTTGAATCCCGGCCCAAACATCCTTCTCGGCTGGCTTTGCGTTATATCCGGCCCGAACCAACTCTTCGATTGTTTTCGGTTCGGCATTGTCGCAAAATAACTCCGAGTGGCTTTCGATGTTTAGTGTCTTAAGTCGCTCAATCAGGTCGGTAGTTGTCAATTTGGTTTCGTATAGTTCCTCACTGACATAGGTGGCATTCTCTTTGAATCCGACCTTTATTACCGAACTGGGCACATTGTAACCGAAGTCAACCCCGTAAACTATTTCACAATCAGAAGGGAACTCGGCCGTTTTCCAGTGGGTATAGACAATCTCCTGACTGGCACCCCTTAACCCAAGACCAAAAACCTTCCACAAATTCGGGTCGGCATCCTTCAAACCTTCAATTTCGTCAACTTGTTCCTTTGGCAAAAACGGATTGTCCTTGTAGGTAGAGTGGATCAAAAGGTTTCCATCTTTGTCCGCAACATCATAGACCCAATTCGCTTCATCAACCGGGTTGAAATCCAAAAATATGGTTTGCTTTGTTCGGAGTGCTAACTGGGTGTAGATTTGAAACGGAAGCAAATTTGCCTCATTGATATACAAAATGTCCCGTCCCGGTCCCCTAACCTTACCGCCATCCTCTGCCCCGAAAAACTCTATATAAGAGCCGTTCGGAAAATTGTAAATGTTGTCGGTCTTGTTAAATGCCTCGTCCGAATAAAGCCCAGCATTTTCCAAAATCTCCAGAATGTCCCGCCTTGCCCCACGTTTAAGGTGAGGCAGTGATGGACTGACCACGCTGATTGTGACCCTTTCCTTGTTCGCTATGTAAAGAGCTAATAACTGGCTAATTGAATAGGTTTTCCCTGATCTGGTTGAACCTTGGTTCGCCAGCACCCGGTACTTTTTGGACTCCCACGCTTTGCGGTTGTCATCAAATACCTTGGTTTTCTTTATTTCAATTGACCGCATTGATTGGCGTTGCATCGGTAAAAACCAACTGAACACCACCATCAACACGGACCTCGCTTTCCGTCTTATCCTTCCAACCCATGTTTTTAAGGGCAAAAATCACCCCGGTTGGGTTGTTCTCGTAAATCAAACGGCCTTCGTACTTTGCCTCCACCTTTGCAATTGCCTCTTTTACAATGTGTAACAATTCGTCTTGTTCCTTGTAATTGTAGAGGGTTTTGCGTTCAACTCCTAAAAAAACGGCAAGCCCGGCGATTGTGGGTTTGCTTTCGGTGGCAAAGTATTCGTCAACCTTTGTTTGAAGTTCTGGTGCTGAATATTTGAGTGGTCTGCCGGCTGGCATATTATCTTTTTTTGGGTTTTGCCCGTTTAGGTAACTTTTTGCCCTTGCTTTTCTTATTCCACTCGCTCACATTCACGCCCTGACGCTCCAAATCCTTTTTGTGGATGTTGAAATATGCGGCTTGGGCTTTACTCTTAAACGGCATAGTACACCTTAGACACCGAATATACTAAATTTTTTGGTAATAATCAAATAAAGATATTCACAATCTCACACATCACCCCTTCACCGCCTTTGACGGTTAGGATGTTTATGTCCTTAATGAACCTCACCTCTGATTGGGCATCCTTTGGGCAAAACATGAACTTGGCCTTTCTTAACATCGGAATATCCCAAGCCGAGTCACCTATTGCCACATCATAGTGGAATGGGATTTCCTCTTTGTTTCGTAGGATGTGCAATTCAGCCCCCGACTTTTTAAGGTAGGATTCTGCCCCTGGCCAACTGGAGGCGGTCACAATGTGGACCTCATGGCCGTTTGCGATTAGTTCCCGGATGGCGGCAAGATCACGGGAATTGAACCCCTTTGAGATGTCCCCGTCCTTTGTGACCCAGATTTTGCCATCGGTCAGGACTCCGTCAATGTCAACGCAGAATATCATTTGATTTGTTTTATCCAAACAAACCATGTCTTTTCGGTCCCACAAGTGAACGAACAGTCCGATACTGAATCAATGACCGAAATGTCCCCTTGTTGGTTTTTAAGGATCAATGTGTTGTTTTCTACTGAAATATCATTTTGGTGGAAACCTTGCCAGTTTTCAAATGTCCCCTCATTGGCAAAGCCTTGGACAATGACAAATCCTCCCGGTTTTACGGCCTTGCATAACTTATGGTAGGCATAAATCGGGTTTTGGGTGTGGTCAATTGCGTTTGAGCAATGGACAATGTCAAATTCGCCATCAAAAGGCAACTCTTCAGCCGGATAGGGCAAAGGGGAGTCAATTTTGTGGGCTTTGTAGTCGAAAACGAGGCGATAAAGGTCGCCAAGCGGATCAACGGCAGTGACTGGGACCAATCCATTGAGAATTGAAACCGCACCAGACCCAACATCCAAAACCTTTTCGTTTGGCTTATTTAGGATAAATTCAGCCACAAAATCATTCAGTTCGGGGGTTTTTTGATTGCCAACCCATCCGTCAATGAATCGTTTTGTTTTTACAAACCCACTCCAGAATAGTAATTCATGGTGAATGCCGTGTAGTTCTTTGGTTGTCATTTGATGTTATTTTTTTCAATTATTTTACCAAACTGATATGCACAATCTGGGTGTTTTTCCAACAATTGAAGGTAGGCCGTTTGGTATTCATTCAATTTGTCACGGGTTTCGTTTAGTTGACTTTCTAATGTTTCGACCTCATTGGTCAAATCAAACACCTTTGTTTTTGTTCCACAGGAAACAAATAAAAGTAAAAATAAATATTTCATTTAGGCCACATTTTTACTTGCCAATCCTTGCCCCATTTTTGCCTCATGTGGTTTTGACTTATTGGGGTCCAATAGGATCGAAGTTGTTTTCTAATTTTGGAAACTGGATGTTCATCGTCAAAATTACGCAAATAAGTGTGTCCGATTTCGCATCCATGCTGAACTCCGACTTTCAATCCTTGTTCCCGTACCCGGTAGGCCCAATCCAAGTCCATGTAGTAATAGGGCAACATTTCGTCAAGCGGATTGTCGGAGAAAACATCCGCCCTAATCATTGGGGCCGTGAACTCAATGAACGGGGTTTCACATTCAACACCGATTGGGTTTTTGTGGTGTGTTCGGTGGTCGCTGGTTGACATAGCCGGATGAATGCCAGCCCAACCCGTTTTCTCAAGCGTCTGGGCTAATTTTAACGGGACATCTGCGTCAAAGCGGATGTTTGACACGAACCACAAATAGTCCACATCCCAAGTCGGGTCCATAAGGATTGAATTGTAAGCCCGTGACATATTACCAACCCCATCCCGGCTGACCACCTCAAAAGGCAGACCAGTAGCTTGGATATCTGCTAAGGTCTGTTCCCATTCGGGTTCAAGGTATTCGAGTGCAACAATTAGTATTTTCATTTATTCCAAATTGAAAAGATGGCAAATAAAATAAAGGCCGTGTAACCAACCCAAATGATGCTTTGAATTATTGTTTCCTTTTTCATAAACTTTTAAGTATTTGTATAATTTTAGGATGCGAGTAAATGATTGATTTGTCTGATTTTCATGATATTATTTGATTGATTTTTGCCATGTAGTGGTTCCATGAATATGTTTGGACATATTCCCGGCACAAATCTGACATTTCTTGCCTTTGTTCGTGATTAGTTAAAGCAAATTTTGCCGCTTGGTATAGTTCAATTTCATCGTATTTGCAACGAAACGAATTTTGATTAGTCAAATCATCGTCACCCATTTTAATCCCACGAACCGTGACCGTCCCCTTTGTCATTGCCTCCATTGGTGAACAACTGCGAGCGTCCATTTTGGTGGCCTTCAATAGTATTGTGGCCCGTGAGTAAAGGTCATTAAGTTGGTCCAAACTTGGGTTAACCACAAATTCATCGCACCCATGATTGTCATGATATCTTGCCCCATAACCTAAAATCCGATAGCCTTCTGACCTTAATCGTGTCGCAACCTTCAAAGTCAATTGTTCCGGGTCTTTGGATGGGTTGGATGTGATTGGGGATTCAATTAGTATTTGTTTGCCGTCTTTGTAGCAATTACGGACCGGGAAGTGGTCCAAATTAACCCCGTTTCCAATGTAATGAATCGGCCCAGTGCGTCCCCATTTTTGGGTCATTTCCTCAATGTTCCATTTGCTAATCGAAAACATCGGGAATGGTGTGGTGTAAAACAACCGACACATTTCGTCCCATTTTGCATTTCCGGGACGAAAATAGTGTTCCATCATTTGGACAAACACAAACTTTTTTGGGACCAATCGGTCAAGGAATTGCACCCCGTGTGGGCTGGTCACAATAAGGCAGTCGGCTCGGTTGATTATGTAACTATTGTTAACTACCTTGGTTCGAAGTGGGAACCATTTGCATTTGAGCCGTTTGGCCTGATCCAAAACGAACACTTGGTGGCCGAAATCTTGGAGGCGGTTAGCCCATTCCAAAATCACACGAATGCCCCCGTGGACGCTATTAATATCTGGGCACGTTATGACTATTCTCATACTTTGAGCGATTTGGGAAATGTTCGGTTAATAATTGAATCAATCCGGGTGAAACCCCATAGGGGCCTATGCTTAAAAATTTGCGACCATTGGCCCGGTCTTGCCATTCTTTGTAAGTCAGTGGTTTGTTTACCTTAATGTCATCCATTGGCTCAAAATTGCCCACCTGATTCATTGTGTATGCCGTTTTGATGACATACTCCTTTGACCAGTCCAGTTCGGCCAATGCCTTAAACTTTGCCCGTTGGTAAATGATGGGGGTGTGGATGTCAGTGTAAAACCGATTGAGTCCCTTTATTTCAGCCGTGTTCTGGATTGCCCTTTTGTAGTTGCCAATGGCCTTTTGGCCCCATTCATCAATAGTGCCATCGTACCAATAACGGAAATCCTTGACATCCAACCCGTCCATCAAAAAGTGGTCATCATTCCAAAATAGAATTGAATCGCTGGTTTCTTGGTGATCAAAGGCGGCCATTGTCTTTGAGAATATGCTGAATTGCTTTTTGCCAAAACGGTCATCTTTTTTAATATGAATCACATTTTGAAGCCAAGGCGGACACCAACCGACAATAATCACGTTGCGGTACCCGGTCAAGTTCTTTTCGATTGACCGTAAGGTGAACCGCAGTTCGTTGTCATGCCACCGTGACTCGGTCCCCAAAGGAATAACGATGTCCATTTTGCATGAATTTTTCTAATATTTCAGTCCTTACGGCATTGGATAAGTTGCCATATTTGGCCAAAATCAAATTTTTTTCTTCGTCCGTTAAATAGGCCGAAACCAACCTTTTGCGTTGATTTTCAGGCACTTTGGTGCGTCCTCGCTTTGGTTTTATCATTTCCATTGCACAAATATAGAAAAAAACTAAAAATATTTTTGGTTTCGTGTATAACTCGTATTATATTTGTTCTGCCATCGGGATTGATGGTAACCATAAAAACAAACCACATGAACAACATTTTGCAAATCATTGTCAAATCTGACAGAGTTCACATTTGTGATCAATTTGGACCCGTTGAAACAATCACTTGTTTTTGTAATGATGACCCAACCAAAAGTGAGGCAATTGACCAAGCAATGGAATCAATCAAATCATTGCAAAAAGAATACACAACTGATCAAGATAAAGTGACTATTTTACCAATCAAATTTTTTGCATAAAACAAACCACATGAAACCTAAACCCGAAATGTATGACATCAAAGGCTGGCAACTGGCCGCCATTTTCCTTGTCATTTTATTCCTAACCCAACAACTCGAAAAACTTTAATCATGCAAATCACCATCACCAAACAACACACCCACACCATCAACATCCCAGTCCCTTGTTTTTGGACTAACGGACTCCGGACAATTGGTTTGATTGATGAAAAAACAGTTGTTTCATTTGTCAACTACAATGACAAAACCGAGGTCATCTGTGCCTCATTTGATTCAATAAAAATCTGGATTGAATCCACTCAAACAGATGATCAATGGGAATTGATGACGGAGGATGATTTTTTTGAGGCATACGATAACGCAATCAAATTGATAACAATCACCCCAATCATAAAAACATGGTAAGCACTATTCTGACGGCATTTGCCTTATTTATCATGGTCCTTTGTGTCTATGTTCTTTTTGAACGCTGGCAATACGAAAAAGAGCAAAAACGCAAATGGCGTGAACGGGAAGCCAAACGGCCCAAGGCCATGAAAAAGGCCGAATATGATTGCACCGAAAACTTTTATCACGATTAACTCATTCCCCCAGTGAATCAATTTATATCATTGGTCTGGTTTGGATTGATCTGGGGGATACCTTTTTTCTCATATACAGTTGGTTTATGGTTTTAACCCCGATGTTTCTACATTGGGGGCATTTTTTCACTATCTTACACATCCACACAAACAAACATTATGTCAAACGAAATCACCACATTCGATTTGGGCAAACCAGCCCAAGCTATTGAAGTCGCTGCCATCTTGCAACGCTTCGTAAAAGAAAAGAAACTCACCGCAAACATTAAAGGCAAGGACTACCCAATGGTGGAGGCTTGGGCCTTTGCTGGGTCCCAGTTGGGTTTATACCCGGTCCTTCAATTTGTCCAAGATCAGTCAAAGGACAACGAAACCAAATACCTCGCCGAGGTACACATTTACCGATATGCCGACAATCTCATGGTTGGTAAGGGAATAGCCGTATGTTCCAACAAAGAGGCCAATAAACGCCAGTGGGATGAATATGCGATTTGCTCAATGGCCCAAACACGGGCCACCGGTAAGGCATTCCGCAACCTTTTATCTTGGATTATGAAAGCAGCCGGGTTTGAGGCCACGCCAGCCGAGGAAATGGATTTCAATGCCAAGCCATCGGAGGAAAACTACCCAACAGATGGGGAGCGTGAATTGCTCCGCAAAATGGTCTGGAATACTGATATGAATGACGAAGAACGTGAACGGGCTTTTGAGGCAATTGACCTTTGCCCATCCTATGACTATTATCAAAAACTCCAATTCCGATTGGAAGAACGCCAACTCCCATTGGATCAGGTCCAAAACCCGACCCAAAAAGAGATTTCCAAACACATCAAAAAGTTAGCAAAATGAAAGGCACCACATGGGTAACCGTTGAACTATGGGATGAAATGGATGATGGGACCGAAGTGGCCCTTGAATACGATGTCAAATGTTCTTACTATTGTATTTCGGGGACATTTGAAGAGCCACCCGAATATGACATTGACATCATTAAAATAGTTGGACCAATTCAAAGCCCCGGCGATGTTCAACTGGTGGAAATTAAAGTCAGAGATTTGGATTGGTCAAAAATTATATCAGAATTATCAAACGATTAAACAATAAACATGGAAGCAAAATTCCCCAAAGGTATCCGGGCCTTCAAACCGAGAGAAAACGCACCTGACTTTGTAGTGACCGAATTGGTTGTAAACTTAAAAGAATTAGGTATTTTTTGGCGAGAAAATGATGATTTGCTAACTGACTACAAAGGTGAAGATCAATTGAAACTGACTGTTTTAAAGTCCAAAGACGGCACCAAACACAACATTCAGGTCAACACCTTCAAACCCAAAACCGATGTCCCATTCTAATATGACACCGGATGAACTTAAGGCCAAGGCCCAGCGGTTCCAAACATTCCTCGAAACACGGCCCGGCCAAGAACCGGACCAACTTTTGGAACGGATGGAATTGCTGGCAATCCTTGTGGCCCAGTCGGGTCAATGTTTAGCGGAGGCAAAATACCACCAAGATCAGGTTATTAATGGCGAAATCGGTTTGGCAATTGACCGGGCATTTAATGACAAGTTAAGTGCATCAACCATCAATCAATATGTCAAATCAGCCGCCAAAGATTTCAACTATTTGGTAAACTGGTTGGATCGAATCAACGCAACCGCTACCCATCAATTGGACGCTTTACGGACCATCATTTCGTATCGCAAAACCGAATTTAATGCTTTGAACTATGGCACTTGAAACCATCCCTAAATTGACCGCCAAGGCCCAACGGATATTCAACGCATATATTCGGGAACGGGATAGCCGAAATGGTTATTTCACTTGCATCTCATGTTTTCGCTCAATGCCAACTGATCAAATGGATGCTGGGCATTACGTTCCGGTCAAAGGTGGATCATTCCTTCGCTTTAACGAATACAACGTGAACGGGGAATGTAAGCGTTGCAACGGGTTTGACGAATTTCATTTGATTGGCTACCGAAAGCACCTGATTATGAAGATTGGCAAGGAAATGGTCGAATGGTTGGAAAAAAACCGATTTGAGGTAAAGAAATGGACACGAACAGAATTGAACGAAATAATCACCAAACACAAACAAAATGGCAAAAACACAAACCGAAAGGATACTCAACTACCTTTCTAAAGGCAAAGGAATTACACCAATTTATGCATTGAATCAATTTGGTTGCTTTAGATTAGCGGCCCGGATTGCTGACTTGCGAAAAGATGGTCACGCTATCTTTACGGACTCGGTAACAAAGAACGGGAAAACATTTGCATCATATCGGCTAAAAAAATCAAAATGACCCACGGATCACTATTTTCGGGCATTGGTGGTTTTGACCTTGCGGCCAAATGGATGGGATGGGAAAACAAATTCCATTGCGAATGGAACCCATTTGGTCAAAAGGTTTTGAAACATTACTGGCCCGAAGCGGAATCATTTAATGACATTACAAAAACCGATTTTACAAAATATGCAAACAGAATTTCAGTTCTCACTGGTGGGTTCCCATGCCAGCCGTACTCCCTTGCCGGGAAGCGAAAAGGCAAAGAAGATGACCGACACCTCTGGCCGGAAATGCTTAGATGCATTAGAGAGATTAAACCACGTTGGGTCATTGGCGAAAACGTTCTCGGCCTTGTTAATTGGAATGGGGGGCTGGTATTCCACGAAGTGCAATCTGATTTGGAAGCTCAAGGGTACGAAGTATGGCCGTATGTACTTCCAGCTGCGTCCGTTAACGCACCGCACCGAAGGGACCGAGTTTGGTTTGTTGCCCACAATAACCGCTTCGGCAATTGGGGAAAGTCAATCAAACAACGAGATTCATATAAGCAAAGAAGGAGTTGCAAAACCAATACGGAAGTCGGGAATAAAGGGGAACAGCAATTTGTATGCAACATTGCAAGTGAGGGGACTTTTACCGACACCGATAGCCGGGGATTGGAAGGGTCAGAGAAGGTCAGACGGGACGGCATCAATGTTGAGTGGCAAAGCGAGTTTAGGGATGCTGCCGACACCAACAGCATCGGATTTCAATGCAAGGGGAAATCAACCAGAATGGGATGGAACGGATTTAGTTTCGACAATGCACAAAATAACAAATCAAAATGGGAAAACTTCCCATCTGTCTCCCCAATTTGTGATGGAAATGATGGGATTTCCGACCGATTGGACGGCATTACCTTTCCTAAATGGCGAAACGAATCTATCAAAGCCGGAGGAAACGCAATAGTTCCACAAGTGGCATTTCAAATATTCAAAACAATCGAACAATATGAAACAATTTTATGATTTAGCTGACCAAGTGGTCAAAAAATACTGCGAGGAAATGGGTGTTGAAAGGGAAAAACTATCTAAAAACCGATTTAGTAAGAAAAGACGCAGATGCGAAAACGGCTTGTCCCTTTCGTTTATCCGGCAATCACTGGCCCATTACCTTTACAAGCGACTACCATTGAATGCCGTAACTGTTGGTCATTTGTGTGGGTATTCTGATCACTCAATGGTGTCCCTTTACTCCCGAATAGTCGAAAACCATTTTGAGGTGGATGACCCGTATTTCATGCCGTATTATCACAAACTGGTGGAAATCGCTGACCCGATGGTTGAATCGGTCAATTTCGAACGGATTTCGGCTTACCACTGGCGAAGTGTTGATAAGAAAGTCCTGAAAATTAGGTCAAGAAAGGAATTTTTCGTATAATTGCGAATTACAAAGGCTCACCGGCTATGCCGCTTTGTTTTGATAAATGATTGAAACCGATTGGGGGGAGGCTGTGAGCGCCGAACCTCGGTCGGTTTTTTTTTATAGGTTTTTTCCCGGTTTTATCCAGCCACCCAGCAATGGCAAATAAAACTGTTCGGTTGGTTCAATACGAAGGCAACAAGTTTGGGCAATGTCGACCCCTGACAACCCAAGACGGGCAAGCTAAGTAAAGCCGTGACAAACCCCTCCCCGGATAGGGTGGAACGGACCGGAACCGAGTGACTGAGGACGCTGGAGAATGGCAAAAAAGTCATTTTGATTGTCCTCTGTAATTTGAGCAAGTTGAGGTTAGTTTTGACAAACCCCCCTTGCCCGGATATAGAGGGGATGTACCCAAACCACAAGGAAATGAACAAACAAACCCAGATATTTGACCACGAACTTCCATTTGGGCCTTTATTTGCCCAACAATGGGCCGAATGGTTAAAGTATAGAACGGAAAGGAAATTGTCTAAATACAAGCCAATGGGCCTTAAAATGGCCTTAAATCGCATTATACGGGAATCAGGCAATATTGAATCATGTGCCGTTGATATGCTTCAATATTCGATGGAAATGAACTACCAAGGAATATTCAAACGCAAACAATATGCACCAACTCAACGAACTGCTAAAAGTCCAAATCGGACTGGCACCAGCGATGCCCGTATCGAAGCCCTCGCCAAATGGTGAGGTCCAAAAGTTCCAAACGGCCTTGACGGATCAGCGGATTTGCAACCTGACGGATGTGGAGCCATTAAAACAAGCCCTCCGATATGCGATGGTCCTTGTTGGTATAAAGGCCAATAATGTCCCAAATGACCGGGAAAAGTCGGTTTTGTTGCAGTTTATCGTCAACAACTATGGAGGACACACCCCGTCCGAAATCCGGTTGGCATTTTATCTTGCCATTGCCGGGGAACTTGATGTTGAGGATGTCAAGTGCTACGAAAACTTTTCCCCCCTTTACTTTGCCAGCATCATGAACGCGTACCGCAAATGGGCAAGGCCAAAACACGGGGACATAAAACCAATGGAAAAGGAATTGACTTCAGACGAAAAACTGGACATTGATTTGCAATATGCCGCCTATTTACAAAAACAAGTAAACAAATGGCCAAGGAAATACCCATCGAACATTTAGCTCAAAGGCTTAATGAGGCAACAATTGAATGCTTTACAAACCTTTCGGTTGTTTACGCCCAGTTGTACAAAGAAAACCCACGGGCATTCATTAACGCATTCCGGAAGTTCAAATCAATTCGAATGGCCTCGGCTTTTATCGTCCAAGTTTACCGAAGTCAGGGAATAATGAGGGAGGTCAAAGAGGTGTCAAAGGATTTCAGCAAATACGCAGAAAAGTATTTTGACGGACCAACCGCCAAAGTGTTTGGCGATATCCTTTCAATCATTTACGCTATCTCCAGATAATTGCTCAAAAAACACGGACTGGTAGATTTCAGCCAATGCCCGGTATGTTATGTGTAAAGTCATGGCGTTGATTTCCTGAACCATCCGCCTTTCCTGACCTGAAATGAGCATTTCGTCCCGCCCTTCTATAACGGACAAAGCATTCACGGCTGCCTCAATTTCAGTTGTGCAAATCAGTAGTCGGTCTTCACCCTCGGAATCTTCATCTTCGCCTTCCAATTCAGCAAATCCCTCTCCACCTCCGTCCGACTCTCCTTGCGGTATTTCTCGCAAAGCGGCTCCAATATAGTCAAACGATCCGCTGGTGGGATTTTCTCCAGCATTTCCCGAATTTGTTTTTTCAAGATTGGTGCGTCTTTGTGTGCCATTTATCAATTTTTTCAAATATAGTGATGCGTCAAGTAACTCCTCATACAAATGATTCATCCATTCCTCACGGGTCAAATCCTCCCGGTCCATTGTGGTCCCGTAAGTTTCTAACCCCTTGGATTCTCTCCGTCTTAAATCCTCAATGACGGAGGCCAAAATTACAGAATCTGACCTTTCCAAATCCGTTTATTTCGGACCTCAAAATCTTTGTTTCCGTGTAAATCAATAACGATGAATCCGTGGTTCCAACTGTTGATGGGCATATATTGGGGGTGTAATTCAGAAAGGCACCCAACCGACCAAGTGGTGACAATCTTGCCCTCAATGTTTTGTTCGGTGTGTTCAGATGTTCGATGGTGGTGTCCGCAAATCGTGTTGGCCTTGGCCCTCAAATACAAACCACGGGCAATGTTGACCGGGGAAATGATGGAACTGGCAAACTCATGACCATGCACAATGTTCAAATCGTTGGCCTTCATGATCCGTTTGTCGGTAATAAATTTAATACCTGACACCCGTTTGGTGATCATGTTGTTCAGTTCAAAGTCCTCAACCCCGTGAAGTTCACCCAGTTTTTGCCACAAATAGTGCTGATATCTTTCGTCATGGTTGCCGTACTTAAAATAAATGGGGCAGTCCAGCGTCTTTTTGATTACCTCCAAAACCTGACAACCAATGCTTAACTCTTCGGCAAAGTTCTTTTTCCGGGGGTCTTTTAAGAACCGGGAAAGGCCGTGAAAATCGAACAAATCCCCACCAATGACCACGCCATCAACCTTTTCCTTTTTGGCGTAATCCAAGGCCGAGGAAAGGGCTGGGATTGAATGATAGGGGGCGTGAATGTCAAACAACCCGACAATCCGTTTGTGGCCCTTCAAAACGTACGGATCAAAAGCCGTTTCGTCTGATTCGGGCAGTTTGTAGGGGTTGTAAGGCCGGGCCTCTTTGGGGTGCGTCACTTTGGTTCCGCTTACACCTTTGCCCTCTATTTTCAAGATCATTTTTCGCACCGTTTCAATGGTGGTGAAAACTGTTTTGTTTTCGTTGTAAATGATCCGGGCCAGTTTGAGGTTTGGGAAATCTGGGTATTTATCCCGGTACTCCCGAACAATGCTGATTTTTGTCATGTGGTGGATTTTAGGCCAATTCAAAGTGCATCCAATCGTAGTCCTTTGCCGGACCATAACCGATGAACCCGTGTTTGGTGAATATGTCAATCATTGCCTTGTATTCAGGCTTTGAGAATTGTGCCGTTGGTTTCTTTGTCTTGAGTCCATTGCGGGCTGGGTCCAAATCAATGGCAATCCCCCAAGCGTGACGGCTCCATTTGGTTTTTGACCCCCTCATGGTTCGGATATTGACACACCCACCAAAAAGATCAATCCCAAGGCGTTGCAATTCAGTCAACCCGTAGTGGGCCAATAGATCAGCAAACACCGCTTTGAACGGACCAGCGGCCAGTTTATGGCATTGCATCCGTTTGGTGCTTACTTTGGTGTCCCATGCAATTCTCATGGGATAAGGGAGGTCAATGACCACAAAATTGTCGGTGTTGCCGGGCTCACCGAATTTGCTCAAAATTTGGCTATCTGATAACATAACGAGCAATAAGTTTTCTAAAGGTAAACCCCAATGAAATTACTACCACAACCCAAAGCCACCAAAAGTAAAATTTGGCATCCTTTTTGGCCTGATCCAAAGCCTTTTGGGTTTCCAGCATCCCCAAACTTATTTCGGCAAATTCGTTGTTGCAAGCCTCCAATTGCAAGGCAATGGCCTCGGCTTTGGCATTATCCTGACGGTAAACAATTTGGGTCTTGTACCTTGTTTTGACAACTGGCACCTTTTTGGTGATGACAATGGTGTCATTCACCCGGATTGTGTCAAATATGTACTCCCCCAAAAGTAGGGTGTCGGTAGTGACCGAATCTTTGATAATGATGGAATCCCGGGACGGGAAACGGTCGGCACATATACTGGCCAACCGCCCCGCTTGGGATAACCTTGTTTCGGCTTTCTGCAATTGCTTTTCTGCATTGCATGACAATAGTGCGATGCCCAAAATGGGCAAAAGTTTGTTCAACATGGTGTTCGTTTTACTTACCTGAAACATCGCCATCCTTGGCGATAATAAGGCCCAATGCGGTCAAAGCGGCAACGATTTGTGCAGCCTGATCGTCAGACAAATAGCCCATGTAAGTAGCAAGGGCAACGGCCCCAACAAGGACCCCAGCAATGGTTGTTTTCCAACTTTTCATTTTTATCGGTTTTGTTTGTTTTGCAATTCGACTTGAATCTCACTGATTTTCTTGAAGATTGAATCCAATTTCTGGCTGACATCTTCATCCTTTTTTTCAATATGTTCGAGCCGGATGTCCAATTCTTTCAATTTGATTGTCATTTGAGTGTTCAATTTGACCCATCCAAAAATGATGGCAATGGCTTGGCTACCCAAAAAAATCAACAATTCCTGACTCATTTCGCTTCCATTTGTTTTTTAGCTTCCTGATAAATTTTGACCCGTAGCCCTTCAGATTTTTTAGCTGGCAATTCCCCAAGGCCCTCAAATATCAAATTGACCTCCTCAACGGAAAGTTCCAGTTTGATGGTTTTGGGTTCTTCTTGGGTTTTGAAGGACATCAAGGACAAAAGGCTGAGTGCAATGAATAGGCGTTTCATGTTGTTATTTTTTTTCGTTTATGAAGGTAAGACCATACTTGTTGCATACCAAAACGAAAGGCCACAAATTGCAAGGGGTGGAGTTATTGCACCAGTCGGTGTAGTCCTTCCCTTGGATTATGAAGTTTCCATTAACAGAAACCGCCCCGTTTGACATCAACAGTTCCCAATAAAGTGTGGCCGTTGTTTTCAGATCATCTGCAATAACCCGAACCCCCAAATGAGTGGACATCAATGAATCACTGAACTGGGCTTTGATTGGTTGAATTTTGACCGCTGAAATTGATGTGATGGTTGAGTCAATGGTTTGGGCATTTACCGACCCAAAGACCAAGACGAAAAGGAAAATGATTGCTTTTTTCATTTGTGTTTTATTTAGAATTTATCAATTTAATTTGACCCAAGTTGTTCCGTTGTAACCCCACCATCCCAATGATGTGATTGTTGCACCGCTTCCATCTGTTGAATAAACCATAAGACCAGCCGCTGGTGTTCCAATCAATTCGGCTTGTGCCCCAGTCATCACTGGAGGCAAAAATCCTTTTGTTGTTGATGAAAGTTGCAAAATTGCACTTGCTACATCGGTAGTGGTTCCAACCATTAAATTCCCGCCAGTTGTCAATCTTGCCAATGCAGCACCACCACTTAATGCAGTCCTCCAAATATGACCATTTGCTGCATCTAATGTATAGGCAGAATTTCCAGCAATTTGCAATTCAGTGCTACCTCCACTATTCAAAGTAATTCGAGTTCCCGACCTAAACAACCGATAACCAGTTGGGTCACCACTAAAAAATTGAATCGATGGAGTAGCAGAATAGATATTCAATGT